>JAQXBQ010000178.1 GCA_029252325.1 Akkermansiaceae bacterium
TCGCATACGCACTAGGTTTAAATTGAGTAAGAAAAAAAACAGCAGGTCTAAAGCATCCCAACAGGCCGGATACAACAAGGTCAGGGCTCGCACTGAGCGCATGAATGTCAGTGTTCGCCTTGCTTTTTGTATTCTCGTGTTGATGGGTTGCTTTGCTTTTGTGGCAACAACACTCCAGCCATACCGTAAGCTTAAGAAGATGGAGGTAGTTCTCAATGAGGTGGTTGATAAAGAGAACGCGGTGATTGAGCAAAAGGACGCTAAGCAGCGTGAACTCACTGCTATTTTGAATGAGCCCCAATATTTGGAGATGATCGCGCGTGATCGCTTGAATTATTACAAGCCTGGCGAGCGTGTTTTTCGCATTGATCGGGAGTAGGCGGTTGGTAGTTACGAGGAATCGCTCAAAGGTATCTGAGATGGGCATTTGAGATTGGCGCTTGCACTTGCGGGGTGTCTGGTTAACTTTTTTTGTCGGCCCCTAGATTTATTATTCGACTATGAAATTTCCCGAATTCCCCGCGTTTTTTAATTTTCCTCTTTTAGTGAGCAAACTGAGCGTATTGGCGCTTGTCACGCTTTTGGCTGTATCTGTTGTTTCGGCTGCTGATAACAAGGTTCCTGAGATTCTCGCTGCATACTTTGATAAAGGGAAGACCGTCTCTGGTGAAGTCGGAGCAATTATGCCGCCAGAGGAAATCAACAAATACATCGCTAAAGTAAAGGCTGCATCAAAGGCCAATCCTGAGTGGTATGCTGCATATGCCAAAGTTGCCAAGCCGGGGATTCCCTTGCCTTGGCACGAAAATCTAGGTCTTACGAAAGAGGATTATGAGGCTTATCTGAAGCTGTGGGATCAGCGTCAGTTCAAAGCTATGCAGCAAGTCGTCATTCGACTTGAGGAGCCCAATCCAAATGAGTGGATGATACGAGTAAGCGGAGTGGGCATGACTATCTCGTTGTTACGTTACAATCCCGAGACAGGTAATTTCAAATCTCCTAACGGTGAACTCAAGCGCATTGAAGATATTGTTGCTGAGGAACGCAGTATTTTAGGCGCTTGGACAGGTAAGGAGTGGCGTTATGAAAACAATAGTGAGTTTATTTCGACAAAAGAAAACCTAGCGATGGGAAGCTATAAAGATGGCAAGCATTGCTTATTAATTTATCGTCTCCAAGAAAGCACTGCAGGTCGACGCCTTGCTGATAAAAGCTTAGTGATACGCTTCAGTCCTCCTCAAAAATAAGTGATGGCAGCGGGCTTAGGTGGTGATGCTCCAGAGGGCGGAGAACAGTTGAAAACCGGGCATATGCTCGTATGGTTAAGACGAGGGCTTGTCTACTCAGGTTTTGCCTTATTAGTGGTCTTTATCGCTTCCAACCTTTGGCTGATGTCGCCTTGGGGCACGAACACGGCTGAGAAGAAGCTTCGCGAACGCCTCGGGCTAGAATGCAAAATAGGATCGATGACATGGTCTCCCTGGAATGGGATTACCGTGAATCGGACCCGCGTTTTTATGCCGGGTGACGCTGAGCAAGCGTTGTTGGATGTTGAGCGTGTTACTATCATGCCATATTGGAAGCCTTTGCTTAGGCGCCAGCTACGTTTGCGAGAAGTTGTCGTCAATGAGCCTCGCATTGAGCTAGCGATCGAAATGTTGACAGCTTTGCCAGCGGATAGTGACCTGATCGAAAAACCACCACCCATTCCACCAGCACTGGCAGCCAATCAAGAAAGCCCATTGCCTAAATCTAGGGCGTTGGATCAAGCACAAGAGTTGGCACAAATGAGCTTGGCAGATTATGCTAATGTGGTGCAACAACCAGTGCTTGGCTCCCAGGTTTTGGCTCAGCAGAAGCCATCGCAGGCACAAGCAGCCGTCGCTGAGGTGTTGGCCCAGCAGAAGCCCTTGTTGAAACGACCGCCAGCAGTGCATCCTATGCGCTTGCGCGTCGAGGACGCGAGTATTAGGCTATTTTCGATATCCAAGAACTTGGATTTGCTGAATGTGAATCAGCTGTCGATGGATTTGCCGCTGTCGGGTGAGGATTCTGATGGTTTTATTGAAGTTGCGGGAATGACAATTCCAAATGTGGCCGAGTTGCCAGATTTTAAACAGAAGGTGGTCTGGAAACGCCCGCGCCTAGAAATCGAAGAGCAAGAGGTAGACATTGGCTTTGCCAAGATTAATATGCGGGTTCAGCTTGCAGTGAAGAATTCTTTGAGTCGCTCGCCATTCGTCGTAGATATGGCCATTGAACCGCAACAGGTTGATTCCGTGGCTTGGCTTGAGCGGCAATCGATGCATGCCAGCGCGGGTCTGATAGCAGGCCGTTTTAGGCTGCTTGGTTTATTGACTCAGCCGTTAGGATGGAAAGCGGATGGGGTTTTAGTCGGTGAGGGGGTCACGGTGCAAGCTGGAGAGGGGCGACCCCGTGTCACCTTTGATACCGTTTTTGTGCCCATCATACTACACGGGGGTAAGCTGCATTGGCTAGGATTCAAAATGCTTGGGGAAGATTTCTCGATGTTAGGCAATGGTCGTCTATCGATGCGTGGTGGTGTTGTATGTGTAACTCGCTTGGTAGCTTCCCCTGAGGTGGCCGAGATCATGGAGAAAAGCCTAAGTCGAGCAGGGATGGTTGAAACTCGGTGGTGGTATGACATGTATACCCCAGATCGAAAAGTAAGGGACTTGATCATCAGCGGCAATGTTCTCAGTCCTTTGATTGATGTAGGCCCTCAGCATGCAAGGCTTCCACTAAGTCATTTATTACAACTTATTTTGAATCCAGGTGTAAATAAAATCTCCCCGAAAGTTCCTGTAGATACACCTCAATCTGAACAAGCTGATCCTGGAGAAATTGGTAGTGAGGAGGCCGTCAATATTAAGGCTGAATCTGAACAAGCCAAGTCCGCCGAGTCTGAGCCATCTCCAGCCCCTGAATAGAAATTAAAGAAGTATCATGAGAATCATAAGTGGTAGTGCTGGCAGACGCCAGATTCGTGTTCCGGGATCAGTGGCTCGGCCAAGCACAGACCGACTTCGTGAGGCCTTATTCTCCATATTGGCTGATCGTGTCAGAGGTGCTCGAGTGATGGATCTTTTTGCTGGGTCAGGAGCACTCGGGCTGGAATGCTTGAGTCGTGGGGCTAAGAGTTGTGTGTTTGTCGACAGTAGTAAAGAGTCGCAGCAGGTGATCGCTAAGAATTTAAAGAGCCTGCAGCTCGCTGGAGGACGGGTGAACGCCAGAGATGTATTCCGAGCTCTTCAAGGAGGAGGTGATTATGATCTGATTTTTGCCGATCCACCTTACACAAAAAAATCTGGCGATGTGGATTACATTGAGAAGTTGTTAGTCGATGAGCATTTGGGTTCATGTATGGCAGAAGATGCGTTGCTTGTGCTCGAGGACTCGAGTGCTAACAAACGAGGGCTTTATGATGGTTGGGAATTGCTCGACCAAAGGAGTTACGGTGGCTGTGGAATTCTCTTTTACCAACGGCAATCAACTCGCTAAGCTGTTTCCAGATGTCTCGCTCCTTAGTTCTCCTTATTTACAACCTATTGCTACCGGTGTTTTTCATCGTGGCGTTTCCTGCGTGGTTGTTGAAAATGTGCAAGCGTGGGGGATACGGTACAGGTTTGTTGGAGCGTTTTGGCAGCTTTAGTGCAGAGGCGTCGGAGGAGCCGCGTCAGGGAGTTTATATTCACGCAGTATCTGTGGGAGAGGTGTTCATTGCTCTCAAGCTGATTAAGCAATGGTTAGTTGTTGAGCCCGATTTGAAACTCGTGCTTGCTGCAACGACCTCCACAGGGCACGAAGTAGCTCTAGTTAATGCGCCCTCGGAAGTCAGGGTGATATACAGCCCGCTTGATTTTAACACCATAGTTACTGCGGTATTGAAGCGTTTTCGACCAAGGCAGATAGTGCTCATTGAGGCAGAGCTTTGGCCTAACTTTGTCAACGTAGCACGGCAGATGGAAATCCCAGTGGCAATGGTCAATGCGCGTTTGTCAAAGCGTTCAGAGTTGCGCTTCAAGAAATTTGAGGCTCTCGTCGAGCCATTGTTTGAGATGGTGAGCTTAGTATGTGTGCAAAACGAGATCGATGCAGAGCGTTTTGCCGCTTTGGGCATCAATCGGTCTCGTATCCATGTGACGGGTAGCGTGAAGTTTGATCCTGCAGGAGGAACCCCTCCTCAAAAGCGTAATGCGTTTCAATCCATACTTGCTGACTTTGGTGTCGATGTAGACAGGGCTAGAAAAGTGGTTTTATTGGCCAGTAGTCATGATGGAGAAGAGAAATTATTAGCGGATGCTGCACAATCATCATCGGTTGAGGCCTTGCTTGTCCTTGTGCCTCGTCATGCGGAGAGAAGGGCCCAAGTGGTGGCAGATCTGCAGTCTTCTGGCATTGATGTTATATTGAGTAGCCAATATCGCGTGCCCAAAGATATCGCCAAGGCATGCTTGGTCATTGACACCACTGGTGAGCTTTGTGATTGGACAGCGCATGCTGATGTGGTGGTGATTGGTAAAAGTTGGTTGGCGCGAGGCGGCCAGAATCCAGCCGAGGCAATTGCTGCTGAGGTTCCCGTGATCACGGGGCCTCATATGCAGAACTTCGAGCCCTTGGTAAGCATGCTGCAGGATGCCGGAGGAGTCATCACGCTGAAATCAGCTGATGAGCTTGGCCATCGTATCAATGAACTGTTAGCCGGTGGTGAGCAGGTGAGTAGAATGTGCCGACAGGCAAAAAATGTATTGGCCACGCACGAAAACGCGGGGCAGAAAACCATTAAACTTCTTAATATGAATGCTTCCGTTCGAGGGGGGATCATGCAAGAGTAAGAGCAAGATCATGAGTGATAAAGGATCGTCATCAGACAAAAGTGAGCAAGCGCCAGACCTGAGTGCCTTAGACTTTGGCCCAGCATGGGCGAAAGCTGACCAAGGTAAGAAAAGTCGTGGTCCTGCCAAAGGGAAATCACATGCGAGTTCAGGGTCCAAGCCATCCAGCTCACCGAAGGGAAGAGATCTAGAAAGGCATGATCGGAACGATAGCAGGGGCCGGGGCCGAGATCGGGGCCGAACAGAGGGAAAGCAACATCGTCACGGTGGAGGTGATCGCGACAGGCGTGGTGGCCCGCCAAGAGGACGTGGCCGAAACGACTACCCAAAAGGGGGGCGTGAACAAAAGCACGTGGTGGAGGCTCCGGAGGGAGTGAAGGCTCGCATTATGCCTATCGAAGACGGACTCGATGCAATGGCGAAGCAGATTTCTGCAACAGGGCGCACGCACTCTGTTTTTGACCTGGCTTGGTTAGTGTTGGGTTCACTGGATCGATTTCATGTTATTTTCGAGAGTGCTGAGCAAGGGCTATTCCGTAGTGAGACGGATCACTCCGTGTGGCAGAATCAAAAAGAATGCATGGCGCATTTCGTCTCGTCCGAATTAATCAACAAATACTACGAGGAAGAGATCACCAAGGTAGATCCTCCCAGTGGTAACTTTCAGTCTGTGGCGCGATGTGGCTTGAGTAAAAAGCTCATTGGGCCACCTAACCACCATGGCTACCAGCAAGCGTTGATCGATTTGCATCGTGAGCGGTTTTCGTCCATGCCAATCGAGCGCTACAAAAGTAAGGTGATCATGGAGCACGGAGAAGAAGCTGTGCAGCAATGGTTGGACTCAATGTGCCAGCAAAAGCGTTGGCGACCGAAGGCTGAGCAACCCGATGAACAAGCTGTTGAGGCAGGCGCTGAGGCTAACGCTGAAGCTGACGCTAAACAAAAAGAAGCCGAGCAGGAAACGGATCAGCATAATAAAGTCGAACAATCGGAAGCTCCTCAAGCCGAGCAGGTGGTAGAGGTGAAGGCAGAGGTTGCTAGCCAAGAGAAAGAGGTTGTCGAACATGATGCTGTCACCCCGTCTGATGAGCAGCCTGCTGCTGATGTGGAGGCTCAGCCTGATGTAGAGCCAGATCCGGAATCAAAACTAGATGCAGAGTCAGAGGTGAAAGATGAAGGCCAAGCTCTCGCCAATTATCGTGAGGTTGAGCAGCACTTCCTAGAACATGGCTTTGAAAAAGAATTTTATCAGGGCAAGAGCGTCTCTGCGTTGGCTAATATACCACCGAAGATGATTAGCCCGGGTTTGATGACCTTGCTCAAGAACACAGTCGCGGAAGAGAAGCGCTATCCTGGAAATTTAGCATCTATTCTATGCCGGCAAATGAGTGGACGCCATCTTGCCGTCTACAAATGGAAAAAGCGCTTGCATTGTGGGCCTGCTAGACCACGTCATGCGTCAAAGGATCTCATCATGGCGGATCGTCCGACAACGATGTTCCAGTGGGTGCTAGGTCATCCGGGAGCAAACATCGATGAGTTATGGAAGGACTGCCTTCCTGCAGATGCTGATGAGGCAACACGTCATACCTGGTATCACGATCTTCACTGGCTTATTAACGAAGGCTTGGTGCTATTGCTGTCTGATGGCAAAATTTACGCTGCTAAAGAGCAGAGCAGTAAGCAGGAGCCAGAGCAAGTAAAGACCAAGAAAGAGACACCAAAGCCGGGCGCTGATGAAAATAAGGTGACTGAGCAAAAGCCTGCAGCAAAAAAAGCTACCAAAAAATCAGCAAAGAAGACTGCGAATAAGACTGCGAATAAGACTGCAAAGAAGGCGGCAAAAAAAGGAGTCAAGAAGCCTGAGGCTGAAGACTCTGAAGCTGGTTCTAATGAAGAATAGAAGCGAGTGATTTTTTAATGTGACTGATCAGGATAACAAAGCTCCCCGTGAGAAAAAGAAGGTCTTCCCAGCGAGGATGTTCAAGCGTGCTACGGTGGTTTGCCCGTCATGCTTGGTTCGCTTCAAGGAGCATGCTGATCAATGTCCTAACTGCCAATTTGATGCTCATCGCTCGGTCGAACAATTTCAGTTTGATCCGCCGGTTATGCAGCGTTGGATGGACAACGCAAAGGTCTTTGGTGCTCCAGTAAGGCAAGAGATTGATCAAATCATCGATCGGCTCACCAAGCAATTCCCCCAGGTTAGCTTGTCTATCTGCACAGTTGAGCTTGATGATCCTATCAGTCTCTCAGAGTTTGGTTTCTGGATGATGAATGCCTGCCGTTTGGAAGATGGGCAAAATAGTGACCAGCGATCATGGACGATTCTGTTGCTCATTGATGTGAAGCGTGGATTGCTGTCGCTGACGCCGGGATATGCGATCGAGGCGTTCATGGATGATGCTGATTGGCAGGAGGCGCTGAAGATGATGGTGCCAGATATGATTGCCCGTGATTACCGCTTGTCCTTGAAGGGTTTTGTCAAGGATGCCGTTCAGCTCCTGCGTAAGTCCGCGCAGGAGGTAATGCAAAGTGTGAAACATAATTAAAGATGCGTTTGAAATTCTTAGATAGGCTTACGATCGTTGCCGCTTGTTTCATGTTGGCCACCGTAGCTCAAGCGCAAGATATAGGGTTTGATGTGGATGACTCGGTGATTCCACAACGTCCGCCAAGCCATATTTTTGATCCAGCTAAGTGGTTAAGTCCAGACGAGGAAGATCGCATTCAAAATGAGCTAGCACGTGAGCTGAGGGATCACGAAATCGACATCTATATTGTTACCCGTGCAAAACAGCCGGTGCAAGGTGCCAAAACCTACGCTCGCACACTCGGTGAAACATGGTCTCGTGCTCCTGTTTGGTGTGTGATTTTCTACGTGCCTGGGGATCCGTCAGGCTTTCATGTGCAGGCTGCTGGATTGGGCTTGGATCCCGCTAGGGTGAATCGGGCAGTGGCTGAGGCTTCAAAACGTGCACGGCGAGAGATGAATGAAAAAGACCGTGTCATGGCAGCCTGGAGCGAGTGTGCCGAGGTATTGCGTTTTATGCACAACGCGAGAGATTTAAGCGTTGATGCCGTTGTTGAAAAACAAAACGAGCTCAGAGGGGAGTGGATTAGTAAAGAGAAGTGGAAGAGAATCATTATGGTTGGACTCATCGGCCTTGTCGTCGTTCTTGCAGCTGTAGCTTATTATTTCTTCACTGGTAGGCAGAAAAAGAAGTGCCCTGCCGTTTACCATTTTCCAGACACGGCATGGCGCAGACGCTATCAGGCGCCCTTTAGCGGTGGTGGTGGAGTGGTGGCTAACAGCCGCCACAAAAAAGAGCGAGTTACTGTGCAATCAGAGGCAGCTGAGAAGGAGAGCTGAGTAGGTCTGATTGCAGCTCAGCCTGTCATTGGCGCAAGCTAGCTTGTTACTGGTCAGCAAATCTGAAGTCGACCATTTGGCGCTCCATATCGACATTGGCAATATGACAGCGGTGCTGCTGGCCAATGGTGAGCATGCTTCCTTTAGGTCCTGAAAAGCGAAGCAGGTTGGCTTCGAAGCGCCACTCTCCACCTTGTCGACAGTGAGGGAAGTCTTCACTCTTGATTAGACCTTTGGTCATGATGTCAATGGCTTCTACAAAGAGGCCGAAGTGGCGCACGTCTGTAACGACGCAATTAAACACCGGAGGATCTTCCTCTAGTGAGCACATGTGGAGATACTGCAGCATTTTTAGGCGGCGTGACTCGTTCTCAGCTTCAGCCGAGGTTCGCTCGGTCTCGGAGATATGTTGTGCAATCTGAGCGGCCTCACCAGGAGAGGGAACACGGTCGATCGCTTTTGGGGGATTGCCGAGGTGGGATTGTAAACCACGGTGAACAATGAGATCAGCGTAGCGCCGAATCGGTGAGGTGAAGTGGCAGTAGTCCGCCTTAGAGAGCCCATAGTGCCCGAGTGGATCTTGGAAATAGGCGGCACGTTTGAGGGATTTAAGCAGGCCAATCTTGATCGCGTGTTCCTCAATTTTGCCTTTTGCCGAATCAAGAAGTTGCTGAATGTGTTTCTTGTTTGTTAGATCTCCGGGTTTGTAGCCATGCAGGCGAGCGAGCTCGGCATATTCGTTGAGCCTATCCGGATCCGGGTCTTCGTGAATACGGTAGACGGTAGTCTGTGATCGGTTTTTTAGAAGCTTGGCGGTGGACTCATTGGCGACCAGCATGAATTCCTCAATGAGCTGGTGGCTTTCATTGTATTCGTGTTTTTCGATTCCAGTTGGCTTACCCTTATCGTCTAGCACTACGCTGACCTCTGCCATGTCCAGATCGAGTGCGCCGTTGGCGAAGCGCTTTTTCCTCAGTAAGGAGGCAAGCTCCCAGGCCTCGTGCAGCATTTGGATGAT
>JAQXBQ010000180.1 GCA_029252325.1 Akkermansiaceae bacterium
AGATCATGACACCTCAAGAACTTACATCCAGCCTACAGTGGCGCTACGCCACTAAAGTTTTCGATAACGAAAAAAAGATTTCTCCGAATATTTGGAGTTCTCTTGAAGAAAGCATGGTACTCACCCCCTCATCATTCGGACTTCAGCCGTGGCAATTCATCACCATCACCTGCCAAAAGACCAAGCAAGATTTGCTCGAGCACTCGTGGCATCAGCGCCAAGTCACTGATTGTTCGCATTTAGTCATACTCTGCGCCAGAGATGGTATGAATCAAGAGGATATCGATAAATGGCTTGATCAGCTTGCCAGCATGCGTGGTGTCTCTCGTGAAAGCCTCGAAGGATATGCCGGAATGATGAATGGGTTTTTTGGTAATATGGATCGCGAAAAGACTCTGGCATGGGCAAAAAACCAAGTATACATAGCCCTTGGTCAACTGATGATGAGCGCAGCTGTGTTAAACCTCGATGCATGTCCCATGGAAGGCATTATTCCCGCCGAGTATGACCGTATACTTGGTTTAGAAAATAGCGGCTTCTCTACCACAGTTGCGTGCGCGATGGGCTACCGTTCCAGTGATGACAAGTATGCTGAACTTGCCAAAGTACGCTACAGCGCCAACGAAATATTAAAAACTGTAAGCTAGGCCCACTGACCAGCAATTAGCGCTGCTGAATCATTACATACAAAACGAGCCTTATTATTGATCCTTCTCAGCTGCTTGAAGCTGCTCGTAGTATCGTTGAACAATAGCTTTCAATATATCGTGAGCAATTTGTTTGTTTTTATCTTGGTAGCTCACTTTGAGCTCAGCATTCACAAGATTAACATCAGATTTTGACCGCATGCGTATCTTTGCTGCCTCTAAGTCATCAAGCCCCCATGCATCCACTAATTTTTGCTCCACGATCACATGCTCTATAGCATCGTCTCTGAGCAAATGCCGTTTGAAGGCATCCAGTTGAAATCCTTGGGCAGGTTTACCCATCGTTCCTTCATATCTAAATTCTTGATTCTGCCTCGCTTGATATTTTTTATATCCTTTGTAAGCGACAATCCATCCTCCAGTCCCCAGTATCAAAAGTAAAACTGCAGCCAATGCGATGGTGGTGTTGCGCTTCATGGCGATAAATTACCTAGGCTTATGCCGTGTGCCAAGCACATAGCTCAGGCGCATAACAAAACACTCTGCCGACCCTCTCTCATCTATCGATTTCAGTTCATCGAACTCTGATCCTGTCTTTTCACTTTTTTCGAATTGCGCGAACGTAATTTGCCGCCATGCTCTGCCACGTTGAACACCACTCCCGTCAATCCTTCACCTGATGATTTCTGCGACCTCGCAGCGAAAGGCAATGTCGTGCCTGTATACGCGCAATTAGCCGCGGATTTCGAAACCCCCCTCTCGGCTTATATCAAGATCAGCAGTGATGGCGGTGAGGCCTTCCTCTTTGAAAGTGCCGAGAGCAGTGGCGACAGTGGTCGCTATTCCCTCCTCGGCAGTAACCCGCGCGCCGTCATCCAAGCCGTCGGTAATGAAATCACCTTCACTGAGGCTGGCGAGTCACGCACCTGGACAGCAAAAAAGGACGTGCTCGCAGAACTCGAGGAGCTGATGGCCGTATACCATCCCTCGACTCAAGATAACCCCCCACCATTCTACGGTGGCGCTGTAGGTTATCTCTCTTACGATGCTGTCAGAGAATTTGAGCCTAGCATCGGAGAACCTGCTGGAGACGAGCTCGGTCTTCCCGATGCACTATTCATCATCGCTGACACGGTATTGGTTTTCGACCATCGTCTACGTCGGCTTTTCATCGTGGCCAATGCCTTTGTCGATGAACACCCGACGCCTGACGCATCCTACCAGGACGCCTGTGCACGCATTGAGGGCATGCTCAGCAAACTCGACACCGAGCTCCACATTCCACCGCTCAATGGCTTGGCAGAGTATGATACACCGCAAGCCCGCAGCAATACCACCCAACAAGAATATGAGGGCATGGTGGTAAAGGCTAAGGAGTATATCGCCGCTGGAGACGCTTTTCAAATTGTCCCCAGTCAGCGTTTCGAAACCGATTTCGCCGGCAGCCCGGTCGACCTCTACCGCGCCCTGCGCCACGTCAACCCGTCTCCCTACATGTTTATCCTGCAGCTGAACGACTTCGCCTTAGTCGGTAGCTCACCTGAAGTTCATGTCAGGGCGATCAATGGCCGTATCGATATTCGCCCGATTGCCGGCACACGCTGGAGAGGCAAAACACCCGAAGAAGACGACGCTCTGGCAGCCGACCTGTTAGCAGACCAGAAAGAATGCGCAGAACATCTCATGCTCGTCGACCTTGCTCGCAATGATGTCGGCAGGATTTCCAAACACGGCAGTGTCACCGTAGATGATTTCATGATCGTGGAGCGCTATAGCCATGTCATGCATATTGTCTCCAATGTCCACGGTGACCTCGATGACGATCACAGCGCCTATGACGTTCTCCGTGCTACCTTCCCTGCAGGTACCGTCAGTGGAGCGCCCAAAATACGCGCCATGCAGATTATTAACGAACTAGAAAAAAGCAAACGTTGCAGCTACGCAGGTGCAGTTGGATATTTTGGCTGGGACGGTGGTCACGACTCATGCATCACCCTACGCACCTGCTTACTCAAAGACGGCAAGGCCTACGTTCAGGCTGGGGCCGGCGTTGTAGCCGATAGTAATCCCACCTACGAATACGAAGAAACCGTCAATAAATCCATGGCCATCCTGCGCGCCATCGTGTTAGCTAAAACCATCGCCCACGTGGAGTAATTCCAAATTTCACCTTCCAAATTCCAAATTCTCCATGCTACTCGTCATCGACAACTACGACTCCTTCACCTACAACCTCGTCCAATATTTCGGCGAACTTGGTGCCGAGATGAAGGTCGTGCGCAATGACGCCATGAGTATTGATGAAATTCGCGAGCTCGCCCCCGAGCGTATTTGTATCTCACCTGGCCCCTGCACGCCCAACGAAGCTGGCATCAGCTGTGATGTCATCCGTGAGTTTGGCAAAGACGCTAAGCAACCCATTCCCATCCTTGGGGTTTGTCTCGGTCACCAGTCCATTGGCCAGGTTTTTGGAGGTGAGGTGGTGCGCGCAGATCACCTGATGCATGGTAAAACTTCACCTGTTTTCCACACCAGCAAAAGCATCTTTGCAGGACTTCCTAGCCCGATTACCGCTACTCGCTATCATTCTCTCATCGTCAAGCGCGACACTCTGCCAGACTGTCTAGACATCACTGCAGAAACAAAGAACGGAACCATTATGGGCATCATGCACAAGGATCTTCCCATACACGGAGTGCAGTTCCATCCTGAGTCCATTCTCACCGAGGACGGCATGAAAATGCTCGAAAACTTCCTCGACAGCTAGACAGGTCAATAGGTCTTATGCAAAAAAACTTACGCTATATTAAGTGTAAGGTATTTGTCTTTATGCCCATACATACATGGACTTTCTGAGGATGTATCAAGTTACTCGTTGACATTATCTTTCAAATCGACGGGGCTTAATATGTATTACGATGTTGGGCGATGCTCTAGTTGAAGAAATAAAAAGCCCGTCAACTGATAAGCTGACGGGCTAAATAAACAAATCAACCTAGAAGAACAATGTTCCACTGATGATGAAGGTTTCAGTATCCACATCCCTAATCGCCGTGCGATCAAGCTTTATGAGGGGGATGAAACTGCGATTGTAGACATACTCCAAGCTTACCGCAAAGTTGTCTGTGAGATAAGTTTCAACACCGGCTGCAAGTTGCTGGAGCGACTCCCATTCATCACCGTCGTTACCCAGAATTCCTTTGCCGTATACGAGTGAAAAACGGGTGTCTTTGGAGAGGATTTCAGTATCATAAGCAGCTTGCAGAGTAAGACCTTGCACAGCAGCGCCTTTTGAAACTCTGAACGTAGGGGGAGCAGGTGCTGGAGCAGTTGCTGGCCAATCTCGTTCTGTTTGGGTGTATTCTGCCATAATTGAATACGGTCCCTTTTTGGCTTCAACCCAAGTATTAAGTAAACCATTGCGCTCTCGGGTTGTCAGAGGGTCGGGGGCGACGCCGGGATGGTTGGCGCTGTCACTATCGTAAATACTAGAGTAGAGGTAACCTCCACCAACTGAAACATCCCAACCGGCTAGCTCCGTGTCATATTGAGTGCTGATTGCGAAGTTGCTGCCAAAACTATTGTTGGGGTTGTCTGCCACACGCAGCTGGCGACCACCATTCAGAGCCGTGAAAGCAAAGCGCCAGTCTTCACCTATATAACCGAGCTCAACTGCGGCATCATCGGTATCGATACGAAAGAAATGATTATTTACCGAATGTGTTACTGGGTTGTATGAGCCTTGATGCCCGAAGTTGGCGGTCATGCGGCCGACCGAAAGGTACCACGGGGATTCGGCGAGGTTTCCAAAAGTAATGAAAGCCTCACGAATTTGAGCCTCTTCCTGAGTTGGAAATTGTAGATCTGTGTAGATACCGTGAACGAATACTGAAACCCAATCGTTGGCAGCATAAGTCAGGGATACGTCAGCCATATCCAAAATGCTTTCATCCGCACTGGTTCCCGATGTATGCTGATTGGGGAAGCGGCCAAGAATTGGGAATTTTCCAGCGGTATCAGTTCGCTCATAATACTGGGAGTAAATCGCATGACCAGAGAGGTATATCTTGCCTGGTTCAAGAAGTCCGCTCTCATAGGACTCCAAAAGATAAGGTACTTTGTTAACCACTGTTCGCTGAGCGGACAGCATCTCTTTGGAGTATTCAAGATTGGTATCCAATATAAAGGATTCCGAAAAAATTTTGTCACTTGCTGGCTCAGCCATAAGTAAGTTAAGGGAACAGCTACCTGCAATAGCAATAGCAAGAGCTAGTGTTAGTTTAGTTGAGTGGAACATTCAACTTTTATACTTATGTTATTATAAATAATCAATCTATTAAGTAGTTTTTTTATTATAGCTGACTGAAGACAAAAGATTCTCTTCTTGCGAGAGTCGATTCATGAAGGTGGTAGTAAGGTATGCGGGGGGAAGCGCTGCCGACAGGTTATACAAATTAAGGAAATACCCCGCGTAGCTCGTAGACGTTATCAATGTGCTCAATAGCGGACGCATAGGAAGCGATGCGCATATTGCAGCCTAATCGCTCGGACATTTTGAGCACACGTTCAGCTGATCGAGTCATGGTTGTCTTGAGCATTTTGTCGACGACTTCCTCGTCCCACGTTTCAGATTGCCGGTTCTGCTTCCACTCAAAATAACTGACAGTAACGCCACCTGCGTTGCACAAGATAGCAGGAAGAACCTCGACACCCCTATCCAGTAGATAGCGTTCGGCTAGTGGCGTAGTGGGAGCATTTGCACCTTCGACCAACACTTTGCATTGAATCCGCTTAGCGTGTTCAAGATCGACCATCTGCTCAAGGGCCGCTGGGATAAAGAGGTCGACCGGAGTAGAATAAAATGTGGCCTCATCCACTGCCTCCGCGTCAGGGAACTCCTTGACTCCTCCTGTCGCCTCAACGTGTGCTGCCAGTGCTTCGGCATCGATGCCGTTAGTATTAAGAATCGCCCCAGTATGATCCATCACCGCTTTGAGTGTCGTGCCTCGCTCTTGCAGAAGGCGTGCGGTCCAGGAGCCGACGTTGCCGTAGCCAATGAGACTACAGGAAACCTTATCTAGCTCAATGCCCATGCCAGGGAGTAATGCGTCGAGCACGTAAACAAGACCTTGACCTGTTGCCTTTTCGCGCCCCGCTGAGCCACCAAATTCAAGAGGCTTGCCGGTAACAACCCCCCGGGCAGTGACCTTGCTCGATGATTCAGCAAAATTGATATAAGTATCAGCCATCCATGCCATCACTTGAGCGTTAGTTCCAACGTCTGGAGCTGGGATATCATAATCAGGTCCAATATTATCGCCCAGAGCAGAAGTCATGCGTCGGGTGACGCGCATCAGCTCATCCTTGCTAAATTCGCGCGGATCAATACGCAGTGCCCCTTTAGCTCCACCAAAGGGTAGGCGCGCCAAGGCGCACTTCATCGTCATGAGGAGCGCAAGAGTTTTGACTTCATCGAGTTTAACCTCAGGGTGATAGCGGATGCCTCCTTTGTAGGGCCCAAGCACATTGTTATGCTGCACGCGGTAGGCTTTGAGTAGCTGCCATGTGCCATCGTCCATTTCCACCGGGCAGTGCACCATAATCTCGTTCTTTGGCTGCGTCAGCATGAGTTTCAGCCGCTGGGGAACCTCTAATGCATTGGCCGCCTCAAGGACCGAACCAATGGTTTGAAAGTAAAGGTTATGCTCATCATAAATCTCCTCCAATTCTTTGAAGATTTCACGGGCAGATTGGCAGGCTGTTGTGTCGCAGTTATCCATTAGGAAAGATACTAGCTCGCACACCGACGCTGACAAGTCTGCTAGTCCTCAATGTGCAAGTAATATTTCGTGATGATGCATCACTGTATACTTGGCAATGTGCAAGTGGGATGCCAATAATCTCAAGGTCTTCCCTATCGAACATCATTAGCCGTTTATCGTTCGGGTTGAGCCCAGATACCACAAACAAATTCAGACTGAAAATTTGAAACTAGAGAACATTATTGCTGCACTGCCTGAGTCAAAGCTCAGGCACGATGGTGGCTGGCTATTTTCACCCAAGCCGCTCGCACTTGACAAGAAAACGGCGAAGGTGCTCACCCAACTCGGTCACCCGCTGGCTCAGTTTCAAAAAGCTTCTGACTCGCTCTACCAACGTAGTGTCAAAGGCACACTCCCAAGCTGGATCCACCAGACCCTCGATGCCGGCAAACCCCAATGGCTCATCGATGCGCAGCGCTCCCCGACCCTGCGCGACAAAATGCCACGCGTAATCCGACCAGATCTGATTCTGACCAGTAAGGATGGCGACGATCAACAAAGTAGTTTCGCCCTCACTGAGCTCGACTCTGTGCCAGGCGGTATGGGTATCACCTTGTGGCTATCACAATTCTATAGCGACCACGGCTTCGACGTTCTGGGTGGCGCAAGTGGTATCCGCGATGGCTTTCAAAGCCTATTTCCCGATGAAGGCGGCCGCATTCTTGTCAGTGAAGAGTCTGCAGACTACCGACCCGAGATGGAGTGGCTTGCCCAACAATGCAATAATATCCAAGCTCGGCACGCTGAGGCTGATGACGGTTGCGATAGCCCCGCTTACCGCTTTTTTGAGTGGTTCGACTGGGAAAATATCCCGCCGATCAAAAAACTGGCAGCTTCACCTAATCTCACTTCCCCCTGCAAGCCTCACCTTGAAGAAAAACTCTGGCTTGCCCTACTCTGGTCACCTTCCCTCCGCGGTATCTGGGAGAAAGAGCTCCGCAGCAACCACCTCCAACGCCTACGCGAAATTGTACCCTTTGGCTGGGTCGTAGACCCTACGCCCCTGCCACCACACGGAGCCCTGCCCCGCCTCGGGGTGCACTCGTGGGAGGAAGTTGCCGGTTTCAGCCAGAAAGAGCGCCGACTGGTATTGAAAATAAGCGGCTTCTCCGAACTCGCTTGGGGCTCTCGCGGCGTCTACATCGGCCATGACCTACCTGGCGCCGAGTGGAGCGACCACATTAGCAAGGCAACCGCGGCATTTAATGACCAACCCCGCATGATGCAGCAATACCACGCTGGGAAAATCATCGAGCATCCTTACTTTGATCCCGACACTGGGGAAGAGCGCATCATGAAAGGTCGGGCGCGCCTCTGCCCATACTTCTTTACCGATCACTCCGGAAAAACCAGCTTTGGTGGTTGTCTGGCCACCATCGTCCCTGCAGACAAAAAGAAAATTCATGGGATGAAGGACGGGATTCTTGTGCCCTGCAGTTTGGAGTAAGCAATGCGAGGCCTCATTATTTAAGTATTCCGTATGACCTTTATTCGTTGCGGTTCTGGGTCACTTTTTTTGCCAGCAAAGGTCAAAATTACCTTGTCAAAGTAGGGTCAATCCCCTACGACCCCCCAACCTTCGTTACGCCGCCGCTACAACTACGGGAAATTGAAGGACTTAACATTAAGCGCGGCGGATTTCCCAAAACACCAGAGCCCTCCTGATTCAAGGAAGGACACCCAATAAAAAAATGATCAACGAATTGATTAACGAAATGGTAGACGCTGGAGTTCACTACGGACACCAGACCCGCAAATGGAACCCGAAAATGAAGCCTTTCCTGATGAAGGACAAAGGCGGGATCTACATCATCAACCTCGAGGAAACAGTAAAGTGCCTCGATAAAGCCTCTGATTTCCTAGGTGAACTCGCCAAAAAGGGAGAGAAAATCCTCTTTGTTGGTTGCAAACGCCAAGCACAAGATTCAGTAGCCGAAGCAGCAGAAGCTATCGGGCAATACTACGTCAATCACCGTTGGCTCGGTGGAACACTCACCAACCTCGCAACAATTCGTCGTTCCGTAGAACGCCTCAAGTATCTTGAAGACATCGAAAAGTCTCCTGACTTCAAAAAGATGTCCAAAAAAGAACTCTCAGCTCTTGGACGTGAGCGCGAAAAACTACTGCGCAACCTTCGCGGTATTCGTGACATGGAGAAGCTTCCTGCTGCCATGGTCATCGTTGACTCCGCACGCGAAACCATCGCTGTTGCAGAAGCACGTCGCCTTAACATTCCTGTGATTGCGATTGTTGATACCAATGCAGACCCAACTGTCATCGACTATCCTGTTCCCGGCAACGACGACGCAACGCGCTCTATCCGTCTCCTACTTCAGAACCTTGTCGACTCTATCGCTGTCGCAAAAGACTGATATCAATCACGCACAAAACGAACTCAAATTACCCACTAACATGGCTATTACCGCATCTGCTGTTCAAGAGCTCCGCAAAATCACCAACGCTGGTATGATGGCTTGTAAAAAAGCCCTCACCGAAACTGAAGGTGACATGGACGCTGCCGTCAAACTTCTTCGCGAAAAAGGAATCGTCAAGTCTGCCGGTCGCTCTGATCGTGAGACTTCAGAAGGCCTCATCGCTGCTCACGTATCTGACACCGCTGAGAGTGGTGTACTCGTCGAGATCAACTGTGAAACTGACTTTGTTGCTAAAAACGAAGACTTTGGAACTTTTGTGAATGACCTCACCAAAACGATCGCCCAATCTGATGCTGCTGACGCAGAAGCTGCTGCAGGAATCTCCTATGGCGACGGCACTATCCAAGATGCTCTCGGCGCGAAGTTCTCTGAGCTTGGTGAAGTGATCAAGGTGAAGCGCATCACCCGTTACAACGCGGAAGGCAACGGCGCCGTATCCAGCTACATCCACATGGGTGGCAAGGTTGGTGTTCTTCTCGAACTCAGTGCTGAAAATGCTGAAACCAAGAACAGCGATACCTTCAAAGAGCTTGCCCGTGACATCTGCTTACACATTGCAGCACTCAATCCTGCAGGCCTCACTCGTGATGACATCGACGCCTCCACGATCGAGGAGGAGAATGAAATCAACCGCAAGCAACTTGAGGCTGAAGGCAAACCTGCTGAAATCATCGAGAAAATCCTCATCGGTAAGATCAACAAGTACTTTTCTGAGTCTTGCCTTATTGACCAAGCATTTGTCAAAGATGACAAGGTAAGCGTAAAGCAGCATATCGCCGCACAGAGCAAAGCAATTGGCGACAACGTCAGCATTGCCCGTTTCGCCCGCTTTAACGTTGGCGCTTAACGAAGTAGATCAATCCAAATTTACAAACCCACCTCGCTTTGTGCAGGGTGGGTTTTTTTGTATCTGCATTATCTCTTTTTGCGCTTCCGGTAATCTGGCTTACCACTCTTCTTTGCTGATTTATGAGCAGGATTACGCCCTGATTTATCAAAGCGATCACTCGAGTGGCGCTTCGGCTTCCGTTGCTGAGGCCTTCTACTTCTTGGCTGCTCAGGGGCAGGCACCTTGTAGTTAAAACCCTCAGCAAAACGCTTAGCCAGAGTTTTGCCAATATGACGTTCCAGCTTCCTCAACCGTTCATCATCAGCCGAGCATACAAAACTAAGAGCGCAGCCTTCATTGCCAGCCCTGCCAGTGCGACCAATGCGGTGAATATAATCATCACTCTGCAGAGGAAAATCAAAATTGATAACGTGCGTCACATCAGGAATATCCAAGCCACGCGCGGCAATATCAGTCGCCACTAAAACCCGAATCTTGCTTGCCTTAAAATCACGCAAGGTGCGTGTGCGGTGATTCTGTGAACGGTCACTGTGGATTGCTTCCGCAGAAATTCCTGAACCATTGAGCTCCTTCGACAAATCATCAGCAGCTTCCCGTGTTCTTACAAAAGCGATAACCGAGAAAAACTGATGATCTTCGAGCAAGTGCTTGAGCAGATCCGCCTTCAGGTGTTGCTCAACAGGGTAGAGAAACTGCTCCACCGTCTCTGCTGGATTGCTCCGACTCCCTACCTCAATGGTGACAGGGTCTTTGAGTGTCTTTCGTGCTAGACGCTCTACCTGTGGAGGTAGAGTAGCTGAAAACAATAAACTCTGGCGGCGCTTGGGTAAGTTCGCCGTAATGGCCTCGATGTCTGGCATGAAACCCATATCCAACATGCGGTCGGCCTCGTCTAAGATTAAATGGGTAAGTTTACCAAAACGACAATGTCCTGCCTCCATCAGCGCCATTAATCGTCCGGGAGTAGCGATAACAATATCCACGTCACTTTGCAGCTTCTCTATCTGGTGCCTTTCACTCGCGCCACCGATTACCATCGCCGTGCGCAGATTTGTATACTTACCATAAGTGCGAATACTTTGATTGATCTGTGCCACCAACTCACGCGTGGGGGCGATAATCAAAACACGAGTGCCGCGAGTTGCTAGCTCATGCGTCTTCTCTGACAACTCCGAGAGCAATGGCAGGGTAAACGCTGCCGTTTTTCCAGTTCCCGTCTGCGCGAGCCCAATAAGATCTTTCCCCTCCAGGATAGGCGGAATCGTTTTCGCCTGAATGGGCGTGGCCTCGCTATAGCCCGCATCATCAACCGCATCTAAAATACGTTTACGGAGATCCAATGCATGAAATAACATACCCGCTCTCTAGGGTTGAATCTACAAACTTCAAGAACTATTTCGCTAGCTTGGCTGAGGAATCTCGCGAAAAGGCCCATTATTCATGACCCATACTCACGCTCTGCAGCCCTTAATAATACGGCCTCAACATCAGGTAACAAACCGGTCCAGTAGCTGCTACATACAGCCACAGTGGAAATACCCAGCGCGCCATTTTTCGGTGACGTGCGAAATGATTGGTATAGCCAAGGGATAGCGTAATGAGAATGAAGGGTAAACTTAGTGCTGCGAGCAGTATATGGCTGCCCAAAATAATCAAATAAACCGTACGCTCCAGGCCTTCACCTCCGTGTCTTACCTCCTGTTGCGTTCCATGGTAGGTAACGTAACTGAGTAAAAATAATACGGAAAAACATACCGCGAACCCAATCGCCCGCTTGTGCAGTGTTATATTTTTGTTTTTTACTGCAACAACTGCAACCAAAAGGCTGATAGCTACCAGGGTGTTGAGAATGGCATGCAAGGGTGGCAGCAAAGGTAGCTCCATGCCAATATCGAGCTTGTATCTACCCATTACCACAACGAGCGCAAACACGGCACCACTGAGAACCCACGAAATGAAGACAAGCTTCTTGAGCAAGGCAGCATTCGGCTCTCGCTTGAGGTGATTATTTAAATCGTGGCTATCCCTCATCCTGCTACTTTTTCTTGAGCAACGACTGAACCGTGTAGTGTAGCTTGCTCTCCTCACCTCTCAGAAACGCCTCACCTTTTTTGCGGGCGTTATATAGATCATGCCTTGTGATCATGGATAGATTTCTATCATAAACTGCGATCGACATATCGTGCTCAAAAGCTCCCAGCCTTGCAGCAGCATCCGGATCATCTCTTTTGACAATTGGCTGATACTTCATCTCGCTGACCATGTAATCGGTCAGCGCAGCTGCATCACCAGTCAGGAACCACCAGTTGGCATCATCAGCACCCAAGGCCTCCGCATATGATTTCATTTGGTCTACACTATCCGTAGCAGGATCCACTGTGATACATACAATGACAAAATCGGGGTTATCCTTGTACTTGTCGTAAAGTGCTTTCAAGCCCTGTGAATTACGTTTGGCACACATAGGACATGTCGCATAAAACTGAGCAAAAGCCCAAACCTTACCTTTCAACTCGGAAATCTTAACATCACGACCATCTTGATGCTTGAGACTCAGGTCATTTCGCAAAGTCAACAACGGCCCTGACACCTCATCAACAGAGTATTGAGGCTCCGGTGGCGGAGGTGGTTTCAGTTGAGTTCCTTGAATCAGCAATGTGGTCAAAATGATCAGCACGGAAATAGCTGCCGCGCTGACATAGATCGTCGTTATTTTTTGTTTGTCAGTCATTCTCTGCTTCCTGTTTTGGTTTCACTCAGAACAAAATCAATATTAGTGTAGAGCGTATTTTTAAGCTCATCAACGGCATGGAGAGCCGATTTAAATTTCTCAACGCTTTTAAGCTCAGGTTTCTCTTTTAATAATTCACGCGCAGCCTGCTCAAACTTAGCCGCCTCACGAAAATCATAACGCTGACGAATGTGCATTTCACGATCAATGAGAGCAAGTTGGGAAGGGAATTTCCACTTGCCCGCTTGATCCTCATCTTGCCGCTCAGATACAATACCAAGTCTCAGCTGATCTTTGATGTAGCCTCTCTGTTTCTTGGTGTCTCCCGTAGTCAAAAACCACCACCTGCTGTCATTGATGCCCAACTGATCCATTGCGCGCTTGAGATCCTCAGGATTCACCCCCTGGTCAACACCGTTGATAGAAACAGCGACAAACCTTAAATTATCGTTACCCTCATAGTGTTCGGCGATTTCTTTCATCATCGCGATAGCATGCTTGTTTTCGTCAAGCTGGTTGACACATACAGGAACCGCAAACCAAACCTTACCCTCAAGATCATAGGTAGCAACTAGCTTACCTTCGTGATTTTTCGCCGCAAAATTACGACTTATTTTGGTCGTGATCGGGGGGCGCCCCTCATTGGCCTCTGTCTTCTGCTTAGATTTGGCAAAATAAGCCGTTAACACTACCACGGCACCGATTATCATGATGCCTACTAGTTTAAATGCCGTGCGGCGTAGCTCCGCCGGGTTTCTCTCAGCTGGTTCCATATCCATGGTGAAATTTGAGCCTGTTTTGCTGACTCGCGGGCACACTAGCCTTGCTTCCAGCCGATAGCAAGTAATCCGAGTGCCAGCGGAAGATAAAGCAGCGTATAAAGGAATAATTTCTGTGCGGCTTTGCGATTTCCTAGCGCAGAAAATTTACCACAGAGCCATAACATGATGATGCCAACCACAGAGCCACCGACTAACCAACTCATATCGGCATAGCCTAGCCACCAGCCCAGAGGAGCTAGTAAAATGAGCAACACCGTGAATGCTGCCGCTATGCTTGCTGCTTTTTTCCCGGAAACATCGCCATTAGTCCACATGACATAGCCAGCCTCTTCATATTGCTCACGAACCAGCCAACTAATGGCGACGAAATGAGGCATCTGCCAGAGGAATAAAAGAGCGAATAAATACCAACTTTGCCCGTCCGCCCAGCTTCCTCCTGCATCACCTGCCTGAGCCACTGCCGCCCAACCAATCATGGGTGGGATGGCTCCAGGAATCCCACCCAATAGCGTATTAGTAGAGCTGCGCCGCTTCAGTGGTGTATATAGAAAAACATAAACACCTAGTGCGATCGCCGCCAAATAGGCTGAAGCTGGATTTACTTTCAAAGCAAGATGAATAATGCCGAATGCAGAGAGAGCCCACCCAATGCCAAAGGCGTTCACAGGCATCATCCGTCTGGCTGGCAATGGCCGATCAGCCGTGCGCTTCATCCTAGCATCCTCTTCGATCTCCATCAGCTGATTAAAAGCTGCAGATCCAAATGCAGTGCAAGCCGTGCCAATCAGCGCATGGAATAATAACCAGCCATCGTAGAGCCACACCCCATGGAAATACTTCGCACTCAGCAAATAGCCAAACAAAGTAGTAATAACGACAAAGGTATTTAAATTCACCTTGGTCAAGGTAACCAAATCATCTTTAAGCGTAGGCGGCTTATCGTCTTTTTTCTTTCGTGCCATGGAAAATATGCGTGGTAATAGACGCTTTGAGATTGCGTATACTCTTTACTGCTCTGGATGAGCCATTTTGTCCACTGCTTCTTCACTTCCATATACCATCAGTGTGTCACCGGACTTAAGAACCTCCTCCTTGCCGGGGGTTCCAACAAAAGAGCCGTCAACCTTGGTAACTCCTAATATGACAATACCGTGATCGTTTGGGCGAGATTCATAAAGCGGTTTGCCCTCAAACTGATGGCCCGCAGCAATCTTAAAATCGGAAACGCAATATCCGTGCTCCACATTGAGTAACAATTCATAATCAAGTGCTCTGACCACACCAGCCCTCTCTAATGAATACTTCATCAAAGCATCCATCGGTCTACGAATAAATGCCGTGCTCGCCAAAATATATAGCACTAGAATACTCAGCAGAACTATACCCAGAATCGCAAAAAGAGCAGAAGCGCCCTCATCCCCTTTATTGACGAAAGTCACAATCAAGGTGGCTAGTGCAGACGTTAAGCCGATGTTTCCAGCAACAATCAAATGAAGAATAATCCGCCGCCGCACCCTATGCCCTACGACCATCTCAGCCTCAGCAGTCGTGAATCCTACTCCAAAAAACGCAGAGGCAGCCTGAAACCTAGACGCAGATAACGACATTCCCGTCAACACCAGTGCATTGGTTCCGACACGGACGATAAGCAGCGATACGAACACGATCGTCAAAAGAGCCAATAAAGATCCCATAGATCTATCAATATATCTGATTCAGACAAATCGGAAGCCCAAAAGCTCCCCCCCGCGTGCGCTGTCTTCTATTGAGTAGTAACTTACATCTAATCAACCCGTAATTGTTTTTCGCCTTTTCCCTTGCCCCAAATTATAACCAATGGCATCATGTTATATTATCAACATCCGTACAGTCATTTAGCTATCAAACACCCACCCCGCTGCGATATCTACTGTCTGTTATCCGTTCAAACCCAGCAACTCAATGACTTTACCCGAGTCCTTGTTTCACCCAAATTAACAAACTAAACAATCACTATGGAAGTATCCGACCCCATCACATCTGTTCTAGCTAACAAAAGTTCAAAGATCTGCACCATCAATCCAGAGGCCACCGTCTTTAATGCTATCGAAAAAATGTCCGAGTGTAATGTAGGCGCCTTACCCGTGATCGATAACGGAGAACTCATCGGAATCATCTCCGAGCGCGACTACACCCGTAATGTTATCCTTAAGGGCAAATCATCACACGACATTG
>JAQXBQ010000023.1 GCA_029252325.1 Akkermansiaceae bacterium
ATCATAGGCATTAGATTCATGTAGCCAGGAGAGTCTAATGCGGATGAGCCGACATACTTGATGAAGTATTCGAAAATCAATCTGAGTTGAGGGTCAGAGAAGCGCTCATGAATAGATTCTGACATGGTGTTGCGGTAGTCGATTTTACCACCTAACAATTTAGTCTTATAGTAGCTAATAAATTCCCAGAGGTTATCAAGGCCTTTATCGAAGTAGCCATCGTTAACAATGTCGTATTGCTCTCTGCCGTAGTTGAGGAAGTCTTTGAATTCACGCCAGTGAGCTTCCGGATCTCCCGGAAGTTTGTCCAGCTCTGCACGCATCAAGTCATGTTCTTGATACAGATCGATGGTTGGTTTGTTTTCGAATAAATTACGCCAATGGGGGGTAACGGCTTCGAGTTCTACGTAATCAGACATGGTTTTGCCTGCCCGCTTGAATAGATCCTCAAAGAATTGGGGGAGGGTGAAAATGGAAGGGCCGAGATCGAAAGTGAAACCCTCTTTTTCCATGACATTGAGTTTGCCGCCGATCTGAGGGTTTTTCTCGAAAACTTGAACATCATAACCGGCTGCCTTGAGTGAGATGGCTGCAGAGATACCTCCGAGGCCTGCGCCGATTACGGATACACGAGAAGTTGACATAACGGGATCATTCCATGGAATAACCTCTTGTCAACAGCTGTCGCGGGATTAGTGTCAGCATTCAGAAACAATGATGAAGCAAGCTAGTGAGACGGTGGATTTGACATCCCTAATGCAGCAGCAAAGAGCTTATTTTTCCTCTGGGGCTACCCGTAGTTTTTCCTTCAGAAAAGCTGCTCTTGGCCGGCTCGAAGAGGTTTTAATTAATCATCGCGATGCATTGCGCGAAGCCTTAGAGAAAGATCTTGGGAAGCCCAATGTGGAAGCGTATTTAGCGGAGTATTATTTTTTACTCCAAGAGTTACGATTGATTAGGAAGTCGAGCGAAAGATGGCTGAAAACAAAAGCAGTAAAAAGCCCTGTTTATTTTCTGCCATGTAAGTCGCAGCTCCGACGCGACCCGTTTGGCATGGTTCTGATTGTTGCACCATGGAACTATCCAATGCAGTTGTCTCTCAGTCCTCTGATTGCGGCTGTAGCTGCAGGGAATACCGTGGTGCTTAAGCCTTCTGAGATGGCGCCTGCTTGTGAGCAACTTTTAGCCAAGATTATAGCGGAGGTGTTTGCGCCCGAGCACGTAGCTGTGGTCATTGGTGATGGCGAAGTTGCCGATGACCTGACCGATCGAGTTTTTGATTTTGTGTTTTTTACAGGTAGCACTCACATAGGAAAGATCGTAGCGGCCAAGGCGGCAAAAAACCTGACCCCCAATATTATGGAGCTGGGTGGCAAGTGCCCTTGCATTGTTGATGCCAGTGCTAAGGTGGATACTGCTGCGCAGAGGATCCTTAATGGTAAGTTTTTTAATGGTGGACAGACTTGCTTCGCCCCAGATTATGTCATTGTTGCCCCAGAAATTAAAGATGCTCTGGTTGATGCGATGAGAGAGAAGTTGTCGAAAACCCCGTGGAATGACGAGATGGCTCACATCATTAATGATCGGCACTACAAGCGTCTTGAAAAGCTGATACCAGACGGAGCACTCAAATTTGGGGACGATGATCGTGCTCGGTTGCGTCTGGCTCCGAGGATTTTACCAGAGGTGGATTGGGATTCTGATGTGATGCAAGAAGAGATCTTTGGACCTCTATTGCCGATACTTAGCTACACTGATTATGAAGATTTGCTTAGGCATATCGGGAAGCATGATTCGCCGCTTGCGCTGTATATCTTCAGTGAGGATGCCGCGATGAAAGAGCGCTTGATGAATGACGTTCGCTCAGGAGGTGTGTGTATCAATGACACGATGAAACAGGGATCCAGCCTAGAAATGCCCTTCGGTGGAGTAGGGGCTAGTGGTTATGGACGCTACCGTGGCAAAGCCGGTGTCCGTGCGTTTAGTTATGAACGAGCGGTAGTCACCAAGCCAACATGGGGACCTGATTGGTTCGAGCTAATGCCTCCCTATGGAGACAAGATCAACTTGCTGAAGCGTTTTCTGCGCTGAAATACTGCTCGCACAGGCGTTTGCGCTCATCGAAAATATGGCGGAGTTTGTTTTTAACAAATAGCGCGTGCACAATGTCGCCTAGAATGCCAAAAGGCATGACGTAGGTGACATCATCAGTCATGAGGACTCCGTTCTCTTGTTCTTGGAATCGGTGGGTGTGATGCCACACTTTGTAGGGGCCAATACGTTGGTCATCAACGAAAGACTCCTTGTCGTTGACTATGGTGATTTCGGTAAGCCATGTAACCCAAGTGAATGGAGCTACCTTCACCTTGTAGCCAATCATCTGACCTTCGTGAGCGGTCTCTGAGTTACAGTGAGTGATTTTGAAGCCGACTGACTCAGGAGTCAGCTTGTCCAAGTTTCTGGGGGTTGAGAAAAATGCCCATGCCTCATCAAGGCTGCAGTTGATGTGTTGTTCTCTTTTAAGCTGATAAATCATGGTTTTGTTAGTTTGCCGTACTTTGATGTTGGCGCAATCTTGTGGCAGAGCCTTTTGGTCTTGTTTGCTTGTGGGTGTTTCTCGTCTTTGAAGGTGAGCCATGCATAGTAGAGGGTCACTTGACGCTCGTTATCTGCTAGGTCTGAATGAATATTTGCAGCGATGGGAACTAGTTTTTCGAAGTCAGCAACGGCGATTTTTCGGCGCCCAAAATTTTTGGGCACTTTGTAAGAGGCGATAGCGCGTATTAATCGCACTCGTGGTTTTGTCGGTGCCTTTAGAACAGCATCATCCATGTGCTTTTGTCCTATTTTGAGGTGCTTCAGCTTGGTGAACACCCAGAAGCTGGCTTTGGCTCTTAAGGCACAGGCGCTTCCAAGATATACTTGTGCCAGCTGGTCGTTTGGGTTGATTTTAAGTCTGGCTTGGTAACGCCTTATTTGGGCATCAATCTGATCTGTATCACCAGTCAGGCAGATGCTGTGCCACTGGTGATAGAGTTTGTTGTTTGCCTCATCTTTGGATTTGATTTTCTGATCACTGCTATGGGTTTGTCCTATGAGCAGGAGTGCTAATAAGGCAGATGCAATAGCTCGTCTCATTGCGAATTCTAATGATTACACGCCTGCGCTCAGCACGTCGGTTGCATAGTCGATTCGTTGACGATCTTTGCCGTAGGATTCGCAAATGAGGTTTGCTGAGATGCGAGCACTCTCGTAGATGGTGGGTAATCCGCTACCAGGGTGAGTGCCGCCACCAACAAGATAGATGTTCTCAAATCCCTTGAGTTTGTTTTGGGGGCGTAGATAGAGCATCTGGTCCATGGTGTGAGCTAGATTGAAAGTAGCCCCAATAAAGATGTTGCCGTCTTCCCAGCCTTTTGGAGTGATGCAGCGTTCTTCAACAATGTGCTCTTTGAGATCTTTCATGCCTGTGTTCTCGATGATACGGTCTAGAATTTTGTCACGGTAGGCTTGTTGAGTTTCCTCCCATGATTCTCCGTTTCGGGTGTTAATAGTGGGAACTAGAACGTATATTTGCGAGTGACCCGGAGGTGCCACTGTGGGGTCTGTGACACTTGAGTTTCTGATGTAAATGGACATGTCATCGGAAACAATCTTCTCGTCTTGGATGTCACGTAAGTTCTGGTGGTAGTCTTTAGCGAAAAGCACGTGATGATGTGGTTCATCTTGGTAGATCTTATCCAGGCCTAGATAGAGCATGAACGTGGAGCAGGAGTATTTCTTTTTAAGAAGAGATTCTTTGCTTTCGTTTTTCTTGCCGAAAATGGTGGAGCGAGCATGGGCGTAGTCAGCATTGACGATGAGTTTGTCGCAGCTGAGGGTTTCACCGTTTGCTAGTGTGACACTAGACGCTTCTTTACCGGTATACTGGATCTCTTGCACTTCCGTGTTGAGTTGTAGCTTGCCGCTTTCTTCTTCGAAAACCTTAGCCATGCCTGCCGAGATATTGGAAAGGCCACCTTGGACATGGTAAATGCCGTGAGCATATTCGATGTAGGAAAGAATGCTAAAGAGCGCTGGGCAATTCCATGGGGACATGCCCAGATATTTAGCCTGGAAAGTGAAAGCTAGCTTGAGGCGCTCATCGGTGAAGTATTCGCTGAGCACGTCCATGACGGATTTGCGCGTAGCAACGTAGGGGAGCGCTTTCAGCATGTGAGGCTTAAAGTAGCTTTTGATCTTGTGGTAAGAGTTTAGCAGGCAGGGGAAAATAGTGCGAAGCTTCTCAGCATGGTCATCCATGAAGCGCTCATAATTGGCTGATTCACCAGGGAATGCAGCCTCGATATTGCGAGCCATCGTTTCTGGGTTGAAGCTGGTCTCCATGGAGACATCGCCCCACGTGAGAGTCGTCATGGGGTCGAGCTTGACGAAATCCATGTAATCCTCTGGCTTGCGACCCGTCTCTCCAAATACCTCGTCGAGGGTGAATTTTTGGTGCAGGAAGGTGGGCCCGGTATCAAAGGTGTAATCGCCAGCCTGAATGGGAGCGTTTCGGCCTCCGATCGTTGCTGCTTTCTCAAGAATGGTGACGTCGTAACCACGGTGGGCTAGCATCATGCCGCTGGTGAGTCCTCCAGGGCCGGCTCCGATAATGATAACTTTTTTTTGCATCAGGTAAGGCAGTTGTTGCGCGGATTTGATCGAATGTGCGCTGGGTGCGACGCAATATGACATATAGCTTGGAAGGCACAACTTGAAATATTGGCATTTATGGAGTGTGAAATAACAGTAGTGCAGGAGCGCCCGTTACGGAAATTTGTTTGCCAATCTTTCACTAATAATATATTAACTATCCAGTTTGCATGATCATCACAACTGTTGGTCTCACTATTCTGCCCTAATCCTCACTATGTTCCCCGCTAGTTTGCTCAAAATTTTGTTGTTGATCTCCCTTGGAGCTCTTTGCTCTTGTTCCACCAACCTTACTGAATCTGTTGCAGTGGTAAAGACCCGTGCATTGTCTATCGTGAGTGGTGGTTCATCAACTCCTGACAACTTCCTTCCGGAGGTAGCATCGGAAAGAACAATCAGCAAGGCAAGCGGCTTGCCTAAGGATAAACATGGGATGCCGACTTATTCTAGCCATTCAAACAGGACAAGATATGTCCGCACCACATCATACTCGCACATGGAGAATGAGCCAGGTGCCTATGGTATGATCAATGCCAGTGGAAGTAGGCTTAAGTATGGTAGTGTTCGGAGTGCGGCGGCGGATTGGTCAGTGTATCCACTCGGAACAAAGTTCAGGGTGAAAGGGCAACCACACATTTATGTCGTGGATGATTATGGTTCTTCGCTTGCAGGCACCAATACGATTGATATTTATAAGCCCTCATTGCGTTACATGAAAAAATGGGGCACTCGTCATACTGAAATTACAGTCATTCAGTGGGGGTCTTATGAGCGCAGTGCGCGACTTTTGAAGGGGCGTGTCAGCCACGACCACTGCAGGCACATGTATTACAACTGCAAGAGAAAGCTCAATAGCCGTCTTGTGAGTAGCGATATAAAGAGAAACGGAGCTCTCTAGGGTGTCTGGACTGTATCTTGAGTTATGAATGTACGCGTGGAGGTTTCGTTGTGACCAAGCAAGAGCGTGCTGATTATGTTGTTGATCGTCTGGAGGAGCTTTATCCCGAGACGCCAATCCCGCTCGACCACAGTGATCCCTTTACATTATTGATTGCTGTATTGCTCTCAGCTCAATGCACTGACATTAGAGTCAATCAAGTTACTCCGGCCCTCTTTGAGCTAGCTGATAATCCAGCTGATATGGCAAAGGTGCCAGTCGAGGATATCAAAGCAATTATTCGACCCTGCGGGTTATCTCCCAGAAAGTCGAAAGCGATCTCGGTGCTTTCTCAGATGCTAATCGATGATCATGCCGGGCAGGTGCCGGCAAACTTTGAGGCGCTAGAGGCCTTGCCTGGTGTAGGGCACAAGACAGCCTCTGTGGTCATGGCTCAAGCTTTTGGGGTGCCGGCATTTCCAGTGGATACCCACATCCATAGGTTGGCTCAGCGCTGGAGGCTTGTGCCAGGCAAAAACGTGGAGCAGACCGAAAGCTATCTCAAAAGATTATTTCCCAAAGAGAAGTGGAGCAAGCTGCACCTGCAGATTATTTTTTACGGCAGAGAATTTTGTAGCGCTCGCGGATGCGATGGTGGTATTTGTGAGATTTGTCGCACGGTGAATAAACGCTGATTTACCCTTAGCCTTTGTAGGCTTTGGTAAATGCCTCAATTGCATCGTGGAGCTTTTGTGCGTTCTCTGTGTCTGTAGTTTGCTTGCACTTCATCGCGTTCACGATGATTTGATGGGCAAGGCTAAGTTTGTTGAGGTATGCGGCGTTGTTGCTGTCGGCTTCGCCAAGCTTAACACGTTGTGCCAAGAAATACTGAGTGATGGTGTTTTGGATCTTAGTGGCGTGATCTTCCTTGTTGCTCACCCAGCGTGATATTTGGTTGGCATTTTTACCAGTATCCTTGGAGAGCTCATTGATCTGTGCCATCGCCTTGGCGATCGTTTTTTGGTGCGTTTGCAGATCGATCAGGACGGTGTCGTCTGAGTAGATACCACATGGCACCTGGCAGTGAGCGCTGGCATTAGGCGCGGTGATAGACGATAAAAGGGCGGCAGTAGCTAGGAATAGGCAAGATTTCATATCGCAATTAAATTAAGCGCGACTTGCTAATTTCGCACGCGAAAAATCAGAGTGATTTTTTCCAGCGTGCTACTTCGGTATTCACATTGGCAACACTGGGTGCTCCCGTGTTGGTGCGGGCTGCAAGAGCCGTCTGAAGATCGAAAACATCTTTGGCGTCGGTTCCATAGTGATCTGAGACCTGGGATAGATCAAGCTGATCAAGAGGAGTTTTGGTCTGCACGCTAACAGCAACAGCTTTGCCCACCAGCTCATGGGCGTCGCGGAAAGGCACGCCGTTTTTGACCAGGTAGTCGGCAAGATCTGTTGCCAATAACAAGGGGTCGGAGGCTGCCGCTAGGCAGGTATCCTCGTTAATACTCATGTCTGAGATCATCTCAGCATTGACCTTGAGTGCCAACGTGAGCGTGTCGATAGAGTCAAACAGCGGCTCTTTGTCTTCCTGTAAGTCACGGTTGTAGGTGAGGGGGAGACCCTTGGCAGCGGTGAGTAGGGCAACAAGGTTGCCGTAAAGTCGGCCAGTTTTACCCCGGGTGAGTTCACATACGTCTGGGTTCTTCTTCTGCGGCATCAGAGATGATCCCGTGGTATGTGCATCGGAAAGCGTTGCAAAACCAAACTCGGAACTGCACCAGAGGATTAGGTCTTCGGAGAGACGGGAGAGGTGAGTGCCCACAAGTGCCATGGCAAAGAGAAACTCTGCCATGTAGTCGCGATCCGATATGGCGTCCATCGAGTTGGTGGTAACGCGGTCGAAGCCGAGTTCATCGGCAATTTGCGCTCGGTCGAGATTAATGGTGGAGCCAGCCAAGGCGCCAGAGCCCAGAGGGCAGACATTGACTCGCTTGCGACAGTCGGCAAGCCGTGACTTATCCCGATCTAGCATCTCGACGTAAGCAAGCAGGTGATGGCCAACCGTGACGGGTTGCCCACGTTGCAGGTGGGTGTAACCCGGAATAAGGGCGGCTGCATATTGCGCCGCTTGTTTGAGCAGTGCTTTTTGCAAACTGGTGATCAGTTCGTAGATGTTATCAATCTCTTCCCGGCAGTAGAGGCGTGTGTCGGTTGCGACTTGGTCATTGCGGGACCGTGCGGTATGGAGTTTTGCACCTGCAGCACCGATACGTGAAGTAAGGGCAGACTCGATATTCATGTGAATGTCCTCAAGCTCAATAGAAAATTCAAATTTGCCCTCCTCTATGACTTTTTTGATTTCAGCCAGTCCAGTTTCGATAGCTGCGAATTCATCGTCGCTGAGAAGTCCTGCCTTTACTTGTGCCCGGGCGTGGGCGATCGAGCCAGCGATGTCGTGCTTATACAGGCGCCAGTCATAGGAGATAGATTCTCCATACTGTTGCACGAGATCTGCTGTTGCTTTGGCGAAACGTCCTTTCCACATGCGGAAGTTCTAGCGCCTTTGTTACGATTTGCAAACCACCGAATGCAAGGAATGTGCACGCACGAAATGTATGGTGGTTTAGATGAACTACTGATGCGGGTGCTCTTTGAGGAGTTCCTCAGGGCTGTAAAATCCTTCTTTGTCCTTGGTTGCTTTGCGGACTTCTCTAACTTCGCTAGGCGATACCATTGATGCTTCGTTGCCGAAGGCATTCCTGACGTAGGTGAGCACGGCAGCGATTTCCCGGCTATTGAGCGCATCTTTGAACGCAGTCATGGGAACATGTCCCGGATATTCTTTGCCCTTCACGGTGATGGGGCCATGCAGCCCGTGCAGGGTGAGCTTGATCAGGCGTTCCTTGCTGCCGGTAACCCACTCGCTATTGTCAAGGGGTGGAAAGCCAGAGTGGGGCAGCCCTTTGCCGTCTTGTTGGTGACAAGTCGCGCAGTGACCTTCTCTGTTGTATATTTCTGCACCTTGTCCGAAAATCTTTTTGGCATCTCCTGTGAGCTTGGTTTTGAGCAAGAAATAGGGAGCGTCATGAATTTTCTCGTTTTTGAGCTTAGCCAGAGCATATCGATTTGCCCCCTTCATCGTGGGTTCGAGTGGTTTTTTACCAGCAGTCTCTAAAACAGGCAGGCCGACCTCTTTAGGGAGCCATGAAGCGGCCGTAATCGCTTCAAGTCTGACTCTGCCGTGTTCATCATCAGCGGCTGCCATCAGCAGTGATGGGTGATTGGAGAGCTCATCGACATTAAAACGGAGCACGCGCACCGCGGCAGCACGGATTCGGTGATCGGAGGATTTGAGTAGTTCACCGAGTAGCTCGGTATCGACCTGATTAAGACCCCAAGAGACCCAAAGGGCTTCGAGTTTGTGATGATCGTCTGTTTGCTTAGCGATCCATGTCTTCAGAGTAGGAAGGACATCGGCGGCATTGCGGCCGCGCAGCTCGCGGCGGGTGCGATAGCGGGTGCGTGCTTCGGGTAGTTTCAGGTTTTCGAGTAATTCGGCAATGCTTGCTCCGTGAATCTTGGCTGGCTTTACCAGCGGGCGTTCTGGGTAGGTGATGCGGTAGATCCGGCCGTGGACGTGGTCACGGCTTGGGTCACGCTGGTTGTGCTGCGCGTGCCCAATAAGCGCGTTATGCCAGTCTGCTACATAGAGGGATCCATCTGGGGCAAACTCCAGATCGACCGGGCGGAAGTTTTTATCGGCTGAGTGGAACAAGTCATGGCGCCATTTGGCCTCGAAGCCAGCGCCTTCTTCAACGATGCGGTGTTGCTTAGCGCCGAGAAATCCAATGTTGTTACAAATGAGCATATCACCCTGGACATCATCTGGGAAATGCCTGCTCGATACAAACTCAAGCCCTGAGGTGGGGCGCACCTTATGATCTTGAAGGATGCTGGCAGCATACATGCTGACTCCGTAAGTGGACTTCACCGTGCCTGGCATCATCCAAGAAACAGCCGGTCCGGAGGTATGTAGGAAAAAATCCTGGCCGTAATCATCGTAGGCAGTTCCCCATGGATTGGGAATGTGTAGCTGGGCGTAACGAATGAGTTTCTTGCGTTGTGGTGAGTAGCGGAAGAAGCCGCCATTTGTGCCGCGGACAGGTCCATAGGCGGTCTCAATATTGGAATGGAGAAATATACCCTCACTCATGATGATGGCCCCCGATGGATCCGCGCAGAATGCTCCAATGGCGTGGTGCGTATCGTGATCATCGAAGCCACTCAAGATGACTTCGCGAACATCGTATTGGTCATCTCCGTCGGTGTCCTTTAGTAGAACAAGATGGCCGGACTGGGCAACGTAGACGCCCTCTGATGTGATTTCAAATCCCATGGGGATATGAAGATCACTAGCGAAGGTGGTTTGTTTGTCGGCTTTACCGTCGTTGTCAGTATCCTCGAGTATGATGAGTTTGTCGCTAGGCTTGGGATCACCAATACGATAGTGAGGGTAGCTGGGCATGGTGGCGACCCAGAGACGTCCTTTGTTGTCGAACGCGACCTGAACCGGATTTGCAAGATCGGTAAATTCTTTTTCCGAGGCAAAGAGCTCCATTTTATAGCCCTTGGCGGTGGTGATTTTGGTCTGTGATGATGTGCCCGATTGATACTCGAGCTTGCCGTTTTTGCCACTGGGTTTGTAATTGGTTTTGACGGTGGAGAGCTTGAAGGTCTTTGCATCCGCGGCGGCAAGGACCATTGTTTCACCTTGGAGTGCCAGCCAGATCGCTTGGTCACGCAAGGCGGTCATCTCCCGGGTCTTCTGATATTCATCGCGGTAGTTTTGAGGCGGGGCGTTTTTTCCGCCGCGGCGTCCATAAATTTGAACTCCATTGGGCATTTTGTAGTCATTAAGCCAGCGCCAGTTTTTCTCGTTTACCGCCGCGTGCACAAGCTTGCGGTGTTGCGGGTTTTTGATGGTAGCTTTGCCGTAGAGAGAATCAGCGAGGCGTGGGGCAAGCCAGGTGTAGCCTAACTTGTTGAGCAGAGCACCGTCGTTAGTGAGGTCCTTTTCGGCTGCGTCAAAAACGGATTTGGATGGTGAGAAGATGTCGATGAACAAGACGTTATTAGCGGCGCAGACGTCCTGCATGACCTTGGTGTAGAGGGCGAGGTTGATGTTGGCCTGCACTCCGTCCGGGGTGTTGTATTTGTCTGATAGATTTTGGAATGCGGTTGGCGAAACGAGGGCTAGCTTGGGCGCTGACTTGTCGTTGTAATTCTGGCTCAGGGTATGCTTGATAAATCCGGTGAGTTCTCCCTTAAAGCTCTCTAGACCCGCAGGGCCGTTGAAAGATGAGTTGAAGCCAAAGAATGCAATGACAGTATCAGCCTTGAGATGGCTTAGCCACTGGTCTGGCGTCATGTAGATGCCGCCACTTCCGCTTTTTTTGGCGAGTTCGGTTTGAAATTTTTCTGCACCTGGAAATGCCCAAGGTGACTTGCGGCCGGGGTGGGGGCGAAACCCTGGGGTATTTCCCTCATCACACATGTTGCGGATGACTATATTTTTGTCGGGGTGGCGCAGCTGTAACTCAGTTTCAAAATGGCCGAAGTGGCTCATACGGGAGCCCAAGCCGCTGCCAATCAATACAATGCTCTCGCCGCTGTCTATGCTGAGGGGCACAGCTACCGCATGCGGGGCCGTCAGGTATGCAAGCGGGAGTAATATGGTCAGAATCAAGGATGTTTTTTTCTCCAAGACCTCAGAAAAACTAAGACTCATAAAGTAGCTAACGTGGGCGTAGAAAGGAAACTTTCAAGAAGCTTAAAATATTTTTGATGATGTCTGGTCAACGCCTCTTGGGCAGCCGTTTGCCCTGAATGCGAGCTTCGATTAGGTTTTCGCAGCGACCATGAAGTCTGATTTTTTCACAACAGGCTTCGATCTTGAGCGTCTGGCGTTCCGCGCGGAAGCCTAATCGCCTCGCCGCGCAGTCATTCATCAGTTGAATGTGCGAATCCTCAAACTCGATGACTTTGCCGCAGTCGATACAAACGAGATGGTTGTGAGCGGGGCTGTCAACGAAGTTCGGGTCATAGGTCTTTTGGTCGTCACCGAGGTCGATTTCATGGAGCAGACCAGCCTCAACGAGTAGTGAAATAGTGCGATACACGGTGGCTCTGGAAGACTGAGAATTGAGAGACTGGGTTTTTCGAATACGCTCCCATAACTCATCGGCAGTGAAGTGGTCATCCGTGGAGAAGATGGCGTCCACAATAGCGTTACGCTGGGGCGTGTTGCGCAAGCCTTTGCTCTGTATGAACTGTTGTAAGCGCGTCTCAATGCTGGCATCCATTCCATGACGATAGCCAAAGAGGCGGCCGCTGGCGAATTGGAAATTTCGACATTGGCATTTTTTTTGGTTGGTCTTAAGTAATGAGAATGAAGTTTGTCTCCAGCTGCTGTAAGAAGGCTCCCATTGTATCCGTTATTATTGGTTTGTTTTCGCTATGTGCCTCCTGCGCCACCAAGGACATCATGCAGGTTAAGCAATATCATCTAAAATCCATTGATGTGGTAAATATGAGGCAGGCTCCGATGGTTCGAGGGGAGCAAATGTATCGGATGCGCGGTGCCGTATCACGAGAAGAACGTAGTCAGCGTCTAGGGCAGTATTACTCAGTTCGTTGGAACAATGTGGATGAACTGCAAGGGCCTTTGAGGATCGTGATGGACTATCATCAGGCAGCGACAGGCTCTGAGGTTTTGACGATGAGTCAAGACCTGCCGGCCGCGGAAACGAGCGGTTTGGTTAAATTTACTATCTCAGGAGAATCCTATCGTACCGGGGGTCGAGTATTGGCTTGGAGGATTAGAATGATGAACGGTAGTGTGGTGATTTCTGAAAAACGCTCCTATATGTGGAAGTAGGGAATTTCGTCTCTATTTCATGATTGGCAAGTAAGGCAAATCATGGAACGTATGTGCATGGCACGATTTGAAAATAAGGTTGCAGTTGTTACCGGCGCTGGCCGAGGTATTGGATTAGAGATCGCAAAAGCATTTGCGGCAGAGGGATGTAAGGTGGCTGTTGTCAGCCGCAGCCCCGGCAGTTGTGGCTCAGCCGCCGAAGCAATCAACGCGGAGTTTCCTGATTCCGCTAAATCTTATGCGGTTGATGTGGCTGACCACGAAGCTGTGCAAGCTTTGGGGAAGGAAATTGTGGCTGACTTCGGGGCGGTGAATATACTGGTCAACAACGCTGGCGTTACTCGTGATGGCTTATTGATGCGAATGAAAGATGAAGATTGGGACACCGTTCTGGATACCAACCTTAAGGGGGCGTTTAATACAGTGAAAGCATTCCAGCGAAGCATGATGAAAGCCGAGGATCCACGCATCATCAATATTAGCTCTGTTATTGGATTAATGGGAAATGCAGGCCAAGTGAACTACGCAGCAAGTAAAGCTGGGCTGATTGGTTTTACCAAATCAGTGGCTAAGGAATTGGCTGGCCGCAAGGTGACCTGTAATGCGATTGCTCCCGGGTTCATAGTTACCGATATGACAGATGAGCTCAATGATGATCAGAAAGAAGCAATCGTGGCTAATATCCCGCTGAAGGAAATGGGATCGCCGCAGGATATCGCATCGCTGACTTTGTTTCTCGCCAGTGCCGAGGCTCAATATATCACCGGTCAGGTGATTGCAAGTGATGGTGGTATGACGATGTAGCTGGTCGTGTAGTTCGTTGCATCTATTAGTCAGGACATCATGGAGCTTCTATTGATACGCCACGCAAAAGCTGAGAATGTTGCTGAGAATGCTGCTGCGAGTGATGCCGAGCGTGCACTGACAAAGAGTGGGAGAAAACAAGCTGCTAAAGTTGGCCTGTTTCTCAAGCGCAACGAGCTTGTGCCAGATGTTGTTTTGGCGAGTCCATTAGTTCGTGCCCGTCAAACAGCAGAGATTATCTCTGACAATGCTGTTGCGCCTCGTCCTATCATCGAACCTTGGCTTGCTTGTGGAATGCGTGCTGAGGTGGCGCTGAATGAGCTCTCTGCCTATGATCAATTTCAGCGTGTTGCCCTCGTCGGCCATAATCCTGATTTTGAATACCTCGCATCGTGGTTACTGGGTAGCCAGTGTGGCGGGATTCACGTCGGTAAGGCGACGATGATCCATTTTTCACGCGTATCGCCTCCTTCACAGGGAGCATGCCTAGAGCTGATGCTGCCCGTTAGCGTGGAGTGAGCAAGAGGTAGTTGCGTACTGCTTTGTTGAGAAATGAGCGGTGTGATCTATTACCGCCAGGAACTTGTGGGCCAGCCCAAAGATCTGAGGACCGGCCGCCATCAAGGTTTAAGACAATGGAGGGCTTGAATTTGAGAGATTCACTCTTTGCAAGAGCTTGCGCGGCACCCATTAGAGTTGCTGTCTCGATATGTCCCATCATCCAGTGATGATGCCCATCCCATGCGATAAAGCTGCGTGGGCGATTACGCTGATCTGAGAGCCCTGAGGAAGCCGCGCCCTGCTCGATGAGTATGGGGCCAGCTTGCAGAAGCTGTGTGGCGTTATTGATGCGCTGAGATGAGCTGTTGTTATCTCGTCGGGTGATGCTTGGGCCAGCGGGTGTGGAAGCATAGATGCCTGAGCCGAGTGAGGATTGATTGATGTAGCCACGCCTGAGGCCTGACTCCACCAGAAGTCCAAGAGGCTTTCCCTCTGGGGTGAAAAATCCAGCATTGATGGCAGCGATGGCATTGCGAGATAAGCCAGCTGATTTTGCATCTAGCCATAAGCTGCCGCAGCCGTTGGGCTGGTCAGCTACTTGCAGGTCAAATTCCCTGTCGTCATAATACACAGCGGAAACGGTGATGCCATGGGTCGTAATTGATTGGTAACTCAGCGGCAATCTGTTTTGCGGTGTTGTTGCTTGGACAGGTGATTGGATTTGTGCCGAAGTGTGCGCCTCAGAGGCAGCTGTAGATGGCGTGACTTGGCGGCGTTTGGTAGTTTTACTAGTGGTTTCACCAGCAGCATGTGGCCTCGGAGCTTTTACTAATAAGGTTTCAGGGACTTTGTTGTGAAAGTCGTCGGCGATTGAGCTGGGATGAGGGGGGCTACAGCTTGCTGATATGATGCAGCTTGCTAGCAGTGTGCGCTTAATCATGATTGCCGATTTCGCTACTTAGATGCTACAGCCAGCAGAGTCTGAAAGTAAGGAGCTTCGCTCTCTTTATCAACAATGGTAGTTTCTACCTTCTGAAAGCCTGCCTGGCTGATCATTTTGAACAACTCAACTTCGGAAAATCCAAGCCAGGTATCAGCATAAAGATCTCGTGCTTGATCAAAGCTATGCTGAAGAAGGTCCAAAATGACTAACTTGCCGCCTGGAGCCAGTAGCTTGAATGCGGCATCTAGAGCTGTTTGTGGGTGATCAGCGTGATGCAGGGCTTGGGAAAAAATGGCCAAGTCCACGGAGTTGTCATCGATCGGTGGGGATTCGATGTCTCCCAAGCGGTATTCGAGATTACCCAAACCATGTTTTTTCGCCATTTTTTTACCAAATTCGACCATGTTGGGAGCACTGTCCACAGCAATAACCTTCTTGGCATTGGGTGCTAGCAGTTGCGCTAAGGTGCCTTCTCCGGCACCCAAGTCGGCAACGACATCGTAGTTGAGAACTTTGAGCATCGCCTCAGCGAGGGACTTCCATGAGCGGCCGGGCACGTAGCTTTTACCAAATTTGCCCGCTAACTCATCAAAATAAGCCCGTGTCTTGTCACGTCGCTTGCGTATTATGTGGGCAAGGGTCGCGGAATCAGCCTTCACTTCCACTATTTCTGTGGCAGCCTGACGCGCAACCTCCATGATAGCATCGGGTGCCGATATTGCATAAACATTGTTTTTTCCAGAGCGCGAGCTGGTTACCAGCTCCTCCTGTCTCAATTGAGAAAGCTGAGTAGATATCCTGCTTTGTCCCATGCCCAGTATCTCTTGAAGCTCAGCAACGTTGAGAGGCTCGTGGGAGAGGAGTAGTAAAATACGAATCCGAGTGGGGTCGGATAAAAGTTTTAGTGATTTAAGAATTGACGACATAGGATTACAGGATTAAAAACGCATCAACGTATCGAGATTTGACGATACAACAAATTCTATATATGAGCAAGCCATTCATTTTTTCTTCTGAGTCAGTTACTGAGGGTCATCCCGACAAAGTATGTGATACCGTATCCGATGCCGTCCTCGACGCCTGCCTTGAACAAGATATCAACAGCAGGGTAGCATGTGAAACTTTTGTTAAAGATAATGTCGTCGGACTGGCCGGCGAGATCACCACGGACGCGAAGTTCGACTATGGTACTCTTGTGAAGAATACACTCAAGGAAATTGGCTACGATGAAGATTACGCCAACGGCACCGACTACTCATATACCTGTAAGTTTGAAAAGGGAGCCTTCCTGATGAACATGCTTGGGCAGCAGTCGCCTGACATCGCTCAGGGTGTAGATGCCGCTGGGGCAGCAGACAAGGACACTGAGGAGCAGGGGGCGGGGGACCAAGGTATTATGTTTGGTTATGCGACCAATGACACCGAGGCATTGATGCCAGCAGCCATTCATTATTCGCATCGCCTAGGTCAAGCACTTACACAACTTCGCAAAGATCGCACCCACACATGGTTGCGCCCTGATTCCAAGACTCAGGTAAGTATCGAGTATATCGACAACAAGCCTAATCGTTTTACCTCTGTGGTCATCTCTACCATGCACGCGAAGGAGATCAGCACTCAGGAAATACGAGAGGTGCTGACACGCGACCTTATCGAGAAAAACCTACCAGGAAATTTGCTGACTCCCGAGACTGAAATCTTGATCAACCCTACCGGCCTATTTGTCATCGGTGGTCCCGAGGGAGATGCTGGGCTTACAGGTCGCAAGATCATTGTCGACACCTACGGAGGCATGGGTCGCCACGGAGGAGGAGCTTTCTCAGGCAAAGATCCCTCAAAGGTTGATCGCTCAGCAGCATACATGTGTCGTTGGGTTGCCAAAAATATTGTGGCAGCTGGCCTTGCTCGCGAATGTGAACTTCAACTGGCCTACGCCATCGGTCACCCTCATCCCGTTAGTGTCAATGTAAACACCTTCGGCTCTAATGAAGTTGAAGAGTCTCAGATCGAAAAAGCAGTCAACGAGGTCTTCTCTTTCAAGCCTGCTGATATTGTTTCTCAGCTCGATCTCTTGCGGCCCATCTATGGTAAAACTACCAACTACGGTCACTTTGGTCGTGAAAACGATGGCTTGCCGTGGGAGGAAACCAACAAAGTAGAAGCACTCAAAGCCTCCGTCTAATCCAATCTCTAATCAACAAAACAACAATAATACCATGTCTAATACAGCAGCAGCTACATTAACACCTGTCTTCGACGACTACAAAGTCGCAGACATCACACTTGCCGATTTCGGTCGCAAGGAAATTGACATCGCCGAACATGAAATGCCCGGCCTGATGGCAACCCGCGCCAAGTATGGCCCTGAAAAACCGCTCGAAGGTGTCCGTGTGATGGGCTCCCTACACATGACCATTCAAACAGCCGTGCTCATCGAGACTCTTGTAGATCTCGGGGCCGATGTGCGTTGGGTATCTTGTAATATTTTCTCAACTCAAGATCACGCAGCCGCTGCCATGGCTGATGTCAACGTGCCTGTTTTTGCCTGGAAAGGTGAAACGCTCGAAGAATACTGGTGGTGCACATGGAAGGCTCTCCAGTTCCCTGGTGACCTCGGTCCACAACTTATCGTAGACGACGGTGGTGATGCCACACTTCTCATTCACAAAGGATACGAGATGGAAAACGGATCCGACTGGATCGACCAGCCTGCAGGTTCTGACGAAGAGCAGGTCATCAAGAATCTCCTCAGAAAAATTGGAGCCGAGCAGCCAGGTATCTTTGCTAAGATGGTCAAGGACTGGAAAGGTGTTTCCGAGGAAACCACCACTGGCGTGCACCGTCTCTACCAGATGGCTAAGGAAGGAACCCTTCTTATTCCTGCTATCAACGTCAATGATTCGGTAACCAAGTCGAAGTTCGATAACCTCTACGGTTGTCGTGAGTCACTGGTTGACGGCATCAAGCGTGCCACTGATGTGATGATTTCCGGTAAAGTGGCCGTTGTTTGCGGCTACGGAGATGTAGGCAAGGGCTGTGCTCAGGCGCTACGTGGCCAAGGGGCACAAGTCGTGGTCACTGAGATCGATCCTATCTGTGCGCTGCAGGCAGCGATGGAAGGTTACCGTGTTCTCACCGTTGAGGACACCCTCGGCTGGGGAGATATTTATGTCACCACCACGGGTAACTACGACATCATCCGCCTTGAGCATATGGAGAAGATGAAGGATCAAGCCATCGTTTGTAACATCGGCCACTTTGATAATGAAATTCAGATGGACTCACTCAGCAAGGCTGAGGGTGTTGAGCACCTCAACATCAAGCCACAGGTAGACAAATACACATTCCCAACGGGTAACAGCCTCTACATGTTGGCTGAAGGTCGTCTGGTGAACCTCGGTTGTGCCACTGGTCACCCAAGCTTTGTGATGTCCAACAGCTTTGCCAACCAGACTCTTGCTCAGATTGATCTTTGGAAAAACAAGGACAACTACAAGGCTGGTGAGGTGAAGGTATTGCCCAAGCATCTCGACGAAGAAGTCGCAAGACTCCACCTTGAGAAGATTGGTTGTAAGCTTACCGTTCTAAGTCAGGAACAGGCTGACTATATCGGCGTCCCTGTCGAAGGCCCTTACAAGCCTGAGCCATATCGTTATTAAGGTTACTAAGGTTATTAACGTTAATACCGTAATCAAGCGCTGATTACTTCAACGCATTTACCAAGCCCTCACCGCGAAAGCAGTGAGGGCTTTTCTTTGCTGAATCGATTGTTTTCTGGGGCATACGGTGAAGTTTATCTTCGCAGAGGATATTTTCTCGACCATTCATGGTAAGTAACTTAAGTTTATCAGTATGAAGTTTTTTCTAGTCCTAGCGATCTCATTGATCTCAATCGTGGAAGTGAGTTTGGCTGAGATGAAGATCCCTCGCTCGATTCATCGAATGGATGAATTAGATGAAGCCATTGTTAAAGCTACTAAGAAGGAAAAGCCGCTGGTATTTGTCTACACTGATCCAGGAACAAGCTGAGGACCTTGTGTGGCAACCAGTTTGGAGGCCTTTAAATCATTTAAAACCGTCGGTGTTGTTGTTTTTGCCGACACGAAAAAAGACAAGGCTTCATTACCTAAAGGGGTGATGGAGGTGCGGGCCAAAGGTGGTAACACTATCCCCATGGTTTTTGTCACGACTGCGGACGGGGAGAAGGGCATCGACGCTGTTCCTTATTCTGCCTTGAAGGCTGATATGCGAGAGGTAGTCAGAGAACTTCGTAAGTCCCTCAAAGATGTTGATGTGCTCGGCGGTGATGACTCTGAAGATGATGCTGATGCCAGCAAAGATAAAGAAGAGGAGAGGGCACCTGAGTTCAAGCAGTGGGAAAACTCTGCTGGAAAGAAAATTAAGGCTGCTGTTCGAGAGATACAGGGGGGCAGGGTTCACTTTCTTTTACCCAGTGGTAAAAGCGTTTGGTATGATATCACCAAACTATCTGAATCCAGCCAACTTAGGCTGGCAGACACCGAGTAGGGGCAGGGTCTCCCAGCCGTATATGGGGCAATATTTGCTTCTGACAAATGAGTAATATTGTCAGCTTCGCCAGTGTTGCTAGTCCCGTTACCCTAAGCAGCTTTGTTTGTGGCTATCGCTCTAGTGAATTGATGATGTAGGGAGCTGGTTTGAAGTCTTGGATGAGTACTTCGGTGCGGCAGTCATCGCCTTTACCCCACTTCATGCGGACTTCTTTGAGGTTGAAGTTGGGAGTTTTGTGAGGTGCGAAGAGGATGTCGTCATGGGATGAGTTGACGTGTTCTTTGAACATATCTGGAACAATGTCACCACCGAGATGGTCGTCTCGACCAGTCGCTAGATGGCATGTGCCTAATACCTTCTCATCTTGGATGTCTTGATAGGACACTGGAAGGACCTGGGTGCCAAATCCGAGCTCGCCGAGTGTGCCTGTCATTGGGTCGTCAGCAAGGAGTGCGTTGTGTTCATCAATGGTCGCTTGGTTGCCTTCGATAATGCTTGAGGATTTCACGTCGCGGTCTTCAACCTCGAGGATGCCTAGGGTGCCATCTTCATACTTCATGGGGAATTGGCCACGTGCGTCAACAGGGACGAAGTAAACTTCACCCGCTGGTAAGTTGGCAATGTCGGGCTTGGTTCCTTGGCAGAGTCCGTGGGACTTTTGTGCCTGTTGCCCGCCTAGGCCCAGCCAAGCGGTGAGGATACGGCCGTCTTCTAGCTCGAAGTCAATTTCTACCTCATCAGCGCGGTCGAGTGCTTTGCGGATTTTTTCTGCATCATCAGAGACTTCTTCGTAGTCCACTGCGAGGCCGGAGCGCAAGATGATCTCATTCATGCCGTGCATGGTGGCTCCGCGGAAACCGAATACTTTGCAGCGCTCGGTGAGCGGTGCGGTTGCGGAGAATGTGGAGATGCAAAGAATGATGTCGTAGTGAGGGTAGATGTCTTTGTTGAGGGAGAGCTCTTTGCCTTCACTGTCCCAGACTTCATCTGAGAGGTCGAGATTTGAGCCATGAGTGCAGCGGTAGGCAAACATCTCACCGCCTGTCATGCCTAGTTCGTCCATGACGCCGTCTCGCAGGCTTTCATAAAAGTAATGATGTGCATTCTTTTGCACTTCAAATCCATCTGACTGCAAAAAGGAGAAGTCTTTCATCCAGCGCTCGGGTTCGTCGAAGTCAGTTAGAATACAGACACGACAGCCTTGCGTTGGCTTAAAGACCGTATCGAGTAATCTAGATACATTGAAATCTGGGAAAACGCGCTGCTCTGGATTGAGCAAGATTTCTTTGTTTAGATAGTCTGGTAGATTTTTCGTTGCATTCATGTAAGGCAAATTATGGACTTTTGGCATTACCGCAAGTAAAGTTTACGATTATGCCATAGACAGATGGATTCTAGCAATTTTTGGCGTTGTTGGCCGTTTTTGAGGTTCTTTGACTCGATTAGGAATGTTTTTTGCGGAGATGTGAGGGCAGGATGCCTAGTTGGTCGCGGTATTTGGCGATCGTTCTTCTGGCTACCTTGATGCCCTTGGCCTTGAGTTGTTTTTCGATGGCGGTATCGGAGAGGGGTTTGGCGCTGTCTTCGTGGCTGACAATTTGTTGGATGGCTTCACGAACACCAGTGTTGGAAATTTCACTGCCTTGTTTGGTGGTGTAGCCTGTGGAGAAGAATCGTCGCAGATCCATGAGGCCGTGAGGAGTGAGGATGTATTTGCCTGAGACTGCTCGCGAGATTGTTGCTGCGTGAACGCCGACGGCCTCTGCGATATCCTGCATGGTCATAGGGCGCAGCTTGGTGAGTCCATGAGTGATGAAGTCGGGTTGACGTTTAACGAGTTCAGTGCCTATTTTTAATAATGTCTCTTGGCGTTGGCCCAGGGCGCTAATAATTTGCCTGCCTTCGTGAATGTTATCCTTGATGAATTTACGAGCCTTGGGGTCTGAGCTTAGTTTTGCTAATAGGTCTTTGTAGTGATTGCTTATTTGGAGTTTAGGAAGGTGATCGCCAGTGAGGTGGGCGTAATACTGCCCCTCTGTGTTTCTGCGTAATTCGAGGTCGGCGCTAACGTGGGGATTGGACGTGGGGTCGAATGCGGCGCCAGGGTCTGGGTTCAGAGTGGCGATGTGTTCTGCTGCATCATGAACCGATTCTTGGGTGACGCCGAGGGCTCGAGCGATATCGCTGAAGCGGTGACGAGCCAAATCGCCAATATGTTGGTCTACGATGCGGCTCTCCAGAGATCCTCCCATGCCTTGAAGTTGAAGCTGGAGTAGCAAGGATTCGGTCAGATTCTCCGCGGCTACTCCAGGTGGGTCAAACCTCTGCAATAAGCATAATGCTGAGCGAAGTTGCTTGAGGGGGTAGCTGGAGTTGGCTGCGATGTCTTCGATGGAATCCTCAAGAAAGCCTGTGTCATTGATGGAGCCTATGAGTAGCTCGGCGGCCATGTAGGTGTTGTCATCAAGAGCTGCATGATTGAGCTGGTCAACGAGGTGTTGTTGCAGTGTTTGAGGGGCGACGATGGAATTGTAGAGAAATTCGCGGCGTTCTTCATCGTCTGAGGTGTGGGATCTGGTCCCGTGCATGAGAATCTGATCTTCACGCCAGTAATCATCGAATTCAGATAGGTTCTCGTAGTCAGTTTCGGCATCAGCGACTTGACTGTCCTCAAGCTGTTCGCGCTCCTCTGTGATTTCTAGCGTTGGGTTCATCTCGGCTACCTGGCTTAGTAGTTGCCCAAGCTCCATGGTATTGGCCTGCAGAATATTCAGGCTCTGGCGCATCTGCGGCGATAGAGTCTGTTGCTGGGAAAGGTTTTGATGGAGGCCTGTTGATGCCATGGCTGGATGTGCTCTGAGCGCTTTGGGTGTGCACAATCAGATATGAAGAGGGTAAGGGATGCCTCCAAAGTGCTTGGCCGGCGGGCGCCAAATCAAGGATGACGCTGAAGGGTAAGATAAAACCGAAGATGATATCAATCTATTTCTTAGCAAATTCTATGCCATTATTAATAAAGTTTGCTGGTTGGGGTTGGCGGCATTATTTGGTGGTTGGTATTTTGCCCGATGTAGCTAAAGACATGCCGTGTTCTCTGTCGGTAAGAAACTAGGTAAAGGCGGTAGCTGGTGGATTGCTATCGGCTTCTTTCTTCTGACAGCAGCTCCGGGTATGTGGTATCCGGCGTTACCCAATATATTGAAGGCTCAAGGGATTGAGTGGGTTCTTCCTTATGCTTTTGCTGTCGGGCCGTTTGTTTCTTTATTCTCACCCCTTATTTTTGGCTCGATGGCTGATTATCGCTTTTCAGCGCAGAAATTGGTGGGGACTTTGTCGCTATTGGGCGCAGGTTTTCTGGGCATGGCATTCTATGCGCTCTACATGGGCTGGGGGGCATGGTGGTATCTTGGCTTTCAGGTGCTTAATGCTTTGTTGGGCGCACCCATGTGGTCGCTTGTTTCCACGGTGACTCTGGCTAATGTTGATAACGCGCAGAAAAAGTTTCCACTGTTCCGCGTGTGGGGATCAATCGGCTGGGTTGTGGCTGGTATATCGGTGAGCTGGATGGGCTGGGATAGCTCTCCCATGGCGGGCATTGCGGCAGCTGGAATCAGGGTGGTTTTCGGACTGGCATGCTATATGATGCCGGATACACCGCCACAGGGGAAACTTGAAGAAGGTAAGTCCAATTGGCGCAAAAATCTCGGACTCGATGCTCTGATTCTCTTCAAAGACCGAACGATGCGGGTGTTTTTGCTAACCACGCTGCTCTTTACGGTCCCCCTTGGTGCCTTCTATATGTATGCGCCAATGCAATTAAAGGAGCTGGGAGATGTGCATCCCGCAGCTTCGATGACTCTTGGGCAGGTGGCTGAAATTGTTGCCATGTTGACTCTTGGCTGGTTGCTGGCGAGGGGGAAGCTTCGTTGGGTGCTGGTATCGGCGTTGTTGATGGGGCTTGTTCGTTACGGACTGTTTGCTTTTTCTGGCTGGAGCGGTGAGTTGATTTGGATATGGCTTGGTATTGCGCTCCACGGTCCCTGCTACACGTTTTTCTATATCACGGGGCAAATACTGGTTGATCGACGTGTAGACGCGTCGATGCGTGGCCAAGCTCAAGCCTTGTTGGGAACCTTAGTCGGAGGTGTTGGCGGCTTAGCAGGCAGTTTGCTTTGTGGCTGGTGCTACGCAACGACTACGGGAATTCCACACAGCTGGGTGTTTTTCTGGGGTATTCTGGCGCTAGCGGTTGTGGGCTGCACGCTCTACTTCGTCACTGGCTATAATAATGGCATGCCGAAAGAGGCTGAGCCAAAGTCATAGCCAAAGCTGTCGCCTTAGCCATAGCTGTCGCCTTGGCCAACGCTCATGGGGCTTGGGTCATGGAGCTCATGCGCATGGTTTGGTCGCATGGTTTAGTCGTTGAGCAGGAATCTAGGGATCATCCGAGCGGTGCTATTACTGTGCATCAGTTTCATTATCCCACGCGCGAGTTTCAAAGCGCATAATTTCTTTGATGAAGGTGAGTGGGACGTCGCCGGTTGGACCATTTCGGTTCTTGGCGATAACCAGCTCAGCTGTGCCATTATCTTCTTCACGGTCTTCTTTGTTGTCTGCGTAATAAGCAGAGCGATAGAGAAGGCCAACCATGTCGGCGTCCTGCTCGATAGATCCGGACTCACGAAGGTCTGACATACGAGGCTTGCCACCGCCGCCGCTCGATCCGACTCGGGATTCAGGTCCACGGTTAAGCTGTGCGAGCACGATGATTGGAATGTCGAGCTCTTTGGCGAGGCCCTTGAGGCCAGCGGAAATTTCTGCGACTTCTCGCTCACGAGAGTTTTGTGCCTGCTTTGAATTGGAGCGCATCAGTTGGAGGTAGTCGATGGCGATGACTTTGATGTCTTCTTCTTTCTTTTTGCGTCGGGCTTTAGCCCGAAGTTCGTTGATGCTTATGCCAGGAGTGTCGTCGATGAAGAGCTTACAGTCCTTTATTTCTTCAGAGGCGCGTTTGATTCCGATGAAGTCAGATTTACTGGGTTCGAAGCCTTTCATGACCTTGGATTTGTCGAATCTAGCGCGTGCATAGAGTAGTCTCTCTACTAGCTGAAAGGCCCCCATTTCAAGGGAGAAGACCATGGCGGGGAGTTTGAGGTCGAGGCAAAAGTGCTCGACGAGATTCATGGCAAAAGAGGTTTTACCCATCGAGGGGCGAGCGGCGATGATGAACATTTCTCCAGGTTTGAGGCCGTTGGACATCTTATCAATTTCTGAGTAGCCGGTGAGAAGACCGCGGCTGTCTTCATCGCGATGAATAAATGCTTCGAAGTTTGCTATCACCGTTTTCATATGGTCGGCGATGGTTTCTTCTTTGTTTCGCTCGGCGCCTTCTCGAATGGCGAGTACTTGGGATTCGACATTATCGAGGAGCTGCTCGACTTCTTCTTGGTCATCATAAGCACGGGTGATTGCCTCGGTGCAGTGTTGGATGACTGAGCGCAGAACATACTTGTCTTTGACGATGTCAAGGTGGTGCTCGTAGTGGGCGTGGGTGGGTGAGTAGGTGTAGATCTCTGTGACTGCGGCCGGCCCGCCTACAGACGCCATGAGGTTGCGGTCCATCAATGTTTGAGACAAGGAGACGAGCTCAATGGGCTCATTTTTCTCAAATAGCTCGAGTAAGACGGTGTAAAGGGCGCCATGCGCGGGCTGGTAGAAATGATCTGCGGTTAGTTTGTTCTCCACAGCCAGTCCGATGAATTGCTGTGGGTCTTGAAACATGGATGAGAGCACGCTTTTTTCAGGCCCAATGGCATGGGGCAGGGCCCGCTCGGCAGACTGCAGGTCAGGTGTTGGAGCTTTTTGAAGTGCGGGACCTTCATTCTTTCTGGACGATCCAGATTGAGAGGTGGGAGGAGAATTAGTTGCCATAAGTAATTAGCTTTTTAGAGAGTTTCAGCAGAAGGTCAATCTGAGTAAGTTGGAAATATTGTGAATAACTTTTAAGGAGGGGTGACCTTGTTATGAAGGACTTACCGTGATCGTGTTGGACAATAAATGTGAGTAACTTCTTGGTAAGCAGTGAATAAGTATATTATCGATAGCCTAAAACGATCAGGCTGAGTTTTTAACGCGTAAATTTACTAATTCAATAATTTGTGAGTAAGCTGCGTATAAGCTGCGTATAACCTGTGAATAGCATGTGAGCAAAGTCGGATGCGAGGGCACAATGATCCTCAGGTAAGGCGCGGATATTCAGGCGCTGAGGTGCTCTGGTGGTCTGACGGCTCGGCTATTTACTGAATGAGCAAGTGCTGACAATCTTGGGGATTTCGTCGAGAGAGTAGACGAAGTGATCTGACTCAGATCGAACTTTTTCTCTGGCCGCGTATCTGCCAAAACCAATGAAAATATCAGCAACGCTTTTGGCTTCCAGGTCTGAGATGCCATCGCCAACCATGACGATGTGTTCTGGATTAAGTTCTTTTTTAAGCTGCTGGATGATCTCAGGTTTGCCGCCGTTTCGTGTTGGTGGTGCTGAGGTGTCATAACCTGCGTAGGCGCCGTCGTCTGTGAACTTGAGCGGAACCGCTTCGATGCGCTTGACGCCGAGTTGATCGGCGAGGGGCTCAATCACTTGAGTAAAGCCGCCAGACACAATCACAATTTCCCAGCCTTCTCGCCTGAGGTGCTCCAGGGTAGCAAGCGCTGTGGGCTCGATATGCTCGATGTAGAGCTGGCCTACTTGAAGGCAGGTATCGAGGCTGGGTTTGATAATCTCGAGGCGCTGGGCGAAAATATCATCAATGGGAACCTCGCCATTCATGGCGGCGTTGGTAAGGGCCTCTATTTCACGAAAGGTTTCGGAGCCGTTCACTCTCGCGAGCTCATCGATGCCTTCAATGGCGGAAAGTGTGGAGTCACAGTCAAAGACGATTAGTTTCATGCTTGGTAAATTCGATGAGGGCTCAGTTGCTGGCTATGGATGCGGATAGAAGGGGGCGGATGCCGTTATTTGCCAGCGTGGATTGTATGATCTGTTTTGTGCGATCTGTTTCCAGCTATTTTTTACCGTAGATTGCCTCAGGGTCGAAACTGAGATCGGCTTTGGTGAACTTTAGTGCGGCAGGATCTTTGCCGCTAGCTAGGTCGACGGATCGGTAAAAGCAGCTATTACGGCCGGTATGACAAGCTCCAGCACCGATCTGCTCTACGTAAAGAATGAGGGCGTCTTGATCACAGTCTGTGCGAATCTCGATAATTTTTTGAATGTGTCCAGAGGTTGCTCCTTTATGCCAGATTTCCTGACGACTTCTCGAATAGTAAACGGCCTCATTGAGCTCGAGGGTCATGACAAGCGATTCTTTGTTCATGTATGCCAGCATCAGAGGCTCTTTGGTAGTGGCGTCGATTGCCACAGCTGGAATGAGACCGTCGGCATCAAACTTGGGGGCTAATATGGGGCGCTCTTCAACCTCTTTCTTAGTGGTTTGGTCCCCGAGGGTGACGCTGCATTGGTTGCTGTCCATGTGTTGGATTTATCATGCCCATTTATTCTGTCCAGCTTCGGGCTTGGCATCTTTCACCAAAGAAGCTCGGGGCTTACTTTGAAATGCTTGTTGTGACGTAGAATTCAAGGGAAAGGGGTAGACAAATGAGCAGAACGGGGCGAATATATTTATGATTTCACACTCAATGGTGAAATGCATCCATCCAAGATATTCTAATGAAGAAACGCGCCTTACACAAAATATTGGCACTCAGTTTAGTGCTAGCAACAACCACCGCGCCATGTTTGGTGGCCAAGACTAACTTTAACGTCGTCGGCAAGCAGATGATCATCATGCTGCGCAACAACCACTACGAGCGCCTTGATTTCGATGCTAACTTAGGCACGCGCTTTTTTGATACGTATATCAAGTCTCTCGATGGCAATAAACAATACTTC
>JAQXBQ010000199.1 GCA_029252325.1 Akkermansiaceae bacterium
CTAGCGAACCCGCCTCCGCACAAGCAACAGGAGGAAGCACAGGACAGGCTCTACCGCCCAGCCCCACATTAAAGACACCCAAACCTCTCGCTGAATCAAAACCCTTGGCCGCACCCAAACCCCTCGCCGCACCCAAACCCCTCGCCGCACCCAAACCTCTGGCTACACCCAAACCTCTTGCTACGCATCAACCCCCCAGCCAAAGCAAGCCCGCAGCTCAACAGGAAAGTCCAAGCTCACCGACACAGCCCGTTGTGATGCCTGCTGCATCGAAGGCCCCCGCTCCTAAAGCACCCAGCGCAGCGCCAACACTTCAGACACCGGCAGCGACTGTTACACCAGCAAACACACCCCCCACAAGTCCAGCCTTGCTCACGCCTGCGTCAAACACTCCCGAAGCCCCCGCGGCCAAGCTTCAGACATCCCCAGCACCTCCCGCTACAGAGCTGGAGACAGACGCCACCCCTCCGGTATTACCAACAAAAGCAACACCCACAGGCGCCCCTACCATACAGATAACAGACGAACCGCAGTCCGCTGAAGCACCTCAGTCGACCAGTCCTCTGCCATCGCCCATTACTCCTCCCGCGGCGACAATCTCAAAAGCAACGCCCTCCGATGAGAATGCTAGCCCCTCACCAATGCTCACCGCCAAACCTTCCAATGTCGACGGCAGCGGAGAGGTTCAGCCCATGAAGCTTAAAGCACCAGGCCTCAGTGGCACCGATGCACCTCTGCTCAGGGCGGTTAGCACATCGACACTTGTTGACGGCAAAATAGTCATTAAAAAGCCGTCAGATAGCACCGAAGCCCCTAAGTAGAAGTTGCAGTAAAAGGTTAAATGTAGTTTTCAATGTTTAATAATTTTATACTTCCAATATCATTATTCAAACTTGCTAGCTAAGATTCCTTTATTGACGACAAAAAGATCGCACAATCACACCTTGACTTTCTGGAGTTGCCTGTTGATTCTATAAACATGGAATTACAAGATGCTTCGAATGCTCTGACCGCTCTATCGCAAACATCGCGCCTCGAACTATTTCGCCTGCTAGTTACATCAGGTGACGAAGGCATGCCCGCAGGCGAGATTTCAACAGCGCTTGGAATCCCAAAACCAACACTCTCGTTTCACCTGAAAGAACTCAGTACGGCAGGTTTGATCGCCCCCGAGCGTCACGGACGATCCATCACCTATAAAATAAATGTTGATGGCATCAGAAGCTTGATGGAGTTCCTCACTGAGGACTGCTGTCAAGGTCGGCCTGAGCTCTGCAACATTTCCAGCACCTCCAGCACCTCCAGCAACAGCTTACCCACGAACTTACTATGAACATTGCCATCAATGGATTTGGCCGAATTGGCCGACTTGGTTTCCGCGCTGGCTGGCGCACACCTGAATACAAAATCACAGCTATCAACGAACTCCATGGGACAGCTGAGACCGGCGCCCACTTGCTTGAGTTTGATACCGTACATGGCAGGTGGGATCGTCAAATCTCACATGACCAATCTAGCATTACCGTAGAAAACGAGAAAATCGCATATAGCAATGCCCCGACGCCCGCAGAGATGAACCTCGAAGGAGTTGATATCGTCATCGATTCTACAGGAGCTTACCGAAGCCCCGAATTACTACAGCCCTATTTTGATGCTGGGGTGAAGAAAGTCATCGTCGCAGCACCCGTCAAAGAAGGGGCCCTCAACATCGTGATGGGATGCAACGACCACCTCTACGAACCGGATAAGCATCATCTACTGACCGCAGCATCATGCACCACCAATTGCATCGCACCAGTGGTCAAAGTCATCCATGAGAACTTAGGTATTAAACACGGTATGATCACAACCATGCACGATGTCACCAATACTCAGGTAGTGGTCGACGCCCCACACAAAGATCTGAGGCGTGCTCGCTCATGCCTAAACTCTCTCATCCCCACATCTACTGGGTCAGCAACCGCCATCACGATGATCTACCCTGAGCTGAAAGGCAAATTAGATGGAGTCGCCGTTCGGCTGCCTCTACTCAACGCCTCCCTGACTGACTGTGTCTTCGAGCTCCCTAATCCTACGACTGTGGCAGAGGTCAATGCTCTCTTAAAAGCCGCCTCTGAAGGACCACTGAAAGGCATTCTCGGCTATGAAGAGCGCCCGCTAGTCTCAACAGACTACACCAACGACACACGCTCTGGGATCGTTGATGCCCCCTCAACCATGGTAACAAATGGCACCCAACTGAAGCTGCTCGTCTGGTATGATAACGAAGTAGGCTATGCTACCCGCATGATGGAACTCGCAGCTAAGGTAGCCACAACTCTGTAACGGTAAGCCCGGCGCTAGACTGATTGCATGAACACCAAAAGCTATGCCATCGTTACAGCTTCCTATTGGGGGTTTACCCTTACGGATGGAGCTTTGCGGATGCTGGTATTGCTTTACTTTCACAAGCTTGGCTACTCGCCGCTGAATCTAGCCTTCCTCTTCCTGCTCTATGAGTTTTGCGGAGTTCTCACTAATCTCTTAGGTGGCTGGATCGGCTCACGGGTTGGCTTGAAAGCAACTCTCTACGCAGGGCTGTCAGTTCAAGTCTTCGCTCTAATGATGCTCTCCTGGCTCAATCCAAACTGGGCCATGAGCTTGTCCGTTTGCTATGTAATGGTGTCTCAGGCACTCTCAGGAATCGCCAAGGACCTCACCAAGATGAGCTCTAAAAGTGCCGTGAAGCTACTTGTAAATGAAGGTGATGGCGCATTATTCAAATGGGTTGCCATCCTCACTGGCTCCAAAAATGCCCTCAAAGGAATTGGCTTTCTACTCGGCGGGGTATTGCTCACATGGCTTGGATTCAGCTACTCGCTCTGGTTGATGGCGGCTTGCCTGTCGATGGTATTGCTTGCCGCCTTGCTGGTCCTCGATCAGGACATGGGCAAAAGCAAAAAAAAGGTTAAGTTCACCCAGCTCTTCTCCAAGTCGCGCGAGATCAATCAGCTTTCAACAGCTCGCTTCTTTTTATTTGCATCACGTGATGTGTGGTTTGTGGTGGCCCTTCCCGTATTCCTTAAGTCTCAACTTAGCTGGAGTTTCAACCAAGTCGGGACCTTTATGGCAGCCTGGGTAGTCGGTTATGGCATCGTCCAAGCCATCGCCCCTCGTTTGATTCAGCACAAAAAAATGGGGCAAAGTGCCGCTCGCTGGGTAGGCATACTCGCAATCGTGACTGCGGCTCTCAGTGTATCGATGACGCTCAATTTCCACCCGCTTATTTCCATCTTTTTAGGACTTGGCATTTTCGGCATTATTTTTGCCATAAACTCAGCCATTCATTCCTACCTCATTCTTGCATATACCTCAGGTGATCAAGTAGCACTCAACGTCGGTTTTTATTATATGGCAAATGCCTGGGGGCGACTTATTGGCACCCTCCTCTCAGGTCTCGTCTTCATCTACGGCGGCTTGGCAGCCTGCCTATGGACAAGTGCTATCATGCTAATCGCCGCTTTTGTGGTTACCCTACCGCTAAAATTCAGAAGCTGAACTAAACGTGAGCTCCTGCCCTGTGATTGGGTGAGCAAAGCTAAGCTCACATGCGTGAAGCTTTAACTGCCCCGGGCCAGTGCCACGGCCATAAAACGGATCTCCAACAATAGGAATTCCAAGACCTTTTTCATGATAGGCATGAAGACGAAGCTGGTGCGTTCGCCCGGTAATAGGCGTGAATTCAATACGTGTTGTTTGCCCCTCGACAGCTAGTTTTCGCCAGTGAGTAATGCCCATTTTCCCATGTACTTCATCATAGATTTGAATGGGGCGGTTGTCTACGTCGAGGCGAAATGGCAATTCAATAACCCCATCCTCCTGCTCCAACACACCATCCAGAAGCGCTAGGTATTTTTTTCGGGTTTGTCGCTCATGAAATTGCCTCGATAAGTTACGATGTGCATCAGCACTCAATGCCACCACCATTAAGCCAGAGGTGTCCATGTCTAGACGGTGCACGGCTGGCTGCTTGATACAGCCCGGAAACATTCGCCTGACACGATCAGCAACACTGTCTATCTTGTTAGGGCCACGCCCCGGTACTGCCAACATACCACTGAGCTTGTTAACCACCACAAAGTCGGGATCAGTATGCAGAATATCTAAGAGTTGTTCAGAATCCATCGCTTGAAAGAATCAGTGACCGAGCCAGCGCCATGTGTCAAGGCCCACACATAGCGCACATAGCGCACATAGCGCACATGGCGCACATGGCGCAGATCGTGATTGCCCGCCAGCGCATTCACAAGGCATGCTACAGCTATGAACGAAGCCATGCTGCAAGATGCTTACCGCAGATTTGATGCCGCCAATGCAGAGGATCCCAATACCGTAGAGGTCGATGGCCAAGCGCAGCCAAAGGAGCTTGTCTTTGCAAGGCGTCTCAGTGCTGCGGTTTTGGCCCTGAATCCAGATGCCTCAACCGCACTGAAGCTAGCTGCCCGTTGCCAACATATTAGGCGCTGGAAAATGCCGCGCTCAACTCAGCCAATGGGGCGAACCGGCTACTTAAAGTGGCGCACGCTATTGAAAAAATTCCACGCGGAGCAATCAGCAGAAATACTTGCAGCTACTGGATACAATAGTGATCTCATCGAACGAGTTCAGGAGCTCAACTTGAAGAAAAACCTGAAAACAGATAAAGACTGCCAAACCCTGGAAGACGGGCTCTGCCTGGTATTTCTGGAATATCAGTTTGATGCTCTCATTGCAGATACTGAACAAGAAAAACTACTCGGTATCGTCCGTAAAACATGGGCAAAAATGAGCCCTCATGGCCAACAAGCTACCAGCAATATTGCGTTCTCTGAGAAGGGAACACGTATTCTCCAACAGGCCTTGTCTCAGTAAACCTAGCTACGAGATCAGCTATGACTCTAAAAACTCGACTTTTACCCACAATTACACTACCCAATTTCCGTGAGTAATACCGAACCATCACTCAAGAAGAGCCCTGATTTAGAAGTGAAAGATGCACAGCTCATCTTTAATTCTGTTTGGGAAACACTCGAAGCCGAACGCGGACGAGAAAAAATGCGCTTTCCTAAGGAGCTAATCCTTCTCGGCGGTGCGCCTGGCTCTGGTAAGGGCACCAATACCGCTTATATCTGTAAGGTTCGTGATATTTCAGCAGAACCCATTGTTGTCAGCGCTCTACTCGACACCCCAGAAATGCAGGCACTCAAGGCAGAGGGGCATATGGTAGGAGACCGAGAGGTGGTCGATATCTTATTCCGTAAAATGCTCGATTCTGAGTATCGTGAAGGCGTTGTGCTCGATGGATTCCCGCGAACAACCGTGCAGGTGGAATGCATCAAGAGACTCTATGACAAGATGGTTACCCTGAGAAGAGAGTTTGAAAGCACCCCACTCAAGGTGCATTTCAAGCAGCCCATTTATCACATTATGGTTCTTTTTGTCGATGAGGCGGAGAGTATTGCACGCCAACTCAAGCGTGGCCGTGAAATCATCGCACACAACGAGGAAGTGAAGCGCACTGGCAGTGGTATTATTTTAGAAGAGCGCCCCACAGATACCAGTGAGGATCTGGCGCGCAACCGCTACCGCACCTTCAAGGAGCAGACCTATGATGCCCTGCTCTCGCTTAAGCAAATATTCCATTATCACTTTATCAACGCCCAGCTTCCGCTGGATGCAGTGCAGGGTAATATCCTACACGAATTGGAGTACCAAAGCTCTCTTGAGCTCGACCCCCGCACCTACGACGTCTTGCGCGTGCTACCCGAGGCTGCTGACATCACCAACCATGCCCGCCGTGATTTGGTATACCGTCTCGACCGCTACAACCTAGAGCACCCGGAGCTGTTCCATGATGTCGTTGAGATGATCGATACAAAAATCATGTCGATTATCAAGCCTCATGCCATTTCTGGCAGGGCTCATGTCAACACTGAGGACTCATTACTTTCGAAACCCAAGGCTCTTGCCATGCTGATCGATGTATTTTCAGAGCGTGGATTCTTTGCCTCTGTCGATATTCATTTGATGGAAATACCCAACCGGGTTGATCTCAACACAGGTAAGATCGAATGCCGCGAAAAGAAAGTGTTCCGAATTACCGTGCACTTCAAAGGATCAGAAATCCGAAGAGGTTAAAATTGGCGCTCTACCACCAGTTCACAAAAAAAGCGCTGAGAAGCCACCACCTTTATTTCGGTGTCGTCAGTTGAAGAAAATTAGTGATCAAGCACCTTGAGCTCGATCTTGCGAAACTGTATCGGACAGCTATTGGCTTGCAGTGATATTGTGCCGCTGTCGAGTGAGCTACCATCACGGCGGCTAGGTTTCTTATATTCGGCAATTAACTGCCCTCCTGATTTATGCCGAATTACTCTACCACCATGCACCTCAACAACTGATGTTATCCATTGATCAGCTTCCTGTTGCTTGCCCTCTAGTTGGGACGCATCCGCCTTTGTGTTGAGACTCAAATTATCGGCGCCGCCCTCGCCTTGCTCATCATCAATGCCACTATATTCATGGAGCAGCCTTGCTTCCACTGAAACTGGACGCCTCTGCCCCTTGTTCATCGTCTCTGCACTTTGCCCATGGAGCATCAAGCCACAAGTCTGCACGGAAGACTCAGCCAGCTTGCTCGGCCGCGCTCCAAGAAATCGGTATTCTACTCTCAAAACATAGTGCGAAAACTCATCCTTATAAAACAAATGGCCAATATTATCTCCCAGGCCCTCTTTGTAGTTGTCGTAACAAATCGTCAAAAAACCATCTCTAACAACAAAAGTATTTCTGAAATTTACCCCTAAATCATAACCTGCAAACTTTGGTGTCCAGCGGTGAATGTTTTCGCCATCAAAAAGCTGTATCCATACCTCCTCCGCTTCCCCCTCAGCCCTCAACTCGCCATTACCCTTGGCACCACCCGCAGCACCACCCGCAGCACCACCCGCAGCATCACCCGTGGTATCGCCCGTGGTATCGCCCGTGACATTCCCTTTTTCTTCAGCGCATAAGCCCGCCCATGACAAGCAGACGATGGCACAACGCAATATAATATGATGAAAATAGATTCTCATGCATAAATGATTACGCCGCTAAACGCCGGCACATTTCATCAGGACAAATCTTTTCTCACTTATTCTAGTTTGGGCCTTTGTTCACATCTTGTAATTTGTAAATATTAACGTTGGCTATTAGTTGTCATCGCATCATATGCCGTTAACATCATGCGAATTTAAGATGTCCCATTTCGCAAATTCACATACTGACAAGGACCTCATCCGGCTCAGACAATTCCTCAAAGAAACCTTGCACAAATCAGGGGCTCAAATTCCTGGGAACCCATCGGCAAGCAAACAGCTTCTCAATCTCGCTTGTGGCCGTGCCGACGAAACAAAAGTACTCGCAGATGTGTTTGGTCATGATGCTGAATCCATTCACCTCACAGGGATTGATATAAGAAACCGCGAAATAGGAGAAGCAAAAGAGCGCTGGAGCCGAGTCTCAGACAAAGCGAGCGCCGACTTCCTTGTCCAAGATGCCTCTCAGCTAGCCCAAATCAAAGAGCTTGATCATCAGTTTGATGTTGCGTTCATGCGCCATCAAAATTTCTGGAATGGAGATACCACGTGGACAAAAATTTATGACGAGGCCCTACACCGCCTCGATGACGATGGGCTCCTTGTCATCACCTCTTATTTTGACCGTGAGCATCGACTAGCTCTTGATGCCATTCAAGGACTGGGTGCCGAACTTATCTGCACGGAGCGCAATCACGACTCCCGAATCATTACTGACGCGCCTAACAAATCGGTTGATCGACACATCGCTATATTTCGCAAACCTTGAAGAAAGCAATCCGTGCTGGGAATTACTTAGGTCTCCAACACATCATCCACTCCTCCCCTTCCCTCGTGGGAAAGTGATTTTTGGGGAGCCGAGCCCATTCTAAGGCAAAGCTCTTCTTAAAGTGCCTTTCGATGGTTTCAATATTAGTTTTATATGGTGGGCCGTCACCCTCAGGGTCTTCAGCAAAAGCAAAGAAGACCCCAATGAGAGCACCTCCTGGCTTCAACAGTCGATGCGCAGCATCGACGTATCTCGCCCTCTGATCCGGCGTAATTGCACAAAAACAAGTATGTTCCCAAAT
>JAQXBQ010000218.1 GCA_029252325.1 Akkermansiaceae bacterium
GAGAGCTTTGTTGCCTTGAAGGAAAGCTCGCCATGCTTTGACTGACGTAGAGTTTATGTTATAGGCGCCTTTAATGAGGCTGTATGCTCCCATTTTTTTGTAGCCGTCTAGAACCGTGCTTGTTGGCGTGAGCTCGGTGACGATATCAGCTGGTGATTTGCCGGCGGGCACGTGTGGTTCGAGAGCTGGATTGGCCGTAGCCGCGGTGTGGTCGGCCCCGTAAAAGTTTGTCAAGGTAGCAGCGAGCGACCCGGTTGTAGCATACCCCGCTGCGCCAATGGTAAACTCTGGTGCAATACCTGAGAAGTAATACTGGTCAAACAGCGCATCATTCGCCTGCCACGATACATCATTTAAGGTATACACCGTTTGTCCGCTATGCATAAAGTTTGTGGTGTTGTGATAAATCGAAGCCCATGGCACGTAGGGAGGTTTCCAGGAATTACCGATCGCATGGGTAGGCTCAAAAAGCCGGGTGCCTATGTTCGCTCCGGATAACTGCACCAGAGAATGCAAGGGGCTCTTGGGGATATCAATGAGCGGGAATTTAGTATCCCCCTGAGACAGGGAGTAACTCTTACCGTAAAAACCATTGTCGCCACTACCAAAGGCATCAAGGTCGATTCCGACCTGATTCATGAGACTGTTGATGTTGACATCATTTACAGTTTTAACCACAATATTCAAAGGTGCTCTTGAAAAACGCTCAAGCTGCGTTCTAAGCATGGGAGTAGCATTCAGCTGAGAGAATGGCTCCATCTTGGTATCTGCCTCGATATAATCCGTCGGCATCGTCAACATCGAAAGGATACCAAAAGATTTTTTGGTGCCACTCAGTTCGTTGAAGTTGTAGTTTACACTGTATCCACGTTTTCCTACATCGAGGTTAGCGCTATTCTGACCACCACCAAAGTTGAGACGATATTCTTGGGCGGATATGTTGTCTCCATAACTCTCCTCTGTGGTGAGATCCTCAGGGGCTGAGTTTGCGGGGGGAATATTAGCCTCGATGATATTTACAATGGCAGCACCAGATTGGCTGCAAACATTAAACAATATATCTATTTGGCTGTTGCCATCAATGACAGGTTCAGGAGCTGCTCCGTCGCTGCCAGGGATGGTGTCCCACACTTGATGTAGAGCTGGATTATAAACCCACCATCGGGATTCTGGTGGTTTATGGCATGGGAATTTGTCAAAGAAGATACCCGAGTCAGTGGCATTATAATTGAGACCTGGCAACAGCTCATCATTGAGCGCGTTGGCATCTGCACTTCGCGCACCTTCACTCGGAGGCGAATAAATCATGACTTCCCCCGGCTGCATGCTGAGACCGTCAATGAGATAAGTAAGATGGCCACCTGCCCCGGATTTGTTTTTGGCATAGTCGACAAAATGGGTGTTCACCCCCCCTCCGTTCCAACCCGTTCCATGTCCGTGTTCAGTCACAATGTTGTTAGCATCAGTCACTCGAAACTTAATGCCTCCGGCAAATCCGTGTTCCACAGTGATAGCAAATTGGTCTGCGGTGATCTGGGTATTGTAGGGGTTCCAGACAATGAAGAAGGGATCAACCACCATCTTTAATTGATTGCCAGTATACACCAAGCTGTAGATGGCATTCACGCCAAGTAACACAGGGGCGTAGCCCGCCCTGACTGGACGATAGGCATAATTGCTGTTCGTGCCGGTTGTTTCCCGATTTACTGACGGACCTTTAATAAACTTATACTTCCAATCCATCCATTGGTTGTCGGCATGAATGTCTGATAGGTCTTCTGTTAACTCGACACCATTTAAATAAGTCCGATTCGGATAGTAAGCACGTGCACCGAGGGAATGCGTGCTTCCGGCGCTTTTTAGGCGTTTATAGAGGTTCGCATAATCTCTTAATAGCCACCAGCTGGGGCCGCGCACCACGGTCTTAGCTTCGGTGATAAGATTGGAGAAAGTGTCACCTGAACTGGGGGTGTCCCTGAATAGCTCACGAGCCTTGAGCGTCATCCCCGGCATGTTGTAGGGGCTTGAAAACTGGTCACCATTACCGACAAATTCGGTGGTCTGCTGGTTGAACAGGGTCGCGCTCTCGGACTCCGCAGCACCATCCATCTCAAATGCCAGTGAGAGGTCGCGGCGTAGTCCGCCCTTTTTGACATTGGCCATGACTCCGCGCACGTTCATTGCCATGTCGTGTCGGTTGGTCTTGAGCCAAGTGGCGTAATCGGTGGTATTACCCATTACTAGCGGCATGTCGGATGGGCTGAATGCTTTTTGAAGCTTATCCACGTAGCCACTACCTTTTTCCAGCGGGTAAGCAACCCCACTACTGAAAGGTCCTT
>JAQXBQ010000236.1 GCA_029252325.1 Akkermansiaceae bacterium
CGCATTTTCAGTGGCTCTTAGGAACTCAAGTTCAATCACGCGTTCTTCATCTTTATGCATTTACCCGTTTACATAAAAAAAGACATGTTGTCACCGATAAGAATAAATAAATAATAGGGTATTCATCTGAAATAAATCTTTCCAACACTACCTCCTTGACTCTGCACGGCGTATTCTTGATGGTTGCTCCTAGCACTATGAGTACTTCCCACAATGCCCGTTCCTTCAAGCGAGTGATTTTAAAACTCAGCGGCGAAGCCCTGAGAGAGCCAGGAAGTCAGGACAATATATCTCCAGAGATTGTTGAACGTGTCGCCAAGGAAATCAGTAAGACGGCATCCAGTGGTATCGAAATCGGTGTAGTCTGCGGTGGTGGCAACTTCTGGCGTGGCGCCAGTGCCAGTGCCCGTGGCATGGACCGAGCAACGGCAGACTACGTTGGCATGATGGCCACCGTGATGAATGCCCTTGCTCTGCAAAGTGCTCTCGAAGCTGAAGGAGTTCAGTGCGTTGTGCAGTCTGCTATCGAAATGAAAAACGTTGCTGAGCCATTCATTCGCCGCAAAGCCAATCGGCTATTAAGCGAGGGTAATGTGGTCATTTTTGCAGCCGGTACGGGTAGTCCTTTTTTCTCAACAGACACCACATCGGCGCTGCGAGCCAGCGAGACAGGAGCTGATGCGATTATGAAGGCCACCATGGTTGACGGTGTCTACTGCTCTGATCCTAAGAAGAACCCTGATGCGGTGCGCTACGAAACCGTTACCTTTCAGGACTGTCTCAGCCAGCATTTAAAAGTTATGGACTCGACCGCCTTCACCCTTTGCATGGATAACGATATTCCTATCATTGTCTTTGATATTGGAGGTAAGGGCAACATTACCAAGGCCCTCTCCGGCGATGATATCGGCACCATTGTCTACAAAGGATAAAGCCCAGCAACACCCACATTTACTATTTTCATTATGGAACCAAACGAAGCACTCAGCAACACCAAGGATAGCATGCAAAAGGCAGTCGAATACGCTGTCAACGAATTCGCAGCGATTCGCACTGGCAAGGCCAGCCCTGCACTCGTCGAAAACATTGATGTCAGCGTGCCTAGCTATGGCAGCAACATGAAAGTTAAAGCGCTCGCTGTCATCACTGTGCCAGAACCACGCATGATCATGGTGCAGCCATTCGACCCATCAACCACAGGCGATATTGAAAAAGCGATTCTAGAGAGCAACACTGGCCTCAACCCTGCCAACGAGGGGAAGCATCTTCGCATTCCTGTTCCTGAGCTATCCGAGGAACGCCGTCGCGACATGGTCAAGATGGTTAAAACACAAGCTGAAGATGCTCGTGTGCGTGTGCGCTCATGCCGCAAAGACGGAATGGATTCCGCCAAAAAGATGAAAGCTGACAACGCACTTACCGAAGATGGCATGCATGACTTTGAGCAGAGTATTCAAGAGCTCACCAATAAGTTCATCAAAGAAATCGATGAGCACCTCGCGGCCAAGGAAACTGAGCTAATGACCGTTTAGGTCTCTAATTCGCGTGCAGGTTTGCAGCCCACTCAAATCTGCAACCAGACCTGCTACCTAACCTGCAACCAGCTACGCGCTCACCACATTTTCTGGCTCACCGGCCAGGAACGCTGTGATGTTTCCTTCTACTCCCTTCAGCAGCTTTCTGCGTGATTCGAGAGAAGCCCATGCGGTGTGGGGCGTAATGACAAGATTGGGCAAGGCTGGATCAAGTAGCACGTGATCAGCATGTGGCGGCTCCGCTGTCAGCACGTCTAATCCAGCTCCTGCAATGGTGCCGTTCTTCAAAGCTTCAGCTAAGTCCCCCTCATCAACCAACTGACCACGACCAGTGTTGATCAAAAAAGCACTGGCCTTCATCATCTTGAGTGTTTCCGCGTTGATGATATTCTCCGTATCTAGTGTCAGCGGGCAATGCAGTGTGATGGCATCAGCTTGGGCAAAAAATACATCTCGTGGTAAGCGCTCGATCTCGCCTTGGTGCGCTCCATCACGAGCCAAGGCGATCACCTCCATGCCAAATCCTTGTGCTGCCCTCGCTACTGATCTTCCAATCGTTCCGAGGCCGATAATACCCAGGGTTTTACCCGCCAAATCAATCATCGGGTAATCGAGACGCGTAAAAATGGGAGACTGCGCCCACTGACTTGACTCACCAGCATAGCGATTCATGCCTGTGGCCAGATTAATCAAAAGCCCAAAAGTGTGCTGGGTGACACTCGCGGTAGAATACCCTGCCACATTGCATACCACCACGCCCGCAGCCTCTGCCGCAGCAAGATCGACGCAATTCGTTCCTGTCGCAGCAACACAAATAAGCTTGAGACCTGGAGCCTGTTGAAGGGCCGCGGCATCAATCACTACTTTATTGGTAATGACAATAGTAGCTTGCTGCAGGCGTTCCACTACCTGCTCTGGTGATGTCGTAGGATAGACCTTCAACTCACCATGTAGACCGAGTGAGCTCAAGTCGACATCTCCAACCGTTGAGGCGTCCAGGAAGCTAATGTGATGCATGGGCTAAGTTTTATGATAAAATCATGCTTATACCAGTGAATATTACTACAGGAGCAGCCCTGCAATTTCTCTAATGACAATCAAACCACGGCTCATATAAGCACGCAAATGCTTGTCAATCCGCTCTTTATATCCTATCTCCAATGAATGTCTGCTGAGATGGAACATACAGTCGCTTCAAGTGCCACCCTAGAGGGAACCTCTCTCCACACCGGAGAAAAAGTTAGTCTAACCTTGAAACCTGCTCCTGCGGGGCACGGGTTTAAATTTCGTCGTATCGACCTCGATGACCAACCCTTTATCGATGCTGATGTCGCTAAGGTGCAAACCGTCGAACGTGCCACGACTCTTGCTGAAGGATCCGTCAAAGTTCACACCGTTGAGCATATCCTCTCTGCTCTGTGCGGTATGGGCGTTGATAATGCCATCATTGAAATGGATGCCAACGAGCCTCCTATCGGCGATGGCTCGTCGAAACCCTACGTTGAGCTCATTAAACAAGCAGGCATCGAAGCCCAGGACAAGCATCGCAAAGTCTATGAAATCCGTGAGCCAATCCACATGGAGACCAAAGGTGGATCATTAATCACTATCGTTCCTGACAAAAAATTCCGTGTATCCTGCACAAATATTGGACCAGAAGGTCGCTTTACTCAGTATTTCTCCAGCGAAGTCACACCTGAGCTCTACGAATCAGAAATAGCACCTGCACGCACCTTTGTTTATTATGAAGATGTCAAACCACTACTTGATAAAGGGCTGATTAAAGGTGGCAGCTTAGAAAACGCTGTCGTAGTACGAGGTGAAGAAGTCATGAGCAAAGAGCCTATGCGCTTTAACAACGAGTTTGCCCGTCACAAGGCACTCGATGTTATTGGTGACCTCATGCTCAGTGGCAAACGCATTATGGGCCACGTAATCTGTGTCAGACCCGGACACGGACCGAACACGGAAATGGCAGCTACCCTTAAGGAAGAATACCTCCGCATGCGCACGATGGTGCCACCATTGAAAATCCCAGAAGGCGAAGGAGTCCTCGACATCAACGAGGTCATGCAAATCCTGCCGCACCGCTATCCATTCCTGATGCTTGATCGGGTGATAGACTTCGAGGGCGACAGCAAATGCACTGGAGTCAAAAACGTAACCATCAATGAGCCGTTTTTCCAAGGGCACTTCCCCGGTCACCCTGTCATGCCCGGCGTTCTTCAAGTCGAAGCAATGGCACAAGTTGCTTCCATTCTTCTACTTCGCAAACCCGAGAATCAAGGTAAAATCGGCTACTTCATGAGTGTCGACAAGGTTAAGTGGCGCCGCCCGGTCTTGCCCGGTGACACCTTATTTATTGAGGCCGAGATCCTCAAAGTTCGTCGTAACATTGGCTCTGCAGTATGTCGATGCATGGTCAATGGTGAGGTAGCTTCCTCTGGTGAGCTGAAATTCGCCCTGCTCGATAACTAAGCTCATCCTCAGAGGAGAACACCTCGATGTCAGATTCCCTGATTCACCCAACAGCGGTCATTGACCCATCAGCCCAACTTGCTGATGGAGTTACGGTTGGCCCTTACTCGGTAATCGGCGCTAATGTCAACATCGGCTCAGGCAGTGTGCTAAAGTCACATGTTGTGATTGAAGGGCATACCACCATTGGCGCAAACAATACCTTCTTCCCCTTCTCCGCTATCGGACAAATCACTCAAGACCTCAAGTATGTCGGCGAACCGACTGCCTTGCTCATCGGCGACAACAATACCTTCCGTGAAAACACCACCATCCACCGAGGGACCACCGAAGAAGTGCCGACTCGTATTGGTGACCACAATCTCTTTCTGTCCTACTCGCATGTTGCTCACGATTGCCAGGTAGGCAGCCACTGTATTTTATCCAATAATGGCACCCTAGGTGGGCACTGCTCAGTAGGTGATCATGCGATTATATCTGGCCTGTCTGGAGCTCATCAGTTTTGCCGCATTGGCGAACATTCCCTTGTCGGGGGGTGCACCAAAATTGTTCAGGATGTTCCTCCTTTCACCATTGTTGACGGCAGCCCAGCCGCTGTCAGAGGTCTTAACTTGGTCGGTTTACAACGGCGAGGTTTTGACGAAACAACTCGGCGGGCATTGAAACGTGCCTACAAAAAGCTTTTTCTTGGCAAAAAAGTGAATCTCGCACAGCTCACCGAAGAATTAGCAGGCTCGGAGTTAGCGGAGGATGTCAATGTCGCTCGGCTCATTGACTTCATCCGCACTAGTGAGCGCGGAGTCATCCGCTAAGCACCTCATTAAGGTTCTTCTGGCTTCAGTCAAACGAAAGCCCGGTGGCTCATCTAGTGCCCCGCTCCTTCGCTGCCCGCCCGCTGCCCCGCCTTTACTGTGCCAGTATACTAAAAGCCCCCCAGCACGCTCAGCGCTGGAGGGCTTCTACTATGAACAAATGACAATTGTTACTGGCAAGCTTCACACTCGCCGCCATTAATCATGGCATCGATACTGCATGCCTGCTTTTCGGCTGCTGTGTAATCTTTCTTAGGCTCGGCTGACTCGCCGGCCACGCCGCGAACTTCCTTCTTCACAGAAATCGTTGATTTCTCGATGTTGGATGCCTGTAAGGTGCGGAGATAATAAGTGGTCTTCAATCCAGTATGCCAAGCGTGGCGATACATGTGAGAGAGTGTCTTCATATCAGGCTCAGCCAAGAACAGGTTGACACTCTGTGACTGATCAATCCATTTTTGCCTGCGAGCAGCGGCATTAATAATCGCCTGATAGCCAACGCTAAAGACAGTTTGATGCTTCTCCTTGAGGTTTTCTGGAATGTCTTCGATATCGTTCAGTTCACCATCGAAGTATTTCAATTGGTCGAGCATATCTTGGTTCCAAAGACCTTCTTTCTTCAGATCATTCACAAGCTCACGGTTGAGCACGATGAAGTCACCTGAGAGGTTCGACTTCACGTAAAGATTCTTGTAGTTGGGCTCAATACATGGAGTTGTGCCCATGATATTGGAGATCGTAGCTGTAGGAGCGATAGCAAGGACGTTTGAGTTACGCATACCATGCTTGGCGATCTTCTCACGCAAGTGAGTCCAGTCCATCTTTGCACCACGTGGCACATCGATATCAACACCACGCTCGTCCTCGAGCAGATCCACTGTGTCTTGCGGTAGAATACCTCTGTCCCACTTTGAACCTTTGTAGCTAGAGTAGGTTCCAGACTCAGCAGCTAGGTCAGATGATGCGTTGTAAGCATAGTAAGCGATAGCCTCCATAAACTCATCATTGAAGTCAACGGCTGCATCAGAAGCGAACGCAATGCCTTTCTTATAGAGTGCATTTTGTAGTCCCATCACGCCCATACCAATCGGACGGTGAAGACTGTTCGCAGTCTTAGCTGCATCTGTTGGGTAGAAGTTAATATCAATGACATTATCGAGCGCACGGATGGCAACGGTGATCGTCTCTTTCAGCATCTCGTGGTCTAGTGATCCATCGGCAGTGATGTGAGTATCAAGAACAACTGAGCCAAGGTTGCACACCGCGGTCTCTTCGTCAGAGGTATTGAGCGTGATCTCGGTGCATAGGTTGCTCGAGTGGATGACTCCGCAATGATCTTGTGGGCTACGAAGGTTGCAGGGATCTTTGAAGGTAATCCATGGGTGACCTGTTTCGAAGATCATCTTGAGCATGCCCTTCCAAAGTTCGATAGCTGGAACCTTACGCGTCCAGATCTTACCCTCGTCAGCCATTTTCTCATACTCCTCGTAACGAAGCTCAAATGCCTTACCGTAGAGGTCATGGAGGTCTGGTGTCTCATTAGTGCGGAATAAAGACCACTCTTGGCGAGCTTCCATGCGCTTCATGAACAAGTCTGGAATCCAGTTAGCCGTATTCATGTCGTGGCAGCGGCGACGCTCATCACCTGTGTTTTTGCGAAGCTCGAGGAAGTCCTCAATGTCGTTGTGCCAAGACTCAAGGTAAGCACACCCAGAACCACGACGCTTGCCGCCCTGGTTGACCGCAACGAGTTGATCATTGTGCAACTTGAGGAAAGGAATAATCCCCTGTGATTCGCCATTCGTGCCTTGGATGTAACCACCGGTGCCACGAACAGCTGTCCAAGAACCTCCTAGGCCGCCTGCCCACTTACTCAAGTATGCGTTTTCAGCAATACCGCGTTGCATGATCGACTCGATCGAATCATCAACCTTATAGAGGTAGCATGATGAAAGCTGTGAGTGCAGCGTGCCAGAGTTGAACAAGGTTGGTGTGCTCGAACAGAAGCGGCGCCCTTTGTAGAGCGAGTAAAGGCGGATCACCCAGTCTTCACGATCTTCTTTCTCTGCACGGAAAAGTCCCATCGCCACACGCATCCAGAAGAACTGAGGCGTCTCAAGGCGACGTTGCTTGTCACCAGTTTTGTCTACAATAAGATAGCGGTCATAGAGTGTTTGAATACCTAGATAATCGAAATCAAGGTCGGCTGTTGGGTCAAGTGCATCTGCGAGTTTGTCGATGTCGTATTGAGCAACCACATCTGGAGAAATGCGCTTAATCTTAATGCCATGTTTGAGGTATTTGCTGAAGTGCTCACGGTGAGCCACCTTAAGAGCACGGATACCATCGTTGAGAATGTTCCAATCGAGCACCTCTTCATAGATGTAACTCAGTAGAATGCGTCCTGCGAACTTAGCGAAGTCTGCGTCACGCTCGATTAAGGACTTCGCGTTTAGGATGACAGTCGACTTCAACGCTTCACGACTAATTTCGGCTCCAATAGAGCGACGCAGCTCTTGCTCGATTTCCTGGTCGCTGACGCACAGATTTAAGCCAATGGAAGCAAACGCAATGCGCTTCTTGAGCTCGGTGCCGTCCCAGAACTCAGTGCTGCCATCTTGCTCGGTGACGACCACCATGGATTCTTGATTAGGATCCTCTGCTGGCTCCTCATCAATACGCATCTGCGCGCGCTTGGCACGATACAAAATGTAAGCCTCAGCAGCTTTGAAATAGCCTTGGCGCATCAACTCCTCTTGGACGAGATCTTGTACGTTTTCGATATGAGCAAACGCTGAGTCCCCATTCCTAATGCTTTCAGTTACGCCATGCGCAACTTTGACTGCAGCATCAGGATCTTCTTTGATTGATAGAAATGCCTTTCTGACCGCGATCTCAATCTTGGTTTGGCTCCATGGCACAACATTACCATTACGGCGAATCAGTCTTACCGGCATGGTCTGTGGCTCTTCAGAAACAATAACCTCACCATTTTTTTCCAACGAACGAGAGAATACCAAAGACTTAGCTACGTCATGCGCATCATTTTCAATGAGTGCCTTCTCAATAAGCAAATAAAGATCATTGCGAGAAAGGCGAAGCTGACCACCTTCTTGTACTTGCTCGGTAAGAGACCTAGCCACGTTGTTGGCAACATTTGAGACGAAATTGCGGTTTTCCTCATTAAAGATCTTTTCCTCTTGTTCTTGCCTGGAAATTAAAAGGTCCGTGAGCGCAACACCAATGGTGTCTGCCACCTTAGCTAGGGACAATTCTTCTTCCTCTTTTCCTCGGGTGACGAGAATCTGGGGAACACGATCTACCGTTTGCTCACCGAGCACAGCGCACCAATCAAAACGATCAGCATTGTCGGTGGATGCAGCACGGTCTGTGATGACTTTTTTGAGAGCGAGGTCTTCTTCTAGGGAGATGGAGCGATACATGGGCGCAGTTTATTCTATGATATTTTTATGTTAAGTTATGGAATGATTAAAGTAATCAAAAGGGCGTTCACCTCAAGCCGAGCACGCCGGCTTGAGGTGAAAAAGTTGATGGCTTAGAGCTCGTCGTCGTCGATGCTTCCGAGTGCAGTCGATTTCTGATACTCGGTGACGCGACCCTCAAAAAAGTTTTGCTCTTTCTTAATGTCCATCATCTCAGCAAGCCACGGGAATGGGTTTTCGATGTTGCCCTTAAGGGGCTCGAGACCACAAGTTTCAAGACGGCGATCGGCAATAAAGTCAATATACTGCTCGAAGTCTTCCAGGTTCAGGCCGACTGATGAAACAGGCAGGCAATCACGAATGAAGTTTTTCTCAAGCTTGAGGGCTTCTGCCATGGTATCGCGCAACTCATTTTTGAACTCATCAGTCCAAATTTCAGGGTTTTCGTTGACGAGATCCATAAGCAAGTTGCGCAGAAGCTCGATGTGGTTGGATTCGTCACGCAGAGTGTAACGGAACATCTGGCCGATGCCTGGGAATTTATTCTGGCGATAGAGGCTGAGAATCATGCCAAATAAGCCGTAAAACTGGGTGCCCTCCATACACTGACCAAAAATGAAGATATTACGGGCAAGTGCCTGCTTGTTTTCAACAAGTGACATATCCATGTCACGTCTCAATGACTGACTGTTCGAAACCACAAAGTTGGTCTTCTCCTGTACGGTCTGAACCCCTTCAAAAATCGCCTCACATTCATGCGGGTTAAGGCCTAAAGAGGACACCATGTAAACGAGTGAATCCGCGTGAATGTTCTCTTCGTGGGCATGGCGACGAAAAACAAGCTCAAGCTCAGGTGCTGTGACATGCTCGCGAATGACGTGAATCATGTTGTCTCCAACAATGCCCTCAGCCGCGGAGAAATAGCCGATTCCCATTTTAATAATCCAACGTTCAACATCAGATATTTCATCGGAGCGCCACTGCTCAACGTCTTTTTGCATTGGGATATCTTCCGGCTCCCAGTGGTTAGCACGCATGTTTGAGTAGATGTCCCAAGCCCATGGGTACTTGAGCGGCAAGAGGCCAAAGCCACTGATCTTGTCACCTCCGATGACACGTTTGGACTCTAAGTTTTTCTTCGCCTTTGCTTCTTCTAGCGGAATTGTTAAATCATCAAGTGTAGCATTCATTAGTTTTAGGGTGTTCGTTGTTCGTTATTTAGTTGTTGGCGGAGGGAGATTGGTTGTTTCGCAAAATCTTTTTTCTGTAAGCATTTAGGATGCCAGCACAGCAAAGATCTTAGAGGTCGTCGTCTTCGAAGCTTGAGGTGAGTGAAGCACTGCTAGCGTGCAAAGGCTGAGCCGCAGTAAGGTGAATCTGCTCATCAAGCCATGGGAACGGGCTTTGAGCATGGTGAAATTGGCGCTGCAGGCCACAGGCTGCGAGCCTGTTATCTGCAAGATACTCGATGTAAGTGCTGAGCGATTCCGGATCTAGACCAGCTGCAGCGACTGGCAAGGTGGTGATAAGGTCCTGCTCCATTTTCACTGCTTTAAGCATGTAATCAACAAGTTCCTGCTGGAACGAGCTCGTCCATACTTCAGGATTTTCTTCAGCAAGCTCGTTGATCAGCTTGTCAAACAAGCTAATACGAAAAGAAACATCCTGTAGCAGCTTACTAAATATTTCGCCAGAGCCTGGAAGTTTGTTTTGAGCAGCTAGTGAGAAAATGGAGGCCCACAGCGCATAGTATTGCGTGCCCTCCATACATTGACTCATGAGGAAAATGTTACGTGCGATACCCTGCTTGTTCTCCAAAATCGTCGTGTCCGTATCACGGTCAATCGGACTGAGGTGATCGACCATAAACTGCTGCTTCGCTGCCATCGCCGGCGTGTTGGCCAGGGCCGAGCATTCCATCGGGTTGATCGAGAGAGATCCATGTAGATAAACAAGAATGTCACTGCGGGTGTTTTCCTCGTGAACAAAACGTCCAAAGACAAGCTTGAGCTCTGGAGCTGTGAGTAAATCACGAATCGTGTAAATACCTCCTGATTGCGCAATTTCTTGAGACTTAGCGAAAGCACCCAAAGCCACTTTATAGAGCATTTGACTTGGCTCATCTAGATTCGCCCACTGTGCAATGTCCGTCTGCACCGATGTCTCTCCCGGCTCCCAATGAGAGTTTTTCATCTCCTTGTAGAGGGCGTAGGCCCACGTATATTTGAGTGGCAAGATGTTAAAGAACATCGAATTGCGACCATTGATCACTTTCTTGGCTGCATAAGCCTCTTCTGCTTTTTCACGATCAAGGTTAAATGTACGCTCGCCAAGTTTGATGCTAATTGTATCTGCCATTTCAGTAAGGGTTGTATTGTGAAAAAATGTTTCGTTGAGATTCAGGTAGAACTCTTTGGACGTTTGAAGTCATTTGAGCTCAGTCAGTGCTTGATATGAGAATGGATTAGTCGGCTTTATCTGTCCTGTTTGGAGATCATTAGGTTAACTCTAAGCTAACTTTGACACCCACACTTCAATATCGCGCAGCCTCACTATACTGCCAACAAATCATGGTTTTGGTCAAACAGATTTTGCTCATATAGTATCCACAAATTATTAACAATACAACATGTTGTGGTTTTTCTTT
>JAQXBQ010000258.1 GCA_029252325.1 Akkermansiaceae bacterium
TACCATTAAGCTATACCCGCTCAGGAAACTTGATTAAATGCTATATGAAGCCTTCTAGCAAGTATTAATTCGGCCTTGAGACAGATTCTTTTAAAAAAAGCGGCGCAAATTAAAAGTTAGGGTTTATTTATATTTAATGTTTGCCAAGCTATAAGCTTTGAAGATTGTTGCAACAAGCAGCAAAATAAGACCTTAAATTATGCTTAAAGGCCAGTAGGGTGGTCTAAAAAACATGATTCTACTTGAAATTGCTTCTGCAAATGAGCTGACAAGGCCCGCACTCCAAATATCTCAGTGGCATAGTGCCCCCCATAAATAACATTAATACCCAATTCCTCCGCCATGGAAAAACTCCAATGCGGCCCCTCACCGGTGATAAATGTATTAATACCACATGATGCCACGGCTTCGACCTCGGACCCCGCTCCTCCAGTAATCACCCCTACCCTACCGGCACGTGTACCTCCTCCATGACACAGGTGAATTTTCCCTGCAACAGCAACCTCAATCGAGGATGCCAAGTCAGCAAGGCTAGTGGTCATTTCTTGGCGCAAACCCAGCTGAATACCCTTCCAGTCAAAAAACGGCTCCGGCTCAGTCATGCCAATCGCATTAGCCAACTGCTGATTGTTACCCCAAACAGGATGAACATCCAATGGGATATGAGCGCTGTAAAGAGCCATACCCGCATCCAGAGCAAGTTTGACCTTTTGGTAAAACGGACCAGTCAAGGTCTGAGCCCCCTGCCAAAACATGCCGTGATGCACCAATAGCAAATCAACCCCCTCTGCCACTGCTTTTTCAAAAACAGGCAAGGAAGCATCCACAGCCGCCCCAATCTTTTTGACCTCACCTTGGTTTTCGATCTGCAAGCCATTCATCGCCCCCGGATAATCGGGAATCTCACCAAGCCTGAGCTCTCGATCAAGATAATCTGTCAGTTCGCGCAATTTAGCCATGCGAAGATGCTACCCAGTGAAGGAAACAATCCCATTTAAAAATAACGTGTTTTTGTATCTTTAAGATATAGTTTTGCCTCCAAGGTCATGGTTGTAATTTCAGTTCCTGCTCGAGGAGGTTTTCCAATGTATCGATATTCTTTGTTTTTCCATTCAACAAAGCCGATTCCTTGATAAGCAACTTGGGCATCACGGGCGTATCGCGTGACAAGGATGCATAATCCTGAATATTCTGTTGCAGCACGCCCTCAATCCAAGATGCATCGACCACGTCAAGCTTTACCGGATCGACCAAACTGTATGCCACAGCTTCAGCAACCTCGTATGGCTGCTTGGAACATTCGAAAAGAGTTCGATGAAACTCTGCAAATACCTCCGGTTGAGCTTTCCAGACGCGCAACGATAGCCTCGCGAACTTGCAGGCATTAGCATGATCTTTGAGACCAACTGGCATGTAGGGGTTGCAATCCCTCTCCAGTGGCACCGGCAAGACAATAAGAGCTAGCTGGCTGGGATACTTCAACATGAGAGCGTCCAGATATTCGTGCATCTCAGAGCACGCCTCACAGGTATAATCAAAATACTTGATCAAAACATATTTAGCACCCACTTGTCCCAGATGAGGTAAGGGCTCAACTCGATATGTTTTGGTATCCCCCATAAAAGACAACAAACGCCCCTCCCCAGCTGAATGAATATCAGTGATCATTGCGACATCGCCCCCTGGTATCGCCACTGCATCGAAAACATCTGAAGAAGATTTATCCAAGCGGTGAGTATCAGGAGACGGACCGTAAAACTGAATCAGAGCCAAGCTTGCCACCAATACGATGGCAGGCAATAGAGTCCGCAATAAGCCACAACGCGCCCCCGCGCCTTGCCCACCTGCTCTCGATGTCAAAGCGACAAAAGCAATGCCGACACCCAGACCATGTACTGCCATACAATACGGACACACCGTGCGCAGAATAAAGAACTGTAGGCCAATAAACCAGATGGCGGCTACCAATAGAATCCACGAGAGCAGAGACCTGAGCCAAATCACCCATGCTTCTCGCATCCACAAGCTTATGATCATCGCCAGATAAAGCAGACATGAAAAAACACTGACGGGCACATAGCCCATTACCATAGACCACTTACTACCCAATACATTAGAACAACCACTGCCAGAGCCACACCCAGCTAGACTGTCAATATTACCCGCCCATTTTTGTATAGTGAGCCACGAACTGAGTAACAAAGCTACTACGGATAGTGCGAATAAAATCCATCTCGTTGCCGGCTTCATGTCCCAGGTGGTGTAACTTACTATTGAATAACTCAGCTTGTCGGTTGCTGCTCAAAAATCATTTCTTTCGAGGAGATTGCCCCTTTTCATCGAGCTGCACATAGTCATTCCCCTCTTTATTGCGTCGCCATGCGTTGACCGCAAACAAGAGAGTCAGTGCCAGAAAGAAGAGGGCAGACTCCATCAAAAAGGGGCTGGTAATCCATGCGAGCAACATTCTGCCTAATTCACCAGAGAAGCCAGGCAAGTAAGCCGAAGCTGCAATTGCCCCTAGGCAAATAAAGAAAAACACAATCACACTAGAACCGATTAAGATGTGTTTCTTATTTTCCTCCATCATGTCGTTTGGGTTATGCTACCACTTATCATATGATGTGAACAGTATAGCATGATTCACTCACCCCTACAGAAGAGAAAGTGCAAAAACATAGTTCGTTGCCTAAAAGTACCGGGAACAGGGGTCGAACCTGCACGCCCAAAGGGCACTAGATCCTAAATCTAGCGTGTCTACCAATTCCACCATCCCGGCTCAAGGCAGGCAGAACCTATGAGACTAATCTCATCATGGCAACCGCTTTTTTGGCAAAATTTAGCCACTAGATACTAGCCAAGGCATTCTCCATCGCCACGAGGGTTGCATCGATTTCATCATCACCATGTGCCACACTAATAAAACCCGTTTCGTATGGGCTCGGTGCCATGTAAATGCCTTGATCGAGCATTGATGTGAAAAATTTCCTAAACGTTGCAGAATCGGCTGTCATCACACTATCTAGATTAATAATCTCTTGATCCGTAAAAAACAGACAAAACATTGAGCCCACACGATTGAATCGATAACGCAACCCCTTGCGCTCCAGCATTGCACGCAAGCCCGCTTCAAGCCTAGCACCGAGGTGTTCAAGCTTACCATAGCCATCGATGCGCTCCATCTCAGCTAATTGAGCAAGGCCCGCTGCCATCGCAAGCGGGTTTCCACTCAGAGTCCCAGCCTGATAAACCGGGCCATCGGGCGCAAGGTAGTCCATGATCTCTGCCTTACCGCCAAAAGCACCAACCGGCAGCCCCCCGCCAATCACCTTACCCATCGCCGTTAGATCAGGCATTATTCCCTCAAGCTCTTGAACCCCACCCTTGGCGACTCGGAATCCAGTCATCACCTCATCAAAAATGAAAACGGCTCCGTATTTTGTAGTAATATCCCGCAATCCTTGCAGATAACCTTCGCGAGGAAAAATAAGACCCGCGTTCGCCGGGTAGCTTTCCACAATAATCGCTGCAATTTGATCCCCCATTGTCTCAAAAACAGCACGCACTTTATCAATATCGTTATAGGGAAGTATAATCGTCTCCGCTGCAAAGGCCGAAGGGATACCCGCTGAGTCAGGCTCGCCATGGGTCAATGCCCCAGATCCAGCCGCCACCAACAGGCTATCAACATGTCCATGATAGCAGCCTTCAAACTTAATCACCTTGTCCCTACCAGTGAATCCACGAGCAAGGCGAACCGCACTCATCGTTGCTTCCGTTCCGGAATTGACCATTCTGACCTTCTCCACCGACGGCACCCAATCCACGATCAAACGCGCCATATCAACTTCATAAGGGTTAGGGATACCAAACGAGACGCCCTCTTTTGCCGCCTTGTTGACGGCTTCAATAACACATTCGGGTGCGTGACCTAAAATCGCAGGCCCCCACGTACCGACATAATCGATCATCCAATTACCATCAACATCCTCAATGCGGCAACCTTTTGCACGTCTCACAAAAAAAGGCTCTCCATCAACATTGCGGAAAGCGCGTACTGGCGAATTGACACCACCTGGAATCAATTCCTTAGCAGCTTTAAAAAGTTTAATAGAATTCTCGTTTTTTTTCATGCTTTTGTCTCGTTCGACTCAATCCTTATTGCCATTCGTTTAGCGCGTTCAACCTGCTGTGCAACCACTCGATTGGCAAGGCTCCAAACCATAAAGCGTATCATGGGTTCAGCAAGAGATGATCTACTATAAACGCAAAAAAGCAACACTAGCCAAACCCAAAAGCCTTCAAAAAAAACA
>JAQXBQ010000279.1 GCA_029252325.1 Akkermansiaceae bacterium
GACCATGATTTTATTCTTGGGCAGCTCCGAGACTATGGTCTGAAGCTTGAAATCTTTCTCTTGCCAAGCGAGCTTGATGCTCACAGTAGTTCTTTGGAGGGGATACGGGCACAAGGTGAGTTGCCGGCTGTAATGCTTCAATCTCGCCTTGCTGTGCTAGAAACTGGCATTGACCGGCTCGAGCAACTCATGGGTGGATACCTTGCCGAGGGCGAGGCCGTAGCTCCAGATGGTGAGCTCAAACATGGCCGTTTTGCGATGGCTGGTCCGGTTGCTTGGTTTATTGCAGATGACGATAGTCTGGCAGGTTCCGTGGTTAGAGAAAAAGGGCAAAGAAATCCTAAGGTGCTGCCTGGATCTCGAGGTGCCATCAAAACAGTTGTCGCGGGTGGATCTTCCGAGCTCGGTATTGATGTCACGGGAGGTAAAGCTCTCGCGCTTGCTGCGCTTGAGAGTGATAAGCTCGATATTTTCCGCAAGGGAGGTTTTTGGATATGGCCGATCTTAGGAATTGCTCTCTTCTCCACCCTCTGTGGGGTGATTAAGTTCGTTCAAATCATTCGGATTTTCACCCCTCAAGCAGAGTGGGTGGCAAGTATTCTTGCTGCGCTACGCGATGGTGATGACCAAAAAGCGACAAGTATTGCTGAGCGAACATCGCATCCCGTATCAGGCGTCATGCAGCGCTGCCTTACTTATGTTAAAGCTGGGCCAGATGTTGTGGAAGAAGTCCTCTATGAGCAGTTGATTGGGGTTCAAAATAAACTCCAGAGTTGGCTTCCTTTCATTGCGATCACTGCTGCTACCGCACCCTTACTGGGATTGCTTGGAACGGTATCTGGGATGATTCGCACATTTAATGTGATCACGATCTCTGGCACAGGAGATGCTAAGCCACTGGCGGGAGGTATATCGGAGGCCTTGGTGACGACATTGTTTGGTCTCATTGTTGCGATCCCAGCGCTTATCATTCACGCGATGCTCTCTCGACGCTGCCAAGGGATTTTTCAAAATACTGAAAAGCTCGGCCTGACCTTTGTCAACGGCCTCCGTAACAAGAATCATCAAACCTAAGTTTAGCACCCCACGTGTTTAGCGAATTCCAACAAGTTCTTAATCAAGGAGGTCCCATTTTATGGGCTCTCGTTTTACTGGGTGTTGGTCTTTACACCATTTTAGCTTCAACCTGGTTAGGTTTATGGAAGGTGAAATTTGAGCTTGATCAGCACCATTTTGTCGGTGAAGGCAAGAGGCAGACAGCAAGTCAATTCGCAGTTTTTGAGCTCGATCGCTTGGCCTGGGTAGAGCGTCGTATTCCTTTTATTGGCGTGCTAGCTGGAGCAGCCCCGCTGACCGGTTTGTTGGGCACTGTTTCTGGTATGTTGGTTACTTTTTCAGGTCTTGCTACAAGCAATGCTGCCACGCCTATTGATAAAATTTCTATGGGTATTTCTGAAGCTTTGATTACTACGCAAGCAGGGCTTTTGCTTGCTATTCCAGCAGCGTTTCTTCTCGCCATACTCCGCAGCCAAACCAAAACAGCGCATTCGATATTACAGCAAAAGCTACACCAGGTTATGGTTGAAGAAACAGCCAGAGAAGCTGTTGTAAGTACTGATTTTTCACATTCACCAGCTTAGCCATGCGCCGTTTTAGAAATTTCACAGGTAACGATGATGCCAGCTCCGAGATCAATATTTCTCCATTGATTGATGTCGTTTTTATTCTGCTTATTTTCTTTATTGTCACTACCGTTTTTATTGAGGAAACCGGTGTTGATGTGAATAAACCGAGGGCTGCGTCGGCTGAAAGTTTAGAGAAGCAAGCTATCCTGTTGGCGGTGACGGCGAGTGGTCAGGTCTACCAAGGCGGGCGCAGCGTCGGTGTAGACGGTGTGCGAAGTGTGGTTGCCGCTATGTTAGAAAGTGATGCGGCAACTCCAGTGATCATTCAAGGTGATGCTGCGGCTAATCACGGCACAATTGTCAAAGTCATTGATGCTGCGAAACTAGCCGGCGCAAAATCAGTCAGCTTAGCGACTTCTAAATAGACTATTATCCTATCACATTAGATAACCTAGACGCATGACTTTTAAATCCATCATTTTAGGCGTTGCAGTTACAGCTGTATTGCTTGCTGTTTTGGTCGCTACAAGATTAGTGGTGTTATCTCCTGTTGAGCACGAATTTGAGATTCGTGAAATAGAAACGGTCTCCTTGGCCGAGCCTCCAGCACCCCCAGAGGAACAATTGCCTGCCGAGGATGTTCCGCCTCCACCGCCACCTGCCTTGGCGGACTTGCGCCCAGCTGTGGATATGACTCAACCGGTTATGCTGGTAAATAATCTGACTGTTGATCCTCGCCTCAGTATTGATACTTTTTTTGCCGATCAGCCTCCTGCCCCGCTGTCAGAGAAGATTAAGATCGTCCGCCCTGCAGTGATGGAGACCGCGATGCAGCCAAAGTCTCTGCCTCAAGTGGCACCAGCACTGCCTGAAGCTAAATCTGAATTTTCTCTTGGAGAGCTCGATCAGCAACCCAAGTTGCTGAGGAATCCCTCAGTTATTTTTCCGCGTAGTATCAAAGACGCTAACAGTGGTCGTGTAGTTGTCCGTGTTGCAATACTTGCAAGCGGGCGTAGTCAGTTTATCTCCGTTGTCTCGTCCACCCATGATGATCTCGTTCCCTTGGCAAAACGTATTGCGAGCGGGTCAAGATTTACTCCTCCAACCCGCCAACGCAATGCCGTGAAGGCTATAATGACCTGGCCTATTACCATTAAGAAATGAAGTATTTAGTGATTAGTTGTTGTTTGCTAACTTGTCTTAGCTCAGGTGCTGTAGAGCCACTGGCGCTGAGTAAAGACTATTGGAAGGATGATGCATTTCTCAGTTCGTTTAATGGCTCTTACCGTATTAATGCTCGTATTGAGCCTTCAGTCACTAGTGAGGAGCGTAACTTGTTAGTAGAAATACAGCCGATTATGGCAAAGGGAGAGAGGGATGTGGCTTTGGAAATGCTTAAGGGTAATGAGCTTGCTGAATCTTCTGCTGCTATCGCTTTTAATATCGGTAATATCTATTTTGAGCTTGGTCAGCTAGAATCTGCTGAGCAATTTTATCTGCAGGCACTGAAGGGATTTCCCAGCTTTCGTCGTGCTCACCGTAATCTTGGATTTGTTTATGTGCGTCAGAG
>JAQXBQ010000022.1 GCA_029252325.1 Akkermansiaceae bacterium
TTTTGCTGGAGCCTTGATGATTCCCTCGGCTGTTTCTTTTTTTAGCCTTAATTGACCACATGCGGCATTAATATCGCCACCTTTCTCAAGCCTGAGGGTCGTATTGATGCCTTGATTTGCGATGACATCACGGAATGCAATGCAGTGACTTTCACTCGGTCTTTTCCATGTGAGACCTTCGACGGTGTTGTAGGGAATGAGGTTGACCTTGGCATTAATGCTTTTTGCTCGCTTTGCAAGTATCGAGGCTTGTTCAAGGTCATCGTTTACGCCGTCGATGAGAATGTATTCTAAAGATATTTTTTGTTTCTTGTGAGTGCGCCAGTGGTGGAGCGCTTCAAATAATTCCTGAATAGGGTATTTCTTATTGATGGGCATGATGACGTCACGAACTTCGTCTGTAGCGCCATGAAGTGAAATTGCCAGTCTGATGGGGGCAGGGAACTCGGCGAGTTTACGGATCTGCGGTGCTAGGCCTGAGGTTGAAACGGTGATGCTGCGTGCACCTATGTTAAGGCCCCAGTGACCAGTGATAACTTCGAGAGCTTTGGTGAGGTTGGTAAGGTTGGCGAGAGGTTCGCCCATGCCCATAAAGACAATATTGTTGATGGACTGGCCTGAAATTTTCTCGACTGAGAGCATTTGGCCAATGATTTCTGCAGCTAGGAGGTTGCGCGTGAATCCAGCAAGTCCTGATGCGCAAAACTTACAGCCGTAGGCACAGCCAACTTGGGATGAGACGCAGATTGTTTTGCGCGACGATTGCTTGCCCTTAAGCCCTACGGATGCGGGGATGAATACGGTCTCAACGTAGCGGCCATCATGAAGGCGAAATAAAAATTTGCGGGTGGTGTCTGCGGCACCCTTGGTTTCAATGTGTTTTAGATCGTTGAGATGGTGGGATTGAGACAGATGCTCACGCAAATCGGCAGGCAAGTTGCTCATCTCTTCGATGTCACTGATGCGCTGCTTATAAACCCACTCCATGGTTTGTTTGACGCGATAGGGTTTTTGTCCCAGCTCGTCATAGAGGGCTTCCAAATCAGCTTGGGAGTATCCCAATAGCGATGATGATTCTGATTGCTTGGCTAGTTTTGTGTCGCTCACGGTGGGCTTTTACCATGAATTTGAGGAATGGCACGGATGTTTTGTCTTTGTCTTGCGACTGCTAGCTGATGACGAATTCAGGAGTGAATGAGGCTTGATTATGGCGCGATTTCATCGATGCTACGGGGAAATAATAAATCATTACTGAATCCATCATGAGCAAAATTGCTAATAATCTAGTAGAAACCGTCGGAAATACTCCACTTGTAAAACTGAACAATGTCACTAAGGGCTTGGAGGCAGAAATCTTGGTGAAGGCCGAGTTTTTCAATCCTTTGTTTAGTGTGAAAGATCGTATCGGGCGCTCGATGGTTGAGGCAGCTGAGAAGGATGGTCTACTCAAACCCGGCGGGACAATCATTGAGCCTACGTCTGGTAATACAGGTATCGCACTTGCTTTTGTGGCTCGAGCTAAGGGGTATCGTTGTATTCTGACGATGCCAGAGACAATGTCTCTTGAGCGCCGTGTGTTGTTACGCATGTTGGGAGCAGAGATTGTTCTTACCCCTGGGCCCAAGGGCATGGGAGGTGCTATTGCCAAGGCAAAACAACTCATCGAGCAAGCTGATGAAGGAGCTTTCGGTCCTAGCCAGTTTGACAACCCAGCTAACCCCGAGGCGCACCGCCAAACAACAGCAGAGGAAATTTGGTCAGCGACGGACGGTAAGATTGATGCTTTTGTTGCTGGGGTCGGAACCGGAGGAACGATCACCGGTGTAGCTGAGGTTCTGAAACCAAGATCAAGCATGCATGTGGTTGCTGTTGAGCCTGCAGCTAGTCCAGTGATCTCAGGTGGTCAGCCAGGGCCGCACAAGATTCAAGGTATTGGAGCAGGCTTTATTCCCGGCAACTTGAATGTGGATGTAATCGATGAGACAATCTGCGTGACCAATGAAGATGCTTTTGAGACGGCGCAAGCGGTCGCCCAGAATGATGGCTTACCAGTGGGCATCTCAAGCGGGGCCAATATTTGGTCTGCTATTCAGTTAGCCAAGCGTCCTGAGTTCAAAGGTAAGCGCATTGTTACGGTTGCGTGCAGCTCAACGGAACGTTACTTGAGCACGCCCCTGGCTGAGCATATCAGGCAGGAAGTGAGCCAACTTCCTGTTTCTGACATTTAATTCAGATAGAGACACTTCATTGATGGATAAGCTGGAGATTAAAAAAATCATCCTTGAGATGGGATCCCAGGCACGCGCAGCTGCGCATGCTTTGACTATTCTCAGCGCTGATAAGAAAAATGCGATTTTGCGTGCCATGGCAACTTCCTTGCGCGAACAGGAGGTTGGCATTCTAGAGGCTAATGCAAAAGATATCGCTGCTGGTGAAGCCAATGATCTAACAGCTGCAATGCTAGACAGGCTCCGCCTTGATCATGATAGGATCGAGGCCATTGCCACGGGTATTGAGGAGGTGGCAGCTCTTGCGGATCCGGTGGGAGAGGTGCTGAGTGATTGGGTGCGGCCGAATGATATCCATTTCGAGCAAGTGCGTGTCCCGATTGGGGTCATTGGCATTATCTACGAAAGTCGACCCAATGTTACCAGTGATGCTGCTGTGCTATGTCTAAAATCAGGCAACGCTACGATTCTGCGTGGTGGATCTGAGGCAATACATTCGAATAAGGCGATTGCGTTGGCGCTCCAGTCAGGTGGAGAGAAAGCGGGCTTGCCAGCCAATGCGATCCAGTTGATTCCATTTACCGATAGAGAGAGTGTCAGCGTAATGGCCTCGATGGATCAATGGCTCGATGTGATTATCCCACGTGGGGGAAAGGGGCTTATTGAAACGGTAGTCTCTCTGGCTCGTATGCCAGTGATCAAACACTATGATGGCATTTGCCATACCTATATCGATAAAGATGCCGATATGGAAATGGCGGTGGCGATTGCGGATGACGCTAAGACTCACAAGCCAGGCGTTTGTAATGCGCTGGAAACATTGCTGGTGCACCGAGATATAGTAGCTGATTTTCTGCCGAAAATTGCAGATGTTTATCAATCAAAGGGTGTTGAAATGCGCGGTGATGCCACGGTTCTTGAGCTCCTCGGTGATCGTGCCTCGGCCGCTAGCGATGAGGATTGGGATACCGAGTATTTGGATTTGATCATCGCCATCAAGGTGGTGGATTCGATGGATGAGGCAGTGAAGCACATTAATACTCATAGTTCACGACATAGTGACTGTATTGTTACATCAAATCAGTCGTGTGCGCAGCTATTCATGACTCAAGTTGACAGCGCCTGTGTTTTCCACAATGTCTCAACTCGTTTTAGTGATGGCGGAGAGTTCGGCTTTGGGGCGGAAATTGGCATTTCCACTGATAAGCTGCATGCTCGTGGACCAATGGCTCTAAGAGAGCTTACTTCCTATCAATATAGGGTCAGAGGTGACGGCCAGATCAGGGCGACACATGCGACGACTTAATTAAGTAGAGGAGCGTTAGTTGCGAGGTAATCCTCAGTCAGGAAAGACAATCGCTCTGTTTTGGTGAATGATGGTTCTGTCATTCACGTGCAAGCGAATGCCTCGTGCAAGTGCGTCTCTCTCACAGTCTCGACCTAAGCGCATCAGGTCTTTTGGCTTGTGGAAATGTTGTACGCGTTTGACCTCTTGTTCAATAATGGGCCCTCCATCAAGCTCGGTAGTGACGTAGTGACATGTTGCTCCGATGAGTTTGACGCCGCGCTCATGTGCTTGGCGATAAGGATTAGCACCAATAAATGCAGGTAGGAAGGAGTGGTGGATGTTGATGATTTTACCACTGTATTGATCGCAAAACCAGGTGGGTAAGATCTGCATGAATCGAGCGAGTACGGTAAGCTCAACTTGTTCGTCATCGAGTATGGTTTTAATCTGCTGAAACCCTGCTTCTTTGTTATCGCCATCAAGGTTGATGTGGTGAAAGGGGATGCCTGCTTGTTCGGCGATTTTTTGACAGTTGTCACGGTTGCCTATGATGGATGTGATCTTGATCGGCATTTCGCCAAGTTTGGTTCTCCATAGAATTTCGTTAAGGCAGTGGTCGGTCTTGGTGACGAGGACGGCTGTGCGCATTTTGTAGGGCATTTCACGAAAATGCCAGGATGCGGATAATGATTTACCGAGCGTGTTGAAACCAACAATGAAATCCTCCACGCTGACTTTGAGATTGGAGGTGTCAATCTCTACCCGAGCAAAAAATTTGCGGTGTTCGTCGTCGGTAAATTGTGAAAACTCACATAGGTTGGCTTCATAATCGGCAACGTAAGATGCTATTTTAGCAACAATACCGTGTTGGTCGGGGCAGTCGATTTTTAATATGAGTCCTTGCATTTCGATGGGTGTGAGTGAGTTCGAGAGATTGTTACAAATACTGCCTTTAATGCGAGCCGAAATAAATAGAGCAGGCGTAGCGGATTACCATCGGCCCAGGACCGCAGAGAAGGCGAGGGTAGTGGGCTCTCCTTTTTTGATCAGCGAATTGCCGATGGTGGCTGAAGGAAGGCGGGCCCCCAAAAACGGGCTATTGGTGAAATTGCCGGTGCTGGTGTGGATGGTGCCTTCATGAGTGTGACCTCCGTAGGGGTCGACATATTTTATCCTGAAGCTTTTGGGGTTGTTTTTGAGAGTGGTCGTCGTTTCGATAATAACGATGAAGTGGGCGCTGATAGGCCACCATGATTTAGCTTTGAGCTCTTTGCTGTCTCGGTAAGCATATCGCCGTATGCACAAAATCGGAGGTAGGCCTTTTTTGAGTGATTTAACAATACGTTGGTGGCTGCGTTGAAGTAGGCCTGCTACTGGCTCCTCTTGTTTGCGTGTTAGCACTTCGTATTTTATTTTGGGGAGCCAATGGTAGTCGCACATTTCATTGGCGACATCTTGCAGGTCGACAAGGTTCATGCCTTGTTGGTTCCAGCGTTTAACTCCTTGAATGTGTTTGGATGGTTTGAGGCCCCATCTGGAGATGACGTAGTTGATGCGGGTTTTGCTGTCGTCTCCTGGTACTGCATTAAATGCTCGTTGCCATCTTTTTGAGCCATAATGAAAGGCATTCAATAATGAAGCTGGCCCGCAGGCATTGCCGTGAGCTCTGCGCTGATTGGTGGGGGATGCGCTCATATTCTCTGCACTGATGATCTCGGCGCCACACAAGATGGTGTGCATCGCAATCAAAAGGAATATGGCGGCCCAGGAGGTCATAAATTTAAGTAAGAAGTATGCTACTCAAATGTAAAACATCGGGGTTTGGGTGCCCAATGAATCCAAGGTGATGGAGCTAAGTTCTTTGCAAAGAGTCTCGTGAATCTGATTCCATGCATCATGGATAGCTCGTCCTGATTCACCCTCTCCTATAACATGGCTACTCAGCATACCAGGGTCAGCAGCTTTGGTGATGTCTAAAAGATTGATTTCTCGTGGGTCGCGAGCCAGTAGGTAACCACCAGTTTTGCCCCTTTTGCTAATAATAAGATCACCGCGCTTGAGGTCATTGAGGATTTGGACTAGAAAGTTCGCAGAAACTGCTTCACGCTGAGCTATGTCATCTAGCTGTGTCAAAGTTTGCCCGTCATGATGTTGTGCAAGTTGAACCATGGCACGACAGGCATACTCAAGTTTCTGTGAAATACGCATACGGAGAATGGAACATAAAAAAGAAAATAATACCAGCGCCAAGCCAGTGAACCTTTGCAATGGATCCATGCTTAGAAGCGTCGATCTTGAGCATATTTGGAGCGCAATACGTGATGCGGCTGTCGTGATGTCAGAAAGTGAGCCTCATTTAAAGCGCATGCTCGATGATGTTGTGATCAGCCGTGATAACCTAGCTGAGAGTCTTGCAGTAAGACTTGCGAGGAGAATGTCGCGTGAGGATATGCAACGATCCGAGCTTGAGCCTTTACTTGAAGATGTGCTGAAGTCTAATGATCAAATTTTGCTTGCCGTCGCCGGAGACATGAGGGCGATCGTAGATCGTGATCCTGCCTGTAGCTCAGCACTAGAGCCCTTGTTGTTTTATAAGGGGTTTTTAGCAATTTCAGCTTATCGAGTAGCTCACAGTTTGTGGGTGGATGGCCGTCAGGCGCTGGCGCTTTATTTTCAGAGCATTGTCAGTGAGACTTTTGCTGTAGATATTCACCCGGCTGCTCAGATTGGTTGCGGGATTCTGCTAGATCATGCAACGAGTGTAGTCATTGGAGAAACTTCGATTGTGGAGGACAATGTTTCTATTTTGCACGAGGTGACACTGGGCGGCACCGGTAAGATGACTGGTGATCGTCACCCTATAGTGAGATCTGGTGTTTTAATCGGTGCTGGGGCTAAGATTTTGGGGCGCGTTGAGATTGGTGAGTGTGCGAAAATTGGTGCAGGAAGCGTTGTGCTTGAAAATGTGTCACCGCATAAAACGGTAGCGGGTGTTCCCGCTGTTCCTATCGGTAAACGCACCGAAGGTAGCCCCGCTCTGGATATGAATCAGCAGCTCCATGAGGGTAATGCGATTTGATTCAGCCTTATCGGCTAATCGTTATTGACCGCTACGATACGACCTTTGCTGAAATCATACGGGGTAAGTTCCAGCTCTACTTTGGACGTGGGCTTAATGTCTTGGTGAAGTGCCACCATGGCCTTGGCGATATGGCCAACGATGATTTTGCCATTGGGTAGCTCTACCTGGTAAATATTTTCCTTGGGGGAATCAATAACAGTTCCGGTGGTTTTGATAGGAGGGTCAAACATGATTGGTTGGTTGAAGAGTATTGTAGATGAACTAGCCGAGATCTTTCCACTTAACAAGTGAAGCGATAGGCGCAATGCCATCGTGATGCCAAAATAAGCTGGGTTTTTGGCTCTCGCCTAAGGAACAAATTCGATGCGCTGGAAGGTTTTCTAATAATGTCGCTTTAGCTTCGTCGAAGGGGTGAATGGCGATGGTCGATAAGTGAGCTGATTCGGCTCCGAGAATCTTGCTGTCCAATTCAGGCGGCAGAGGCTTGACGAAAACACATCGGTTCAGGCACGAGAGTTGTAGTGCTGGATCGCTTTGATGAATGACGGTCCAACTTAGCGTGTCTTTGCTTTCCCAAAGATGAACGGAAGTATCATTGGATGCGCAAAAACGAGTTGTTTCTCTGAGGTTTCTGATCGCACCCGCTTCTGAGACGGAGGTAGGGTCAGGCGGGTTGGTGTTAGAGAATTCTTCCATTTCTGCGGCTAGTAATTCAGCGAAGCGCATGGAGTCTCCTTGTATGTAGATGGCGTGTATTGATAGACAGCCACGTTGGTTGAAGCGGGATACGTCACGGGCGGCTCGTCGTGCTGCTGTTTCGAAATCATCATAGACAATAGCGATAGAGACTTTGTGACCGTGGGCGATGAAATGCTGGTGGGGTCTTATTTGCTGTTGAATGGCTGCTATGGTTTTGTCTGACCCAATCGCGATAACCACGTCAGCTCTGAGCCAATCTTCATCCTCCAGTGCGCTATGTATCTCAATGAGATCATTGAGTGGTTTTGGGAAATGTCTGAGGGCGTCGGTGAAGGCGTCTAATCCAGCGGAGGGTATTTTGACAATATTGTGTGATCCTATAATTAGCCCTCTGATAATACTTTGGAAAGCTGCATGTGGTGTGTTTCCGCTAACGATATGTAGAATGCATTGAGGGGCGATGGCTTTGCTTTTAAGCGGTCCATGTGGGAGAAACTGGTCCAAGGCACGTTCACTGCCTAGCTCTTGTCTGAGCCATGCGTGGAGATCGTCAACGGTGATCGAGCCTGTCCATTGTTGGACTTCTTGATGAGAACAGGCCTCGAAGAGATGCTGAATGCGCTCTGATGTAGGTGTCATGAGCTTAAGGATTCATCGCTGGATCTTGAGCATCCTCTTGGTAGGGCGCTTGGGTCACGTCCGATAAGTTTAAAAGAGGGGTTTTCGTGTTCAAGCCTTGTTTGGCTTTGCATGGCAAGATCTTGTGTGCGGATCGCCATAACGGAATCGACATTGGCGAGATCATAAATCACGAGGTGGCCTAGCTCACCCGGTTTAGCATCTGTGTTGGTGATCGGGTCAATAACGCGGATGCGAGTCCAGCTCGGACCTTTATGCGCACAATTCAGGCCTCGGCTGTAGAATTGGCTACTGAGCTCGGTCATTGAGTATTCGTTGATGATCGAGTCGGAATGAAGACCAAGATTAGTATTAAATAATTGGTGTAGTTCGCTTTTACTGAGTTGGTGGTGCGTTCCTTTGTAACCTCCTGTTTCCATTGCCCAGCTGCCTTCGGGGAGTATGATCGGAGATTTCATGGAGTCAAATAGGTGCAGGAACGATAGTGCGGTGCCTAACAATACCACGGCTTGCTTTTCTTTAATGGAGTTGGTTAAGCTGTTAAGATCTATTGATCCAGATTCAGGGATTAACCATGTGGATTGATCAGCTAGCTGATCAGAAAACACACCCATCATGTGCGATAAAGACGATTGAGGAGATTGATGAGGGGGAGGGATTAAAAAAAATGAGCTGTAAACGTTAGGTAAGTTGAGCTCACGCCAGGCACTGATGATGGACTGTTCATAGAGCTTAGTGGATCTGAAATGATGCCTGCCTCTGGATTCTGTGGTTGTTCCAGAGGTAAGGAAGGTTTTTTCCGTATCCTTAAGAGGGAAGGTGGTCAAAGGGAATGATTCTGCTTTGAAAGCGTCTGTGGGAACCGCTGGAATATCATGCCAGTGATTGATGCTCTCTGGAGTTTTGTCGTGGGCGTCGCAAAAGTTTTTGTACGCGCTGTTCTCTCGATATTGATATGTGAAAAGCTCTAAAGCTAGGTTATTGAAGTCCCGCTCATGGAGAGGCTTGCCATTGCTAGCTTGCGCGATGCATTCTTTAATGGTTTCAGAAATGGACGTGTGGGTAATCACAATGGATAAAAGTTGACTGATCCTCATGAGAATGTCCGCTCTAATCAAGTGTTGATTGACGAACTTGCGCAGTATTTAAGGGTTTTTTATCATTTTTAGCGCCTTCGGTGGCCGAGCTTTCGTAATGATATAGCTAGGACTTGACTTGCTATAAAGTAAGGCTAAATATCCAACCCGTTGTTGGCAACATGTTTGATATTTGTCTAATATGATTCTAGTTTGCCACCTCAATTAACAAGTTAACTATCTGTATATAATGGATTTATCAAAGAGCCTATTGTTGCCACTCGCTGTCATTTTTCTCCTCGGGGCATGTTACCCTTACCCTTCAAATTACGGTAAACGTGATGCCAAGCCTACACGCTTACAGGTTGAGCAGACAATCACCAGTGAGGAGCAGAGGCGAATCGAGGAGAATCGCCAATTACTTGAGCAGCAAGCTGCCAATGGTGGCTTCAATGGAGCAGGTAATCAAGCCGCTGAGGGAGGCCAATGGACTGAACCCAATGCTGCTAACTCTGCGCCAGTGGCAGCAACCAAGTCAAAATATCCGACAGCGGCAGCAGTTCCCGGAAAGCCAGGTTTCGTATTTAATCCATACACTCATAATATTGTTGATGTGAAGGGAATTGGTTCAGGTCGTTTATGTCGTGATCCAGAAGATCCCGATCCAAATCACAAATTTAGAGTGCCTTAAATTGGTTCTCAAATTTTCTTTCGCTGAGGCTTTAGGCTCAATTGCTTTGATGGCAAACCTACATCATCAACAATTTGGCAGCCTCGGTTCTTGCTTTTAAGCTGGCACCTGCCAGTCATAGCTCCGTATGAAACGTATCGCCGTATTAGGAAGTGGTTTACTCGGGGGTTCCATTGCTCTTGCTGTGCAATCCCGTCTGCCTTCGGTATCTGTGGCTTTGTGGGGTAGGCGTGAGCAAGGAGTATTACAGGCACGAGAGCGTGGAGTTAAGACTGCCAGCACAGATCTTAAGGTGGTGGTGGAAGGTGCAGAGATGATTGTGCTGGCATCACCAGTGGGGGCGATGCTTGAAATTTTGGAAGCTTGTGCTGCTCACTGCAGCCTTGAGGGAGTTCTGGTTACGGATGTAGGTAGTGTCAAAATGACGCCTCGAGACCTCTTAGGTCCAACGATTAACAAGCTAGGAGCCAAATACATAGGGAGTCATCCCATGGCAGGCTCGGAGCAAGCAGGGGTTTCTTCAGCCAGGGATGATCTATTTGAAGGCGCGGCTTGTATCATCACAAACGATTTCGAACACTCTGAAGAGGATGTCAGCGTGATACGCTCACTGTGGCATGGCATTGGATGCCAGTGTTATTCGACTACCTCAGAGGAGCACGATCGTGTTATAGCTAGGATTAGTCATGTCCCTCACATCCTTGCATCAGTAGGTGCTCTTGTTGGCCTTAAGGATCCCAGGCAGGGTAAGTTTGCTGGAAATGGAATGCGTGACACCACACGAGTTGCCTCTGGGCATCCTGCTATGTGGGCTGAGATTCTGATGAGGAATAAGGAAGCGCTGCGAGAGCCTGTAGAGGAGGCTGTTACCTATTTGCGTGAAATGCTTGCTTTACTGGATGATTCAAGCGATGAAGCGTTAGCTGAATTGTTGGCCAAAGCTAAACATCTCAGAGACGAGCTTTAACCCATTGAGCTTCACTTTATTTCTGCTGCGTTAGACCATTAGGCAGTTATATCAATCATCAGCATACCCTTATTCCAACGATATATGTCTAGTATTAGCGTTCACTCTATTAATCATCTTGTAGCTGAGTTTGAAGTTCCAGGAGACAAGAGTATTTCGCATCGTGCAGCGATCCTCGGCGGCTTGTCTGATGGTTCTTGTCGTATTGATAATTTCTTGCCCAGCGAAGATTGTATTTGCACCCTCAATGCGATGGCTCAGTTAGGAGCCAAGCATGATGTTATTGAAGAAAAGCCGGGCTATGGGCCAACTTCTCTTGTCATTCACGGTCGCAGTATGCAATTGAGTGCTCCGGAGGGCAGTGTGGATTGCGGAAACTCCGGAACGGGAATGAGGCTGCTGGCAGGATTGTTGGCGGCACAGCCATTCCAATCTATTTTGACCGGTGATGCTTCATTGCAATCCCGACCAATGGGCAGAATCATAAAGCCACTAGAGCAAATGGGAGCGTCTATCGAAGCTCGTGGAGATGATCCAGGTTGTGCGCCATTGCATATAACAGGTGGTGAACTACATCCAACATGTTACGAGATGCCTGTCGCCAGTGCCCAAGTGAAGAGTGCGGTTCTGCTAGCTGGCTTATTCGCTGAGGGTAGCACCTCTGTCATTCAGCCTGCAGAAACTCGCGACCATACCGAACGTATGCTGGAATATTTTAAAATGCCGTCGCAGCGGGAAGGACAAACTATTTCTGTTACTGGAGGCAAGACTCCTGAAGCTGGCAGCTTACGCGTGCCGGGTGATATTTCATCTGCAGCATTCTGGCTTGTGGCTGCAGCTTCGATGCCTGGAGCTCATTTGGTCATTAAAAATGTGGGTTTAAACCCTACCCGCACTGCTATATTAGATGTGCTCATTCGTATGGGAGCTGATATCAAAGTTGTGGCGCACCCTGATGAATGCGGTGAACCATATGGTGATGTTGAAGTTCACGGTAAGGCCTTGGAGGGCACTGAGATCAAGCCTGAGGAAGTGCCAAATTTGATTGATGAGATTCCAGTGCTTGCGGTAGCCGGTGCTTTAGCAAAGGGCAAAATGGTGATACGTAATGCCAAAGAGCTGAGAGTAAAAGAGAGTGACCGAATAGCCACGGTTGTTAAAAATTTGAAGGCGATGGGCGCCGATCTCGAGGAGTATGAAGATGGCATGGAGATCTCAGGAGGTAAGCCATTGCATGGTGCTGAGCTAGAGAGTTTTGGCGATCACCGTATTGCGATGGCGTTTGCTATTGCAGGCTTGTTTGCTGCGAGTGAAACAGTGATTCACAACACGGCATGCATTGATACATCATATCCTGGCTTCGCAGATCATCTAGAAACTATCCTTGCGGGTTAACCCGTATGATCATTATATTTTACTAAGAATGTCTGAGCTAAATAAAAAGAACTTTTATGCGATCGCGATCGATGGTCCTGCCGCATCTGGCAAGAGCACCGTGGCACGTCGTCTGGCTGAACGCCTCGGTTTGATCATGATCAATACAGGGGCAATGTATCGCGCGATAGCATGGGCTAGTTTGAAGAAGAATGTTGATGCTTCGAACCCTGAGGCCGTTGCTACCATGCTTCGTCAAATCATAGTTAGTTGTGGAGTCTCTGATGGTCAGTCGACAATACTGATCGATGGCATTGACCCCGGTAGGGCTCTTCGCGAAGATCAGGTGAATGCCCGTGTATCACAGGTAGCGGCAGTGCCTGAGGTGCGTCAGCTGCTTGTCGAGAAGCAACGAGCATTCTTGAAGTGGGATAGCTTGGTGATGGAAGGGCGTGATATTGGTTCGGTGGTTTTCCCCGATACACCCTATAAGCTCTATATTGACGCGTCAGAGGAGGTTCGACTTGCAAGGCGCTCAGCGGAGGGCCTGACAGATGTGGTGAGCAAAAGGGATGAAGAAGATAGTAAGCGTGAAAATTCGCCACTGATTGTGGCGGAGGGCGCTGCTGTTATCGATAGTTCTGAAATGAACATTGATGAGGTGGTCGAAGCGGCATTAGTTGAGCTTCAAAAGCGTGGTTTGGTTCTTTAATATTATTTAACTATGAAAACGATTTATTGGTTTTGCTGTAACTTGTGGAGATTGTGCTTTGTGTGTTTTTTCTCATACCGTGTGGTGGGAAAAGAGAAGCTGGTCACGGATGGGCCTGTGTTAATTGCATCGAATCATGAAAGCTACCTTGATCCGCCGCTGGTAGGAGTTGCTTACGATGAAGCAGTCTATTACCTGGCACGTAAAACCTTGTTTACGGGTTTCGGTGCATGGCTATACCCTCGATTAAATTCGATTCCGGTAGATCAAGATCGGCCTGACATGACGAGTTTGAAGACGATCATCAAATTGCTGCGAGCAGGTAATCAAGTCGTTGTGTTTCCGGAAGGTTCTCGCACTCTAGATGGCGAGCTGCAGCCTGCGGAGGCAGGGACAGGGCTGATCGTGGCCAAGAGCAAGGCGGTGGTTCAGCCAGTTCGCATTTTTGGTGCTCGTGATGCTCTGCCGCGCGGATCTGGCAAGATATGTTTTCGCCCTATTACTCTGGTGGTTGGTGATCCAATCACTTTTAGTGCTGAAGAGCTCAAAGCGAAGGGGAGAGATGACTATCAGAAGATTTCTGACAAGATCATGAAAAGTATTTCGGAGATAGAGTTGAGTTAGGCTCAAGCGGCCTCAATTAGTAGTCTTCAACAGGGGAGCGTTTCTGCCCTGTATAGTCAGTTGCCTCACGGGCTTGCTGTTCACCCATGACGTCGATTCTAAGCTGCATAATATCGCCATCGATTTGATCCCAAAGCTCGCTGCTAAAGGCTAATGGTTTGTAGGCGTTCTTTTGCAATTTTTCGATTCTCTTCAGTGAGTCATCAATGCGGTGATGGGGGATTTTCTTGAGGTGCTTAAGCGCTTCTTTGGTGGTGCCGATTTGGTGGCAAATCATGACCATGTCATTGCCTGCCGATATGGCGTTGGTGACATCTGGGCCTCTGCCATAGTGATTGATGATGGCTCCCATGTCGAGGTCGTCAGTCATAATTACGCCTTCATAACCAAGTTGATCGCGCAGTAATCGTGTTAGTAGGTTGTGTGACATTGATCCCGGTAGTCCGGGTGTCTCTGGGTCAATGGCAGAAAAGTGGGTGTGGCAACTCATGATGGCATCTAATTCCGGCATGAGGCTGGTGTAGGGAAGGAGGTCGCTCATTAGCATCTCTGCCACTGATTTGTCCACTTGAGGAAGGGTGTGGTGTGGGTCATCGGTGGCAAGTCCGCACGAGGGGAAGTGTTTGCCACAGGACAAGATTCTGCAGTGACGTAGGTTGCTATTGAAGATGCCAGCGTTGGTGATCACTTGCTGTGCGTCTTTGCCGTAGCACCTTCCTTTGAGTGCATTGTCAGCATCATCATCATAGGATATATCTAATACGGGGCAGAGATCCATGTTGCATCCCATAAGTCGAAGCAGGAAGGCGGTAAGTTTGCCGTGTTGGGCTATTAAGCCCGGGTCATTTTTGATGCGGAGGCTTTCGGCGGATGGGGGCTCATTACCAATGAGGCGTGTTCGGGATACACGGCCGCCTTCTTGGTCAATGGAGATGATGGGGGTGCGATCGCTGAGATCGCGCAAATCATCGGTGAGTTTGCGAACTTGTTCAGGAGATTCAATATTACGACCAAATAGGACGTAGCCTCCTGGTTGGACTGATTTGTAAAGTTCAGCCTCTTCGCAGGTAAGCTCTGTTCCTTGAATTCCGAGAATCAGAAGTTGACCGTGCATGTTGTTTTGTGGGTGCTAAAATTTTAGCGAGTGGTAATTGCAGCCTTCAGGTTACAATTTGTTAGAGTGGTGCTCAGCAAGTTTTGCTAAGATGGATTTTTGGGCATGCAGACGATTTTCTGCCTGCTGAAATATGACATCGGCATAGGTTTCGAGGACCTCTTCGGTGATCTCTTTGCCTCGGTAGGCAGGAAGACAGTGCAGCACAATATGGGAGGGGTTAGCGTGCTTGAGCAGCGCGGTGTTTACTTGGTAATTGTCAAATTGTGCCTCTTTCTCAGCTTGATCTTCCTGCCCCATGGAAAGCCAAACATCTGTGTTGATGACGTCAGCGCCGTCGACGGCTTCGACTGGGTCAGTGTGTAGGCTTATATTAGATGAACCTAGGCGATTGATGTAACTCTCTGATGGCAGGCAGTTTGCTGGTGCTGCGATAGCTAGGTGGAAGTTGAGCTCTTTGGCTGCCCACATCCAAGACCTCGACATGTTATTGAAACCGTCACCTACGAAAGCAATTTTTTTGTTTTCCCATGTGCCCAGACGCTCGCGAATGGTCAGTAAATCGGCAAGTATTTGACACGGGTGAGCGTCATCAGTGAGTGCATTGATGGTGGGGATACCCGAGTATTTGGCGAAATCTAGGACGTCTTGCTGGGCGAAGGTGCGAATGATAGCGCCGTGAACCATTCGGCCCATTACGCGTGCAGTGTCCTTGATTGGCTCGCCTCGACCAAGTTGAATATCATTGGATGATAGGAACATAACGGAGCCACCGAGCTCGCGGACGCCTACTTCGAAAGATACTCGTGTGCGCGTCGAGGCCTTGGTGAAAATCATGGCCCAAGTTTGATCTTGGAGTGGCTTGTGCTCATGGGTTCCTTTCTCACGCTCGTTTTTGAGGGTGGCGGCGTGATCGATAAGTTTCCAGATGAGATCTTTGGAGAGTTCCTCAATTGAGAGTAGATGTGTCATGTAAGTAAAAAATGGTAGTGAGAAATACGAGTGGTGATCTATAGACTATCGATCGTTTCTTTGAGTATGCTCAGAGCCTGATCAACTTCGTCGTCAGACACATTGAGTGGTGGTAGCCAGCGCAATGTTTCGGTTCCAGCAGGAACAGTGAGTAGACCGTTTTTCATAAGGGCCTTGCATAACTGAAGGGCAGGTGGAGTGCTGTTATCCGGTGGGATGCTATCAACATTAAGCGCGAAGCCAAGTAATAGACCTTTTCCCTTTATGCCAACAATGTGAGGGTGCTGCCAAGAGCTGACTTCCTGGCGTATGCGTTGCTCTTGTCGGGCAGCATTTGTCGGTAGCTCAGAGGATAGGATTTCCCCGAGAACAGCGGATGATGCAGCGCAAGCTAGGGGGTTGCCACCGTAGGTTGAGCCATGAGATCCGGCATTCATCAGTGATGATAAGGGGGTGCCTTGGTCGTCAATGGGGCGGTCGCTGGTCCAAAAGGAACCTATCGGGAAGCCCCCGCCGAGGCTTTTAGCCCATGAGATGGTATCTGGCTCTAGTTCTGGGCAAAAAGCCTGCCAACCCATTAAGGTGCCAGTCCTACCTAAACCGCATTGAACTTCATCAAGCATGAGCAATAGATCATGTTGCTTGCAGAGCTTGTTAACGTAATGAAGAAACTCGGGAGTAACTTCGTTGATACCTCCTTCACCTTGAATGGGCTCGAGCATGATGCCTGCTGTGATGTCACTTATTGCTTTCGAGAGTGCATCGATGTCATTAAGCGGGACATAGCGAAAGCCGGGGAGCATTGGGTCAAAGCCTTGTTGGATTTTGCTTTGAGCGGTGGCGGCCATGGAGCCAAGAGTTCGGCCATGAAATGAGTTGTTGAAGGTGATTACCTCGTAGCGAGGCTGACCTGACTTGCTTGGCCGCGCGTGGCCAAAGCGCCTAGCTGTTTTGATCATGCCGTCGTTTGCCTCTGCCCCAGAATTAGAGAAAAATATTTTGCCGGGAATCTTAACGAAGTCTTCCACAATGGTAGTCGCCAATTCCTGTTGCTGTGGAATCTGGAAGAGGTTTGAGCAATGCATCAAGGTGCTGGATTGTTTCGCTATTGCTTTGGTTAATGCGGGGTGGCAATGACCGATGCTGCATGTGGCAATGCCTGAGCAAAAATCGAGGTAGCGTTTGCCTTCTTTATCCCACAGCCATGTGCCTTCGCCTTTTACAATGGTAACAGGGAAGTTGGCATAGGTGGCAAGGACGTGCGACATGATGCTATTTCTAGGTTTAAAATCATAAAATCCAAGTGCGAATCAAGGCAGTTACGCATATTCTTTGATTTGAGGTTTGGCATTTGCAGCATTGGGATTATTTTGTCTTTGCCGCTCCCCGGACGATCGCAGTCACTCTTTTGAATGGTTGAGGAAAGTCCGGACGCTAAAGGGCAGCGTGCCTTGTGAATAACAAGGGACGGTCGGTTCAAGCCGACTGGACGGAAAGTGCAGCAGAAAGTAGACCGCCAAGGAATCTTAGGAGACCGTGGTAAGGGTGAAAAGGTGGGGTAAGAGCCCACCGCTCCAATGGTAACTGAGGAGGCATTGCAAACCCCGCGTAGCGCAAGACATAACAGGAGAAGGGTAGCCCGCCCGTTAAGAATCTCCGGGTATTAGTTGCACCATCCCTTATGGGAGGTTCCTCACTTGGTGAGGTAAGATAAATGATCGTACATTATTGCTTCGGTGATAAGGACAGAATCCGGCTTACAGGGGAGCGGCAATTTACTCCCTCATGAGTTGCTTATTGGTAATAACTGAAGCTAGATTGGCTTTCATTCTGGTTTCAAACGACTGTTTGATATCGTGGCAATATGATATTGTCAGATTGCTGTTTTTGCGATAGCCTTAATCCATAAGGGACGTTTTGCGTCCCTTCTCAGTTTAGTCAAAGCAAAGATATTATCATCGAGTTCATCACACTCACCTGCTTTTTCTGAAGCTACCTTTCTTTCTCTATCTATATCCAAACTATTTTTATGGGTTTTATTGATGCTTTCAAGCGTTGGCGCCTCGCAAACAAGGGCATGTCATCCGGTAAGAAGCGCCGCACCTCTACAACAAGCGAGAATGCTGTTGTTGGTTCGATGCAAAGAAGTACTTGGATGAAGTTGCTCATTTATCCCTTATTCACGGTTCTAATCTGTCTCATTGTTGCTTTTTATAGATCTGATGAGACCCTGTTTCATGAAGATGGCTTACGCAGAGCAATGCTGTGTATCATTGTTGCTGCTGGCTTGATTCTTATCTACCACACCAGGCATGCGCTAAACTACGCCAACGAGAAGGTGCTGCTCGTGTTTGGCGGTATTGCTTTTCATTTATTGCTGGTTAGAACGGCAGTGCACGTGATCGATGTGAATGCTTGGTCTTCGGACTACAGGATTTTACTGCCGCCCTTGGCTTTTGCACCCATGATTGCGTCCGTTCTTTGTGGTCGGCATGCGGGTATTTTTTCTGCTCTTAGTGTGAGTTTGTTCGGGGCTCTTCTTGTTCCCGAGGCTGATGTTTTTTGTTTCCTGGTGACCAGTTTGATTTCTGGAGTCATGGCTGTTGTGCTGACTCGGTCTGTGCGAAGGCGTGGCAGTGTGTTACGAGCTGGCTTCTATGTGGGGCTGACTACTTTGGTTTTGGCCTTAGCTTTTAATAAGATTGATTTCTCTGACTTGATGATGGGGGACAGCTGGTCTGTCTTGGCGGGTAAGACCTTGTTACCCGTATCCATTGGTCTGCTGACTGGAATGTTGGTCAGCGGTTTGCTTCCAGCGTTGGAGAGCTTGTTTTTCATCACGACTAATATTAGTTGGCTAGAGCTGAGTGATCTTAATCATAAGTTGCTAAGAAAGCTGCAGCTTGAAGCTCCGGGCACCTACCATCATAGCATGGTGGTGGCCACATTGGCCGAATCAGCAGCAGAAGATGTTGGCGCCAACGCAGCGATGTGTCGTGTGTGCTCTTATTTCCACGACATCGGAAAGCTTAGTAAGCCTGAGTATTTCATTGAGAACCAAGGGGATCGGAATCCTCATGATTCTCTGACACCAACGATGAGTGCGATTGTGATTATTGCGCATGTGAAAGATGGTGTTGATATGGCTATCAAGCATAAGCTTAACCCAAAGATTGTTGAGGTTATTAGAGAGCATCATGGTGATTCTCTGGTGCAGTATTTTTATCATAAGGCAATAGATCAACGTGATGATATGGCTGAGAAGGTAAAGCAGGGATTGGAAAATAAAGAAGATATCCCTGAGGTTGACCGTAAAAATTTCCGATATCCCGGCCCATGTCCCAGTAGTCGTGAAAGCGCTATTATTAGTCTTGCTGATGCGGTGGAGAGTGCCTCTAGAAGTCTCAAAAAGCCGACGCCTGAAAAAATACGCAACCTAGTTCATGAGATTATCATGTCTCGTGTAACAGATGGTCAACTCGATGGTTGTGACTTGTCGATGAGTGATATTAAAAAAATCTGCAAGAGTTTCGCTTCGACTATTCGCAGCATGATGCATTCAAGAATTAATTATCCGAAGGAAGAAGGGGCATCGAAGAAGTCAAAGAAATCGGCGGCTGGTAATGAGAGAAAGAGCCCCAAAAATGTAGTGGCTGGGAAGGCCTAGCTTTGATGATGTTTGACGAGTAGTTTCTATGTTGGAGTTGAATGTCTACAACCACCAAGATGCAATTCGTTTGTCAGCGAATTTATGTAGCCGTCTTCAGGTGTCTGGTCGCGCAGCAGTGACAGAAGTCCTCAAAATCGCTAAGCATGACTCTAATCTAGGTAAGATTGACGAGGTCGAGATTAACTTCGTCGATGACGAGACGATTGCAGATCTGCATCTTCAATTTATGCAGATTCCGGGGCCGACAGATGTGATTACTTTCAGTCACGGTGAAATTCATATCAGTGTCGAAACGGCACGGGATCAGGCGCGGGACTATGCCAATGATTTTGAACGCGAGCTCATGCTGTATATTGTGCATGGTTTATTGCACCTTGCAGGTTATGAAGATGCCACAGAGAGGCAGAGTGATGAGATGGATAATATGCAGAGCACTATCCTTACACGGGTTTGGTAGCGGAAATACCGCTCTCGCTGACTAAGTAATCCATCGTCGCATCGTGGGTGGCATGAGGGACGCTGGTTGTGATTTGTTGGTCAAGGGCGATGCCTAATTTGATTCCTGAAAACCCATCGAGTGCTCGGTCGTAGTAGCCTTGGCCTCTTCCCAGTCGCGTTCCGTCGATGCCAAAGGCTAATCCTGGACAAAGAATCATATCTATTTCACTTGTTTTGAAATCGTGATGTAAGTCTGGCTGAGGCTCAGGAATTTTCATGGAACTGGCAACAAGCTGATTTTTGTTTGTAACATGATAGAAGGAAAGTCGGTGTCCTGGTTGGCAGCGTGGGTAGAGAAATTGCTTGTCAGGTAAGAGCTGATGTAATTCTGAGAGTGATATCTCATTTTGAATTGCAGCGTATATGGCGATAGTTCTGCTTTTCTTGAGAAGCTCGTCCGCGCCAGCAATATGGTGAGCGATGGCACTTGAACACGATTGGATGTGATCTTTGGAAGCTGCAGCCAAATAAGCTCTCATGCTCGATCTAAGCTGTGCCTTGCTTGTTGCTTGCTCACTCATGTTGACATGGAAGCCAATAATGGGATAGCTAGCACGAATAAACTTCACCAATCTGATGTGGCGATGAATCCCGACTTGATGAGTAGCTTGATTGATGGCACATTATTTGCATCATGTTTTGTTCGCGATGGTTGCTAATATGCATGCTTGCCCTGCTTTGCTTAGTCTCCTGTGCAAGTAAAAGAACTGTGACTAAATCACAGGCCAGAGTCGACGCATGGGGCAATCCTGAGCGCTTTAGTGTTGGTAAAGATGAGGCCGGGAATCCGCAGATGAAGTCAGACCTTCGTAGTATGTTTGAGGGTAGGTCGAGCAGCATGGTCATGAATAAAGATTTTAGCGGTAAAGACTATACTACGCGCTCTTATGCGAAAAAAAGATGGGCGGGAGATCGGGGTTTTGAGCGCAAAAAGTATCAGGGCAACACAGACGCAAGTAGATACAAAATGGAACCTTGGTTTGTTCGGAAGCAAGCGCTGGCCGAGGGCAGGGCAGCTGGTATGAATGGCCAAGCTTTTACAACAGGTCAATATGATAAGACGACTGCAATTGAGCAGGGCGCTAACCGTCTAGCACGGCCTAGTGACGCTGAAACGGATGTCCGCAGACGAGTCTTTCGAGAACCAGATATTATTGATTGGAAAGAGCAACAGGGCCTTGGTGTTAAGGATACCAATAAGATGTTAGGCCGATCTGAGTGAGGGGTGAGCTAGAAGGGCAGCTTTGGTAGTTTTCCACCGCCACCTCCCATGCCACCCATCATATCACCCATGTCGTCCATGCCTCCAAGTTGCTTCATCATTTCTTTCATCTTGCCCTTGGATTTCATCATTTTACGCATTTGGGTGAATTGCTTGATGAAGCGATTCACCTCAATAATGGTATTTCCAGATCCCGCAGCTATTCTTTTGCGGCGTGTGCCCTTGATGAGTTGCGGGGTTGATCTTTCCCGTTGAGTCATAGACAGGACAATGGCTTCCATGCGCTTCATGCGGCCTTCATCAAATGCATCTGCTGGGATTTGCTTCTTAATTTTACTGAAGCCTGGAAGCATTCCCATGAGGCCGTCAAGAGGCCCAAGTTTGCGGAGCATGTTCATTTGGTCGAGGAAATCATTGAAATCAAATTTGCCTGATTGAAGTCGTTTGGCCGCATTCATGGCCTCTTCTTCGTCAATATTCTCTGCAGCTGTTTCGACCATGCTAACGACATCGCCCATGCCTAGAATTCGGCTGGCCATGCGGTCAGGGTGGAAGATGTTAAGTTGATCTAGCTTTTCTCCCTCACCGATAAATTTGATCGGCTTGCCTGTGACTGCACGCATCGAGAGTGCGGCGCCGCCACGAGCATCACCATCAAGCTTAGTCAGGATGATGCCGGTAATGCCAACTGCTTCATCAAAGTGCTTGGCGACAGAGACGGCTTGTTGTCCCGTTGCTGAATCTGCAACCAGTAAGGTTTCGCCTGGGTCAACAAACTTGTGTAAGTCCTTGAGCTCAGCTACAAGGTTGTCATCGATTTCTTGTCGACCCGCGGTATCAAAAATAAGTGTGGTTCCATTTTGAGTTTTTGCCCACTTGAGTGCCTGTTTGGCAACCTTGATGAGGTTCTTCTCACCTGGGTCTGGCGTGAAGCAGGGGACATCAATTTGATGCGCGAGGGTAGCAAGTTGGTCAATAGCGGCAGGTCTGTAGAGGTCGCATGCGATAAGTAATGGGCGGCGGCCCTCTTTCTTGAGGCGCAGGGCTAACTTGCCTGATGTTGTTGTTTTGCCAGCGCCGTTGAGTCCGCAGAGAAGGATATGTGCTGGAGGGTTGAGATTGAGTGGGGCTGCGTCTCCGCCCAGCAGCTCTGTGAGCTCGTCGTTGAATATTTTGACAATTTGCTCGCCCGGTTTGATTGATTTAAGCACATCAACGCCCATGGATTTCTCCCTGATTTTTGCGATGAGATCTTTGGCAACTCCAAACTCTACGTCTGCTTCTAGCAGCGCTAGACGAATTTCGCGCAGTGCATCGGTGATGTTTTTCTCCGAGATCTTGCCGACGCCGCGAAGATTTCTGAATGTTTTATCGAGGCTGTCTGATAATGATGAGAACATAATATGTGGTTATAATGAAATTATTTAAGTTGGTATGCGGCTTGCCGATTCACAAGGAAAGTCCATGTCATTGGTTTTTCGTGTTTGGTGTCGTCGAGGGAGTGCCATTGGAGGCTGACTTCGCAGGTTTGACTTCGTAAACGACGATTTACCCTCCATTCGGCAATTTTGCGAGCTGGATCATATTGAACGGGCACTTTTCCGAAGCCTGTAACGCGCATGACGAGGGATGCAGGGTCGATGTTCTCAACTTTTGAAAGGTCAGCTGAAATGCTGGGTAGGCGAGTCGAGATGATCGATCCAGGCTCAGGGATGACGGGGTGGGGTGTTGTTTGCACGATCGCCCCAATAGTCGCGGCCGAAGTGTTGGTTGCTTTGAAGCTCGTTGCATTCCTAAAGATATAATCGTGTGTGCCTAAAATGATGTATCTAGGAATTGTGAAGTTGGAAGTTGATCGTGTGGTTTTGCCAGGGATGACGGTAAACAAACATTGGTATCCATGCTCGGCAGCTATGGGTAGCATTTCACCTGTGACAAATCCGCCTGGATAGGCATAAGACCTTATTTTTCCACCAAATTGTTGTTGGAGTTTTTTGCGTGATTGCCCCATTTCATGATGAAGATATGATTGGAATGATTTATCTCCTTTAGCTCGTTCTGCTTTAAAGTCCTTGGGGTATGGATGCGAGACTGAGTGGCTGCCGATACTGCAGCCGTGTTGCTGCATCTCCTTAATCATTTTAGAGGTGAGTGCGTTTGAGCCCCCATTGATATAATTGGTGTAGAGAAAAATGGTAAAGGGAAATCCCATTTCCTTGAGAATAGGAAAAGCATCAGTGTAAATAGACTTCCATCCATCGTCGATGGTAATCAATACAGATCGGTCATTGATTGTTGTCTTGCCGTTTTTCCATGCGATAAATTCTTCGAGGGTAATCACCTTGAGCCCGAGGTCTTTGATGGCTTGCATTTGTCGTCGAAACTTACCCGTGGTAATAAGCATCTCAGTGGCATCTTTGGTAGAAGAGAAGTCATGGTAACCAAGAACGGTGACGCGGGCGTGAGGTTTTGTAGCGAGTCTTGTAGGCTTACCTGGCTTTGAGGAACCTGTATTAGATGATTTCTTTGCTTGTAATGGCGCACGTGCAATAGTTTGAGCTAATGT
>JAQXBQ010000026.1 GCA_029252325.1 Akkermansiaceae bacterium
GAACTTGATCGTCTTTTAAAAGATCACGCTTCCAGCATTGCCGCCAATCTCCGCCCCGCTGGCTCCGCTGAGAACCCAAAACCAATCCTTAAGGAAGTAGGAGATATACCCACCTTGAAGCAATACCTCGGGAAATAACCAAACTCGTAATGAGTTCAAGAGCAAGAAAGACAAGTAGCATCAAGGGCTTTCACGAGTGTCCGGAGCTGTTCCCGCTTGCCTTGGATGGCGATCCTGAGAATAGAAAATGGATCATGTACGGGGCCAAAGGCCGGTACCATATCGGGTCCTTCGACGGCAAAACCTTCGAGCTGGAAACGAAGAGTCAAACACCGATGTTTTATGGCGACAAATGTTACGCATCTCAGACCTTTAATAACACGGAGAAGGGTGCGGACGGCCAACCGCGGCGTATACAAATCTCCTGGCAGGGCGGACGCCTCGGGCAGATCTCGCTTCCCAATGAGCTGACCTTACATAGTACCCCCCTCGGCATGCTGGTCTGCCAGCTTCCCGCCAGGGAGATACAAAACCTCTACACTCGCTCCGAAACCCTCGATGGTCTGGTTCTGGAGCCGGGTGCGGCCAATCCGCTCGAAAAGATGAAAGGCGGCCTCTACGACATCGATCTGGAAGTCGACCTCTCACAAGCAAAACAACTGACCCTCAACATCCGGGGGAATCGTCTGGTCGTTAACGCCACCAAGAACGGACTTTCACTCGGAAATCAAATGAAGATTCCCGGCACCAAGAAACTGCACCTTCGCGTGGTGGTGGACAACACCTCGCAGGATACTTTCTTCGGCGAACACGGACTCTTCTACTCACCTAGCATGATCAAACCTAGTGATGACAAGACGATCAGCATTGAAGTCACAGGAGGCAATGCAGTCGCCACCAAATTCCGAATCCATCAACTGAAATCCATTTGGTAAAAACTTCATAAAAAACACAGAGCATCCACAGAAAATGGAGCTAAGCGAACGAACGAGATTGTGGAAATAGTAGCAGCGTCTATCAACGCTTCTTATTTTTACGTTCTACCATGATGATGAACCTTGAAACCATGAATCAGGTCCGGCAAAAAATCCTACACCTGGGTGCCCCGCGAGGCGTTTGATTCGTCTGAGCATTTTGACCAAGTTTGTCAATGGGCTCAGCATAAGTGATCTAAGGCCGAGCTTTTATTCTTTGATCACTGAAGTAGCCTGATTTGATGAGCCAATGATTGGCCTGCTGTAGTCCAATAATCACTACTATAAAAACGCAGACAATATCTGTTTTTTGTCATTACTTTTACCCTCATTTTTTAGGAGGAAAGCGGTGTGCCCAACTGGGCCGCGATTCTGCCCGGATCCAACAAACCGAAGCATCAGCCTCACGGGTAAGGGTAAGGTCCCACTCATCATCAACGAACTGAAATCAAGCTGGCCAAAGGAATGACCAGCAGCAGGTGAAGGCACCTAGGATTCACTTGCTGCTCTTTTCGCGTTCTGCATAGGTGCACACGATCATTCGAATAGCATCCTATTTGCCGATTATATTCAAAAAAAACAAGCTATTGTTCTATAA
>JAQXBQ010000040.1 GCA_029252325.1 Akkermansiaceae bacterium
AACCATATCTGGTGGTGAATTTAGCAAATCATACTAGATATAGCATTTTGGGCCCCTATGCTTGTTTTCACCAAAAATTTGAATCAGGTGCCTACTGAGGTGACCTAGTTTGGTGGTTATTTCCTCAGGGCAATAGCAACGATAGCAAGATCAGCGGGGGTGATTCCTGAAATACGTGAGGCTTGGCCGATGGTGGTGGGACGTATGGTGGTGAGGTGGTGGCGCGCCTCAGCTTTGAGTCCAGACACTTGGCTATAGTCAAAGCTCTGTGGAATCTTTTTGTTCTCCATGCGTTGGAGACGTTCGATTTGTGCATGCTGACGTGTCAGGTGACCGGCGTATTTAAAGTCAGTCTCAATGAGGGACCAAAGATGTGCTGGCGCCTGTGAAAGGATGTCTTCGGGTAGGGAGCTATGGTCGTTTTCGGATCTGCGGAACCAGTGATCGAGCTTGACGCCTTCGTGAGAGAGGGTTGGGAGGTGCGCTTTAGCAGCCTCTAGGTCAGTGATTTTCTGCGTGGTGCGTGCAGCACGATCACCAGTAACAAGACCATTTGCAATGGCGAGAGGGGAGAGTCTAAGATCGGCGTTATCCTGGCGAAGTAGTAGCCGGTATTCAGCGCGTGAGGTGAACATACGATAAGGCTCGGTGGTTCCTTTGGTAACGAGGTCATCAATCATAACGCCGATGTATGCCTGGTCACGCTGAAGGATAAATTCGCCTTTGCCGATGACCTTGAGTGCTGCATTAGCACCTGCCATGAGGCCCTGGGCTGCCGCCTCTTCGTAGCCTGATGTGCCGTTGATTTGACCGGCAAAGTATAGACCGGAAATCATCTTGGTCTCTAGGGTGGGGGAGAGCTGGGTAGGGGGGCAGTAGTCGTATTCGACCGCATAACCTGGACGAATAATTTGTGCGTTTTCTAATCCTGCGATGGAATGAATGAAGTCGAGCTGCACTTCGTAGGGCAAAGAGGTGGAGACGCCATTGATATAATACTCACGTGTGTGGCGCCCTTCGGGCTCGAGGAAGACCTGGTGTCGCTCTTTCTCAGCAAATTTAACGACTTTGTCCTCTATAGAAGGGCAGTAACGTGGACCGGGGCCTTCAATTTTGCCCGCGTACATGGGGGATTTATCGAGGTTATTGCGGATAATGTCGTGGGTCTTCGTGCTCGTCCATGTGATATGGCAGGGAACTTGTTCCACGTGGAACTTTTCCCCACAATCTGTGGACGAATCACCTTGGAGATGGCCATTGAGACTATGAACATCATCAGGACCACGGGTCAGTGTGTCTGCAAGATAGGAAAAGAAGGGTGGGGGGGTATCACCATGCTGTGCCTCAGTCTTGCTGAAATCAATAGACCGGCCATTGATTCGGCATGGTGTGCCCGTTTTGAAGCGCTCTACTTGAAAGCCGAGGTGATGAAGACAATCTGAAACTGTGGATGTAGCATCACCCATGCGACCACCTTTTTCGTTTTTCATGCCGACATGCATGAGGCCTCGCATGAACGTACCTGCAGAGAGAACCACAGAGTGAGCTTTGATCTCCATCTGTAAGGAGGTGGTCACGCCGGTGATTGCATCATTTTCGGTGATGAGTTCGGTGACATTTGCTTGGTGAAGGTCAATTCCAGCCGTTGATTCGAGGATGTGCTTGATCCGGAATTGGTAGGCTTTCTTATCACACTGTGCTCGAGGTGCTCTGACTGAGGGGCCTTTGCTAGCATTGAGCATGCGGAACTGGATGCCCGTTGCATCAGTATTGAGTCCCATGATGCCGCCAAGTGCGTCTATTTCGCGAACCATGTGCCCTTTGGCAAGACCTCCAATGGCTGGATTACAGGACATCGCACCGATAGTATCCAAGTTCTGTGTCAGTACAGCGACAGAACATCCCAGCCGGGCTGCAGCTAAGGCAGCCTCGACACCAGCATGGCCTGCACCGATGACGAGTACGTCGTAAGTCTTTGGATAGGTGAACACGGGGGACTCATTAACCAGAAATGCTAGAGATACAAACTCGAAATACACATGATGGCACAAACGACTGATTCATGAGTAGCTGCTTTGGGTCTCTATTGGAGGCCTCACATGAGGCTTAATTCCTGAGCTCATGAGGGTAAATATACGGAGTTTGCAGAACAATAATGAAGGGGTGGAGTGGGAACTTAGGATGAAATTGTTCCACGTGGAACTTATTGGCCAGATTACACTGCTATATCAATTTAGGACTAGTTTGGTGCTATGGGTTCTAATGCGCTCAATAGACTGTATACACATTAAGCCATATGCTCCTTATGTCTAATCTATAGATCTTGATTGTGATGCATGATTATGATAGGGGTATAGATGATGAAAGAGATTATTGCTGCTGTTGATTTTTCCGATGTGAGTGAGCCAGTTCTCGATACTGCCGTAAACATCACACGAGCCATGGGTGGCCAACTTCACTTGGTCCATGTGGTAGAGGCTGAGCCGACCTATGCAGCCTACGGCTTCTCACCCGATGATTTTCCTGCGATGCATGAAATACAGGTAGAATCAACATCACGTGCAGCGATTAAACTCAGCAAGATGGCTGAGCAAGCTGGGTTAATGGGTATTCAAACAAAGGTGATACGAGGTCAGCCACTCCATGCTCTCCTTGATTACGCAAAGCAAGTGGGCGGGGATATGCTGGTATTGGGCTCTCATGGGCATGGTTTTTTAAACAGTCTACTACTAGGTAGTGTGGCTGAGGGCTGCGTCCGCAAGGCTGAGCTGCCAGCTTTGATTGTGCCGATAAGAAATAAGAAGACTGATTAGCTCCCCAGGATAAGGGACTTTCATGCTTGGGCTATGGCAATGTAAGCAGGTAGCTTGGTTCCACTATGTTGTTGCTTGCAACGAGTTGTTACTTGGGGCATTGATTAGCTCATATGTTTGAGGTCAGGGATAAGCCAGAGATGGTGGAACGGGCGCTGTTGATCCGAATCTACTCGGATAAACGGGAGGAGGAGGAGGCGATATCGCTTCTCGAGGAGCTCGGGGAGTTGGTTAATACGCTGGGAATTGGTGTGGTCGAGTCATGCTTGGTCCATACCCGCTCGCTGCATAAGAAGTTTCTATGTGGAACAGGCAAGGCACAGGAGATGGTGGATTTGGCAAAAGCGCATGAATGTGACTGTATCGTTTTTGATAATATGTTCCTCCCATCACAGCAACGAAACTGGGAGGAGCTTGCAGATGCCTGCGTAATCGATCGTGAGGAGGTGATTTTAGACATCTTTTCGCAACGAGCCCAGACGCGTGAAGCAAGGCTGCAGGTAGATCTCGCACGTATGCAATATTCTCTGCCTAGGCTGACGCGTATGTGGGGTCACTTAGACCGTGAGGGTGGCGGAGCTGGTGGCGGTAAAGGTGGCGGTGGCGCTGCCCGTGGCATGGGGGAACAGCAAATCGAGGTGGATCGCCGCTTGGCCCGTACTCGTATCGATCAATGCAAACGTGAGCTTGCTGAGGTCCGCAAGCAACGCGGCACACGCCGTAAGGAGCGAGAAAAGCAAGGGACTCCATGTGCCGCGATCGCTGGATACACTAATGCAGGCAAATCTACGCTGCTAAACTGCTTGTCTGGATCGGAGGTGATGGCGAAGGATATGCTCTTTGCGACGCTAGATACTACTACCAGAGCGATTGAGCTTCCGGATGGTCAGCCGCTATTATTAACGGACACGGTTGGCTTTGTCCGAAATTTACCGCACCGCCTGGTGGAGGCATTCAAGGCAACTCTGGAGGAAGCTGTATTGGCAGACTTTATTATTCACGTATTGGATGCATCTTCCCCGGAGGTGGAAAAATTCTATAAGACAACGATGGAGGTTCTCGCTGAGTTGGGGGCAGGGGATAAACCAGTGATCACAGTACTCAATAAGATCGATATACTTAATGACCCGGTGAGGCTGGCTGGTCTGGAGGTCTCATTTCCCAATACGATCTCAGTAAGTGCAGTGACTGGTGAAGGTTGTCAGGATTTATTAGCTAAATGCAGTGAGATGCTTGCGGATCGTGTGTCGATTGAAACTTACCGAATTCCACAAAGCCGCGGCGACTTGTCTGGCTTGCTGCACAGGGATGCCAAGGTGCTTGATACCGAGTATGATGGCAATGATGTGATCGTGAAAGCCGTCGTGCCTGCCAGCATAAGAGGCAAGTTGCTTACATACAAGGAGTTGTAGTAATTATAGGCGGATTACTAAAGTAAGTTGTATTGTTTCCAGCGATGGGGAGTTTGCCTGTCTAGTCACCTGTTTATGCACTCACTGTGGGCAATCATGGCCTCTACTTATGGCTGATGTCTCAAAAAGTTCACTTGTCTTGTCTGCAAAGCTTTACAAGTGCATCAAACTCAGCATAAATCCTACAAATTTAGCAACACCCGATGCCCAAAGACGAAAGTATCAAAAAAATTCTGGTGATCGGCTCAGGCCCGATCGTGATCGGTCAAGGATGTGAGTTCGATTACTCTGGAGTGCAAGCTTGTAAAGCTCTGCGCGAAGAGGGATATGAAGTCATTCTGGTAAACTCAAACCCGGCCACGATTATGACGGATCCGGAGTTTGCCCCTAAGACCTACATTGAGCCCATTACACCCGAGGTCGTTGAGAAGATCATCATTCGTGAGAGGCCTGACGCTTTACTACCAACTCTGGGAGGACAAACAGCGCTCAACACATCCATGGACCTCTTTAAATCCGGCGTGCTGGATGAACATAAGGTGAGGATGATTGGCGCCAATGCGGATGCTATCGATAAGGGCGAGGATCGCTTACGATTCAAAGAAGCGATGCTTAAGATTGGGCTCGATCTACCGCAAAGTGGCGTCGCCCACACGATGGAAGAAGCAAAGGTGATCAGTGGTGAGATTGGAGCTTTCCCAATGATTATCCGCCCAGCGTTCACACTTGGTGGCGCAGGTGGTGGTATTGCTTACAACAAGGAGGAGTTTGAGACTATCGTCAATCGTGGTATTGATTTGTCACCTGTGAACGAGGTTCTCATTGAGGAGAGTTTGTTAGGCTGGAAAGAATACGAGATGGAGGTGATGCGTGACTGCGCAGACAACTGTGTTGTGATTTGCTCTATCGAAAACTTAGACCCAATGGGGGTACATACCGGTGACTCTATTACGGTAGCCCCCGCGCAGACTCTCACCGATCGTGAATACCAAATCATGCGTGACGCTTCGTTCGCCTGCATTAGAGAAATTGGTGTCGAGACGGGGGGATCCAATATTCAATTTTCAGTAGATCCTCAAACTGGTCGCTGTATTGTTATTGAGATGAATCCACGGGTATCACGCTCATCAGCCCTGGCTTCGAAAGCAACAGGTTATCCGATTGCTAAAATTGCAGCCAAGCTTGCTGTAGGATACACTCTTGATGAGCTCCCCAATGATATCACTCGTGAGACTCCTGCGTCATTCGAGCCGACGATTGATTATGTAGTGACCAAGCTGCCACGCTTTACTTTTGAAAAATTCCCAACCGCAGATTCTGTTCTAACAACTCAGATGAAGGCTGTAGGTGAGGCAATGGCCATTGGTAGAACATTCAAGGAATCAATGCAAAAGGCACTCCGCTCTCTTGAGACTGGACGCTTTGGTTTCGGCTTTGATGGCAAGGGTAAGGAGAACCCAACATACGAAGAAGTTGAACGCATGCTCCACGTGCCAAATGCTGAACGTATTTTCTGGCTCCAAACCGCATTCGAACAAGACTGGTCAGTTGATGAGGTGTTTGAAGCAACATCCATCGATCCGTGGTTCCTTGAGCATCTTAAGATCATTGTCGATGAGGGACGTGACCTAGCCAATATGGATTTACGGAAGGCGAAACGCCTTGGCTTCTCCGATCATCAAATCGCGCACGCCAAGGGTGTGTCTCAGGATGATGTTCGTGCCGAGAGGTTACAAGCTGGGGTGATTCCAACGTATCGCTTAGTCGATACCTGCGCCGCTGAATTCGAAGCTCATACTCCTTATTACTATTCTACGTATGGTGATGAAAATGAAGCCAAAGAAACCAACCAAAAGAAAATTGTGATTCTTGGTGGTGGTCCTAACAGGATCGGGCAGGGGATTGAGTTTGATTACTGTTGTGTGCACGCGGCGTTTGCTCTGAAGGAACTCGATTACGAGACGGTGATGGTAAACTCCAATCCGGAGACTGTATCAACCGACTACGATACCAGTGATAAACTCTACTTTGAGCCCCTCACCCTGGAAGACGTATTACATATTTGTGATCAAGAAAAACCAGACGGTGTGATCGTGCAGTTCGGGGGCCAGACACCCCTTAACCTTGCCGCTGATCTCGAGCGTCATGGAGTGCCTATCATCGGTACTTCTCCTAAGTCAATTGAGCTTGCGGAGGATAGAAAGTTTTTCTCTGCCTTGCTCGACAAGATTGGGCTAAAGCAAGCTGAAGCAGGAACGGCAGTAAGTGCCGAGGAAGCTGTGGTGGTGGCAGAAAGGATCGGATACCCAGTGCTGGTAAGACCATCATTCGTTCTAGGTGGTCGGGCTATGATGATTGTCTACAACAATGACGATCTCACTCGATACATGAACGAAGCTGTCGATGTGTCTCCAGA
>JAQXBQ010000062.1 GCA_029252325.1 Akkermansiaceae bacterium
ATGATCCAGTTCGACTATGGACTATGGTATGTAAAAGGCGGCATGTATAATCTCGCCAAGGGCCTTGGCAAGCTGATGGAAGAAATGGAAATCTCCATTCACCTGAATGCCGATGTGGAAGCGATCGAAAAATCCGGCAAATACGTCACCGGTGTACGACTCGCAGATGGCACCGTTCACCCGAGTGATATCATCGTCAGCAATATGGAGGTTATTCCTGCCTACAAAAAGCTCTTGGGTGAGCCCGAGTCATTCACCCGTAAACTTGAGAAGTTTGCACCTGCCTGTTCAGGCATCGTGCTTCATATTGGCACCGACAAACCCTTCCCCCAGCTTGCGCATCACAACTTCTTCTACTCGGAAGATCAGCACAAACATTTCGAGACCGTCTTTCACAAAAAGCAACTTCCTCAGGACCCCACTCTCTACGTCGTCGCGCCAACCCGCACAGATCCAAGCAAAGCTCCAGAGGGGTGCGACAACATCAAGATCCTCCCCCACATCCCACCGCTCCAAGAAGGCTCTGGCATCACTCACGAGGATTATGTCGCGCTCAAGGATAGGTGTATCGATAAAATGGAGCGCTGTGGCCTAACTGGTCTGCGTGATAGCATTGTTGTCGAAGACCTACTCACACCGATAGACATCGAACGCATGTATCGATCCAATCAAGGATCTATCTATGGTGTCGTCACAGACTGGAAGATGAACTACGGATTCAAAGCTCCAAAGACGAGCAGCCGCTACAAAAACCTCTACTTCACAGGGGGTAGCACCAACCCGGGCGGAGGCATGCCAATGGTTATCCTCTCTGGTCAAAAATGCGCTGATCGCGTGATCAAAAGGCACCCGATACGCTAATGATGGTTGCGCTGCTTGTCCTCCCGGGATTGGCCATACTTTTGGCTCCAGCCATTTGGCTTATCTTGGGCCGTCCCCGCTTCCTGCCCATTGCTGTGGTAGAGGCTCGACCAGAAGATACTGGCGACATACCCTCAAGCTCCATTAGCATCATCATCCCAGCAAGAAACGAGCAATCCAATATCGCTAATTTACTGGAGTCAATCAACAAACAAACCCTGCTCGCCGCAGAAGTCATTGTTGTTGATGACCACTCCTCAGACAACACTGCCAGCATTGCATCCAGCCTAGGTGCCCGTGTCCTTAGCTCCGATTCGCTTCCAGATGGATGGATGGGTAAACCATGGGCATGCCAGCAAGGCGCTGAGTCAGCCGATCAGCGAAATTCGCTGCTCTTTTTGGATGCAGATCTTACCCTCGAAGCTGAAGCCATCGCTTCTCTGCAAAAACTAGCCAACACGTCCCGCGGAGTTCACTCTGTCTGCCCTTACCATAAGACAAAGAAGCCTTACGAGCAGCTCTCTGCCTTCTTCAATGTACTCATGCTAGCAGGAGTCAATGCCTTCGGAAGTCGTCAGAGCTCATCCGAACAATCCGCATTATTTGGCCAATGCATGATGATCTCTGCTGAGCAATACCAGCAAGTCGATGGTCACAATGCCGTCAAAAACAAAACTTTGGAAAACTTCCACCTCGCCAAAGAACTTCATCGCCTCAATATCTCATGTAGCTGTTATCTGGGTAAAGGGGTAATCAATATGCGCATGTTTCCAACAGGCCTCCAAGAGCTATGGCAAAGCTGGAAAAAAGGATTCTCTGGAGCAGCCTCTCACACCAGTGGAAACACACTCTTTATCTCCTCACTATGGATTACTGGCATGATGTTCACCATTGTCTGCCTCATTGTGTTACTCAGCACACAATACTCTTCGCTCTTTGCCATCTTCACCACTGCGGCCTACATCATACATAGCCTACAGTGTTTTATCATTTTCAAACTTGCTGGACAATTTTCTCTCTGGAATGCTCTTCTTTTCCCGATCAGTTTACTTTTCTATCAGGTCTTATTTTTCAGCTCCGTAATCGACAAAAAGAGAGGCAAATCCACCCACTGGAAAGGACGAAAGATACACTAATATGTGGATTGAGCTACCCAACCTCTGGATCGCACTGATCAACATCATAGGTATTCCCGCATGCCACCTGAGCATTGCGTGGCTCTGCACTCGACTTCCTGCTCGCTATTTTGAAAAGCAGCAACAAACAAGCAACAGCAATAGCCTTATCTACGAGAAGATCTTTCTCGTTCGCTACTGGAAATCCCTACTACCAGATGCTGCTCCTTGGTTTAACGGTTTTGCTAAAGGATCTCTGAGCTCAACCAAGATCGACTACCTCCAATCTTTTGTTGCAGAGACACGGCGCGGCGAATTTTCCCATTGGGTGCAGATGCTTGCCATAAGCCTCTTTATCATCTGGACACCCCCCCCTGCACATTTCATCATTATTATTTACGCGGTATTTTCTAATACTCCCTGCATCATCAACCTCCGATATACCCGATTACGAATCCTCTCACTGATTGGAAAAAAACAATCTAAAAACCATGGCTAGTAAACCAACCATCGTCTGGTTCAGACGCGACCTCAGACTCGAAGACAACCCGGCCTGGAACTGGGCTGTCAAACAAGGCGGACCCATCATTCCTCTCTATATTCATGCACCGCAACAAGAAGGTGTGTGGCAACGTGGCGGCGCCTCGAACTGGTGGCTACACCATGCGCTGAAGGATCTCGATGCTCAGCTACAAGAACAAGGTAGCCATCTCATCATTCGTGCCAGCAAAAATCCACTTCAGACACTTTTAAAACTCATCGATACGCACGAGGTCGAAAATATTAGCTGGAATCGTTGTTACGAGCCCAGCCAGGTAAAGCACGACACCAAAACCAAGAAAGCACTGCAGGATTTAGGTATTGAGACCCACAGTGCCAATGGAGCTCTTCTACTGGATCCACACAGCATTAGAAACAAGTCAGGCAAGCCATTCCAGGTTTTCACCCCCTTCTGGAAACACTGCAGAGCACTTGAGCTCAGCAAACCAGAGAGCCTAGTAGGCAAAAGCTTTGCATCTAATGTAGATAGCGACTCACTGGATTCACTTGAGCTACTACCTACTATTCCATGGGATAAAACAATGTCTTCATTCTGGGAACCCACTAGGAAAGGAGCGCTGAGCTTGCTCAAAGAAGCCATCCATAAAAGTAGCCATTACGAGACTCTGCGTGACATCCCAAGCACAGATGGAACCAGCCGACTCTCGCCCTACCTTCACTTTGGACAAATCAGCCCACAGGAATTCTTCCACACCGTTCGTGAACATTGCCCAGACCGAGAAAAAGCCGACACTGGTATTCTACGCCAGCTTTATTGGCGCGAATTTGCAGCCCACCTCCTTTACCATTTCCAACACAGTCAAGACCTCGCGCTCAAACCAGAATACGACCGTTTTCCCTGGGACTTCAACGAGGACTACCTGCGCGCATGGCAACGTGGCCAAACAGGGTTTCCTATTGTCGATGCTGGCATGCGCCAGCTCTGGCAAACAGGCTGGATGCACAACCGCGTCCGCATGATAGCAGGATCTCTACTCGTCAAACACTTACTGCAGCCATGGCAAGAAGGCGCTCGATGGTTCTGGGATACACTTGTTGACGCCGATCTTGGTAACAACTCAATGGGCTGGCAGTGGGTTGCTGGATCGGGTGCAGACGCGTCCCCTTATTTCCGAATTTTCAACCCCATCATCCAAGGCAAAAAATTTGATCCTAATGGTGAGTATGTAAAAAAATGGGTCCCGGAGCTGTCTGGACTTAGTAAAAACCAAATCCACACCCCATGGGAAGTGACCCCTATCGAACTTGCTAGCGCAGGCGTCACTCTTGGCAAAGACTACCCCCACCCCATCGTTAGCCACGAGGACGGCCGCCAAGCCGCTCTTGATGCATACGCTAGCTACAAACAACAAGCATCAGACAAGTAGAGATTGAGGTTAACCTTGAGGTTCTCAAATCTCTGACTTCTCTTTTCAAGCTGCAAGGTCTTTTTAAGCATCCAGCTCAAGTGCCGCCTTCTGAGCTGCCGTCTTAGCCTCTCCTTTGTGGGCTCCGTCTGCTGTGGTAAGGCGCATCCCCACTGGTTTGGAGACACCGAAGTCCTCCATCGTCACCCCATACATCATATCGGCACGTGCCATGGTGCGCTTACTGTGAGTCACAATGATAAACTGACTATTATCGATAAACTTATCCAACACGCGAAGGAAGCGACCAATATTAGCTTCATCCAACGGCGCATCCAGCTCATCAAGAACACAGAATGGGCTTGGTTTGATCTGGTAGATAGAGAACAACAAAGCGACGGCCGTCATCGAACGCTCACCGCCGGAAAGCAGGCTAATCGACTGTAATTTTTTACCCGGAGGCTTAGCAATAATATCAATACCGCTCTCCAAGGGGTCATCCTCATCAACAAGCACTAGGTTAGCAATCGCCTTATCTCCAAAGAGCACCTTGAACATCGACTTGAAGTTCTTAGCCACCTCCGTGAAGGTAGCAGTGAATCGTTTCTTAGTCTCAACATTGATACGCTCGATGACATTGATCAGTTCGGTTTTTGAGTTCACTAGATCATCATGCTGATTGCGTAAATTCGTGTTATGCTCCTCAAGTTCATCAAATTCTTGAATCGCATCAACATTTACTGGTCCCATAGAATCGACCTTACGTTTTAGGTCTGTGACGATCTTCTCGATTAAGTCCCAGTCAGGCCCGACATCACCGGGAAGCTCCACCTCCTCAGATGCATCATCTACTACTACTTCTGATAATACAGCATCATCAATACCCTCATTCTGAGAACGTCGTTTTTCTTGTCTATCATACTGCTTGGAACGCTCCTGCATACAACTCAACAAAGCATGTGAATCGGGGCGGAAATGCTGAAGCTCGAGCTGATGACGCTCCATCACACTTTCGTTAAGATTCTCAAGTCGTAAGCCTATTTTAGTAGCCGAAATTTCCTCTCGTCCTTTTTGCTCGGTGATCTTCGCACACTCGTGACGCAAGTCTGCGAGTTCTTTCTCACTGATCTCAATTGCTTTATGCAACTCACCACGACTGGATGCCTTCGAGTCGAGCTCAACCTCGAGCTCACCTGCCTCAGCACGATTGGAAGTAATCGTTTCCTCTAGATCTGTATTTTCAGCAACAGCAACTTGCATACGTTCCGTGAAGCTAGAAATTTCTGCGTCACGCCTACTACTTACCTGTCTCAGCTCCTCGAGACGGGCCTCCATGGGAGAGCGCTGACGCTGTGCAGCCTCGAGAGCCTGCTTTTCAACAGCGAGGCTAGTGCGAAACTCCTGAAGTTGAGCCGTTGCTTCATTTTCACGACGACTTGCTTCCTCCACTTCACCCACCACCTTGAGTTGATCCTCTTCGAGCTGTTCCTGACGGGCACGGGCCGCAGCCAGGTCTTGTTCGAGCTTATCACGGCCACTCACAGCACTCTGCTCACGCTCTTTGATATCATTAATCTCCCAAACGACTCCTGCAATTTTACTGTCCAGGGATTCAACTTCTCGGCTCGCCAAGGTAAATTGTCCCTGCAGTGTCGATTCTTCAACCCGAGCTTTTTGCAGACGCTCTCGAGCAAGCTCTAGGGCTTCGCGCTGCTCAGTGACTAGCTTCTCTAGTGTAGCAAGCTGCGCACGAGCCTCTTCATCAACACCCTCCAACTCGGCAACTTGCACCTCAAGATCTCGAACCTCATTCTGACGATCAAGCACTGAGCTTTGGTCTCCTGAGCTGGCACCACCGGTAATCAAGCCCTCAGGTTTAAACACCTCACCACGCAGCGTCACCAAGGTGATATCCTTGAGTTCATTGCGCATACTCATTGCCGTAGAGAGATCACTCACGATCAAAACCTTCGATAACAAACTCTCTACAACGGCAGCCACCTTGGAGTCTGCCTTGACGCGGTCCATTGCCCAAGTCTCAGCACCGTCAGGCACCGTCATCATCTGGCCAGTGGCACTAGCGGCAACAAAGTCTTCTGGAATGATAGCGGCCTCACCGAGCTTTTTATCAGTGAGGCGGTCGATGATTGCCTGAGCATAGTTGGAATCTGTCACCAAAACAGCCTGCAGATTTGAGCCTAGTGCGGCTTCCACAGCGGAGGTGTATTCCTTCTCCACCTCGATTAGACCAGCAAGCACACCACGGATACCATTGTTGAAAAACTCTGGCTCATCCAGGCCCTTGATCACTGATTGCGTGCCCTTCTCAAGACCCTCACCACTGTCAACGAGCTGGCGTAGCACATCCATTCGAGATGAAACATTAGCAAGCTCCTTGTGGCTCAGTGATGCCTTCTCACGCGCTGCATCAAGATCCCCACGTGTGTGCTGGAAAGTGCGGTCCGCAGCAGCCACATCCTCCTCAAGTGCTTCAAGCTTTGCACCGCGACTCTCCAAATCAGTGGTGATGCCGTCTAGCTCCATGACTGCCTGCTCATGCTCACCTTCGAGACGTTCATTCTCTTCGGTTAGTTTGCGAGAGCGCTCTTGGCTTGTCTCCATCTGGCTGTGGACACTTTCGATCTTAGCCTGACTGGCTGCGATCACCGACTGAGTCGTGTTTGCCTCACTGCGAAGACTACGCACCACGGTTTCCTTTTCCTCTCTCTCACTGCGCTGTCTCTTTGCTCGTGCCTCGTGATCAGCCAGCATTTCCTGCTGAGATTCAATTCTCGTCGTCAGAGCATTCAATGTCTGCTCAGCCTCCTCGAAATCCAGCAGTTGTTGGTCCAGTTTCGTCTGTGCCTCAAGAATATCATCTTTGTTCTGATTAACTCGAGCTTCTAACTCAGCCTGACGCTCCTTATTAAATGCAATCCGGCTCTCAGCAGCACTGGCCGCATTTGTGTGGTGATTGAGCTGTTGCCTTACCTCAGAAAGCTCAGCCTCCAAACTCTGAGCTGCGTCACGAGCCTCTACTACTGCTTGTTCCTTTTCCGGTAGTCCGACTTCCAACTCATTCTCTCTCACCTCCAACGAGTGGATTGAGTTCTCTAACTCACTTAGCTCAGCAGTATACTCTGTAAACTTACGGTGGCTGAGATGAGAATCCAGTATTCTTACATCAGTTGCCAGCTCCTGGTATCGACGAGCTTTGGCGACTTGGCGTTTCAGAGAGTTCATTCTGCGCTCTTGCTCGGCAAGAACATCCGAAACGCGCAATAAGTTTGCTTCTGTGTATTCCAGCTTACGAAGCGCTTCCTTCTTTTCCTTTTTGAACTTTGTAATTCCAGCTGCCTCCTCAAACACCGTACGGCGATCTTCTGGCTTAGAACTGAGCAACATATCAATCTTACCCTGCTCCATGATTGAGTAGGATGTTCGGCCGATGCCGGTATCCATGAATAGCTCGTGAATGTCACGCAGCCTGCACAAGCTACCATTGATTCGATACTCCGACTTGCCATCACGAAAGACACGCCGTGTGACCGCCACCTCATTGTAGTCTACCTTTAGCGTCTCCTCGCAATCCGCCAAAGTCATTGTCACTTCTGCCATGCTCAGAGCCGCGCGCGCCTTGCTTGTGCCACTTTTATCAGTACCGTTAAAAATCACATCAGCCATCTCACCACCACGTAAGGCCTTGGCTGAGGTCTCACCCAGCACCCAACGAATAGCATCCACCACATTTGATTTACCACACCCATTCGGACCAACAATGCCTGTGACCCCATTAGGGTGGAACTCGAATTTGGTTTTATCGGCAAAGGATTTGAAACCGTGAAGATCTAATGATTTAAGGTGCATGATGGTGACAGGTATAAACAGTGGGGGTTTTTGAGTAATGAATCAGTAAGGTGAAAGCCATACGAGCGGCTGCCAGAATGACTACCTCCGCAAGGAAACAAATATAACCCTCATCCTGACCTCTCCAAGCCAAATAGCATAAAAATAGCACATATGGTGCAATGTCATGCTTTTCATACTATATATAGCGCATCGATTATTTAGGATAGACAAACTAAATAGCGGCATTGAAGCCCTTCATTGATTCTCTAAGCATAGCATTCGGGACTTGTTTCCCGTGCTGACAACAACTACCCAAGCTACATGCACTTGAGGCACCAATGGCTAGGCTCAAAAATTGATTACAATCAGGGACTGGAAAATCAACACCGCCTCGTCGAGGAAATTCTCAAAGGAGATCAACAAAATCATTTGCTCTCTCTCGAACACGCCCCCATCTACACCATCGGCAGAACCCGTGACACTAGCTCACTGGGAGAGAACACCGAGAACCTGCCCTATCAGGTTATCGAAACCAACCGAGGTGGCCAAGCTACCTATCACGGTCCGGGACAACTCACTGGCTATCCCGTTGTCGACCTAAGGCTACTGGGCAGAGATCTACACGCCTACATACGTGCACTTGAGGAAGCTCTCATCCAAACCTGCCTCGAATACAGTATAGTGGCGACACGCCGCGATGGACTCACCGGAGTCTGGGTGAAGGACAAGAAACTAGCTTCTATTGGTGTTGGTGTCAAAAAATGGATCAGCATGCACGGCTTCGCTATCAATATCACCAAAGAAAGCCTTCGAGGCTTCTCCTCCATCACCCCATGCGGGATCGACCACGTCATTATGACCTGTATCGAGAATGAGTGCTCTCAAGCCGTCAGCGTTAAAAGCTTTGCAGATGCGAGTGTAGGCCACCTAGAGAAATGCCTCGGGCAAATAGAGGCTAAATAACCAGCCAGAGAAGATAATCTCAGGCTAGTAGAGATCCCATGCTCAGCCTCTCAAAAGACCTACGTGGCCAAGCTATGCAGACCAGCTATTACTGCTCACCGGTAGCAGAGATCGGCTCGCCACCCTCGTCTCCTTGTGAATCTGCCAGCTGCTGGGCTTTTTCCTTCTGCTTTTGAGCTTGGGTAGACTCCTTAATGATTTGTCTTTCAAGTTCTGGAGATTGATTTTTTCCCTGACTAATCGCCACTCCTAACCAGCGAAGCTCACGGCTATTGTCCAACGCTACCTTAATCAGCATTGTCAATGGCACTGCCAACAACATACCCACAGGTCCCCAAAGGAACCCCCAAAATAATACGGAAACAACCACGATCACGGCCGATAGGCCAAAACGCCTACCAAGCAACGCAGGCTCTAAAAAGTTGCCCAGAAAACCATTAATGACCAAGTAGCCAAGACCGATGACGGCGGCATGCTTGATGTCATGCGTCAGCAAAGCAAGGATAATGGGCGGTACTCCTGCAATGATCGAACCAACCGCTGGTATGTAATTGAGTGCAAATGCCACAATGCCCCAGAGAAGTGGAAAATCAACTTCAGCAGCCCAACAGAGCAAACCTGCTAAGACACCGGTAGCAATACTGATCAGCGTTTTGATCCCCAAGTATTTCTGAATGTCTCGGGTAGCGCTGAGCATACGCTGAAGATTTGGCCCCTGCGCCTCGACGATAGATACAAACCTACGACCAAACATGCGCGCCTCGCTGAGCATGAATACCAACAAAATCATAACGATGAACGAGCTCTTCAATGTCTCAAGCACACCACCTAGTAGCGAAGTGATGTTTTCTTTGAAGAAATTACCGATCTGTTCTGGAGTCAGAAATTTCTTTATCTCCTCCTGCGCACCCTCGATCTTGAGCTGCTCGAGCTGAGCACCACCGGAGAGAGCCGCCTCATAGAGCTTGCTGCCGTATTGCTCTAGGCGATCCCCCTCTGCCAGATCATTGATGAGCAAAAAACCAACCACCATCACTCCTGAGACAAAAGCAAAGACAACCAGCACAGCTATCAGCACGGAAAAGAAACGAGGCACCTTATGCTCCCTCAGCCAATTCGTAATGGGAAAACTAACCGCGGCCAGAAAGAAAGCCAAAGCAACCGGAATGAAAAAATCACGGGCGAAATACATCCCCGTTAGCACCAGCACCGCCGATGCGAGCAAGAGCATAACTTTATAGGATTCTGCAGGTTTAGGTGTCACAATAATAATTTGATAGTTAGCACGAGCTAATATGAAGCCATACAAATTGACTTAATGATTCATACTCGTGATCTTCTCATTTATCAACGCAATCATTCACATTGATGAAAATAAATATTATCAAGGCTAAACCAGTCGTCTCTCTTTGCTGCAGCGCGCTTGCCATTCGAGATGAAAACATTCAGACTAAGACCTATGAAATCGCACGACGTCCTCAAATCAGCTTTTGAAAACTCTAGCCCAAAAACTATCGCGGCCGAACTCGGCGTTTCCCTCTCACTTGTTTACAAGTGGGCGCAAGAACCAACCGATAATGGTTCAGGCAGTCGCAACCCGCTAGATCGCATCATCGAAATTTATGATCACACCCAACACGAGCCCATCATCGAGTGGCTATGTGAACAATGTGACGGCTACTACGTACAAAATCCAGAGAGCAAAAAAGACGGCGACTACGATATGCT
>JAQXBQ010000070.1 GCA_029252325.1 Akkermansiaceae bacterium
CTTGCTAGGGGAATGACCACAGGATGTAAAGATCAATGCTCACGATAGGGCTTGAAGTTAAAGGCGCAAGCACTTGCTAATGCCTGAATGCATAGCTGGTTTCGTAATGTAGCTGCTAGGTACCAGTTTTTAATATCGTCAGCTTTTGCAGATTCGGAATTGGAAGCAAAATCACCAACACCATTAGGACCAAGGGAAATAATATCGTAATCTTGTGACGGATTAGCCATGTTAGCGGTGTCATGCCGGTAACGAATTGTACCACCCCAGGCATCAATAACAGTGTATGGCGCGTTTGCACTGACATTGCGTTGCTTCCCCTTAAAATCTGGGTTGAGAGTAGCAAGGTATATATTAGTTCCATTATACAACTCATCGTAAAGAATTTGGGAGGAACCGCCGCTTGCTGGGTAGCTTCCATTGTCCGCCTTGTATTCCTCAAGGGCACTCTCAATGCTTGCGATCAGAATCTCCGTCCTGGAAAAATTCATTTTTTCTCTGTAATAGCTCATGCCCCCGAATGTAAGACTTGCAAGCACTGCAATGATAGCAATCACAACCAGAATCTCCATTAGCGTGAAGGCAGGTTTCAGAGCGCTTTGCTGGATTCGATGGTTTTGCTGCATTTTCATCATGATTATATGATAGTTAATTACTTACTATTATAGGCCAGTTGATGACAACCTACAATCATAGTTTATCCTTATTCGGCAGCGGGGTTTGACTCCAGTAATTACGATTAAGACTGTCTAACCAAAACTCTCCATCATCTTGATCAATGGAAGGAAAATAGCCATCACAATAGCGCCGACAATGCCCGCGAGGAAGACAATCATGATCGGTTCGATCACGGCCGTCAGAGCTGTCACGGCAGCATCTACTTCATCGTCATAGACATTAGCAACTTTAAGCAGCATCTCGGGTAGTTGACCGGTTTCTTCACCGACATCCACCATGCTAATTACCATGGCTGGAAAAATACCACAGGCCTGCATGGGAGCTACTATCGGCTCTCCTTCTTTAACCCCATCATGCACGGTCTCGATGGCTTTAGCTACAACCACATTACCTGCAGTATCACGGGTAATGGTTAACGCCTGAAGAATCGGCACACCTGACGTGACAAGTGTTCCCATGGTTCTGGTGAAACGAGATATAGAGCTCTTACTAGTCAGATCACCCAATATAGGTATTTTCATCTTCATGGAATCAACCGCATAGCGGCCCTTCTTGGTTGATCCCCACGCTTTGAAAATCATCACAAAAATTCCTAATACCACAAACAGCCAGACCGCATTAGGCAATACATAAGGCCTATCCAACATGGTCTCCGAAGCGCCGAAAACAATCCGGGAGATAAGTGGTAACTCACCAACCTCAGCCATCATCTCCTTAAATTTTGGCACAACCACTAATAACAAGAAAACCAAAATACCGACCGCGATGAACATCACGATCGAAGGGTACACCATCGCGGTAGTGAGCTTGCTCTTTAGTTTTGCTGCTTTCTCAGC
>JAQXBQ010000072.1 GCA_029252325.1 Akkermansiaceae bacterium
ACGAATATTATTGCACTCTTTAGCTTTTTTATTAAAATAATCACCAGTCCAGCCAATGAATCAAATGAACGACGATAATTTCCAGTCACTCAGGAATCTGATTTCGCTCAAGCGTTATGAGCAACCAGATGATGCTTATTTTGATGAGTTGCTTGATGAATTCCATCGTCGTCAACAGCAAGATCACCTCAAGCCATCAAAGCGAAAGGAAATTTTTGACTGTGTAGCTACTTGGTTTGCAGGCACTAGTCGCTGGAATTATGTCATGGGAGCAGGAGCTGCATATGCATTAATTTTCTTTGCTGTGATATTTTTCTGGCCCAAGCCAGATGTAACACCAGTTTTCAACACTGCGCCTATCCAGCATGAGGAGCTGGCAAATAGCCCCGAGTCCGAAGATAAGGCACTCGAGGCTGATGAAGAGGAGGCTGCTGAGCCCGACCTTTACTAAGGCAAGGCAGTTATAGTTTTAGATCGTCGATTTTGCGACACCTTTAGCATCATCGAGAAATCTAAAAGATTTTTTTAGTGGGTTAGCTTGTTTGCCTGCGAAAGCTGCCGACCACTCTGCGCAACAAAGCTGGATTGTTCGCCTCAGATGCTAGTGGTTTGAGCTCTCTATGACTCAGCGAGTGCTGATTCGTTCGATACTTGAATGGTTTTTGATATTTGGTGTTGGAAACCTCGGTGCTTGCGGCTATCTCTCCGCGCACCTTTGTTACCCGGTAGCACAAATTTACATGGCATTTGATTTCTCTAGTCTTAATTCCGCTCAGGCTGAAGCCGTAAGTGCACTTGATGGTCCAGTATTAATTTTAGCCGGGGCAGGAACGGGGAAAACACGTACGGTCACGTGCCGTATTTCTCATATGGTTGAGCGCGGAATTGCGCCTGAAAATATTTTGGCGGTGACCTTTACTAACAAAGCTGCGAGTGAAATGCGTGAGCGGGTTGGTGATATGGTCAGCAAAACAGCTGGCAAGGAAATTACAGTATGTACTTTTCACTCACTCTGCGTGCGTATTCTGCGCACTGGAATCGACCGGCTTGGCTACAAAGATAACTTCACGATCTATAGTGGCAACGATCAGACGGGGCTTATCAAGCAAATCATTATCCGTAAGGGTGGCGCCCAAGAAAAGATAGAGCCTGGTATGGTGTTATCTATCATCTCAAAGGCGAAGAATGCCGGTGGCGATGCAGACTCGATTGATGACCCTTTTATTGCTGATATAGCACGCGCCTATCAAAACGAGTTAAGAGCTCAGAATGCGGTAGACTTTGATGATTTGTTGTTGCTTGCTGAACGACTATTGAGGGAATTTCCCGATGTTTGCGAAATTTGTCGAAAGCGCTGGACTCGAGTCACGGTGGATGAGTTTCAGGATACGAATGGTTTGCAGATGCGCTTACTGCAGCAACTCGTGGGTGAGCCCTATCACGTCTGTGTTGTTGGTGACGATGATCAAAGTATCTACGGATGGCGCGGAGCTGAAGTGGAGAACATTTTGCAATTCGAAAAGTTTTTCCCGAATCCTAAGGTAATAAGACTGGAGCACAACTATCGTAGCTCAGAAGCTATTATCCACACTGCGAACTCGCTGATCATACACAATATCGGCCGGCGTGAGAAACAACTCAGATCAGTGAAGCCCGCAGGAGATCCGCTACGTATTATCTCAATGCCTGGCGACGAGGAGGAGGCTGAATTTATTTCTCATGAGATTACTGAATTGCACCGCGTGGAGAAAAAGCCACTTGAAGACATAGCAATTTTATTTCGAACCAACTCACAGTGTCGTCACCTTGAACTTGCTTTGCGCAAAGAGCAGATTCCGTATCGGATGATTGGGGCTCAAAGTTTCTATGATAAGCGAGAGGTACGGGATATGTTGGCGTATTTGCAGGTGCTTGCCAACCCAAGCGCGGATGTGCCTCTGTTGCGCATTATGAACGCGCCGCCACGGGGTATAGGTCAAGCTGCAGCTGTATTACTCACAAATACATCAAGCGAACGTGGAGGCAGTGTTTGGGAGGCGATGGGTGTAGCATCTGATCAGCTATCTACACGTGCTCAGAAATCGGTTCATGCCTTCACGGAAATGATACTCAGCTACCGCGAGAAGATGACCTCAAAGGAGGAAAACATGGGGACTGTCATGATGGCGATGCTCGAAGAGATGGGCTACATTGATTGGGTTAAGCGCAATAGTAAGAATGAGAGTGAAGCTGATCAAAGGCGAGACAGTATCGATACGGTGATTCAGGATTTAAAGGATGCCTCTAAGAAAAAGCTCTCGCTTCAAAAGTATCTTGATATGTCGGCGCTGGCTCGTGAACGAGAAAGTGATGATGATATCGATAAGCAGCGTGGGGTGACCTTAATTACCCTGCACGCGTCTAAGGGTTTGGAATATCCAATCGTTTACCTTGTTGGGCTAGAAGAAGGGATCTTACCACATAAGAGAAGTATTGATGAGGGCACTTCTGATGAGGAGCGTCGATTGCTTTATGTAGGTATTACTAGGGCCCAGGATCGCTGCACTCTAACATGGTGTTCCGTCAGAACCAAATGGGGGCAACAGCATGCTGGGGAAGCTAGTAAGTTCTTGATGGAGCTTGATGACAAACATGTCGAGCATCACGATTACGATGATATTATGGGTGCAGAGGTTACTGAGGAGGAGACAGAAAACTTTTTTGCTGATCTGAAAAGCATGTTTGATTGACTGAGAGCTTATCTGTTGACATGGAGGGTTTGACTTTTCGCGATATTAAGTTGTGATCACCATCAATAATTTCTGCTATGAACTCTTACATTCTGAAAATCTTTCTTTACGAAACTGAGCCCCAAGTTTGGAGGCGGTTTGTCGTGCCCGAGACGGCCACTTTTTCTGATCTACATCAAATCATTCAGAAGGTGATGGGCTGGAACGACGAGCAGGCACACCAGTTCCGCTATGGTAAAGGGCGCCACTTGAAGCAGGTGATTTCTAATGCCAGAGACGAAGTAGGGCCCAGTGATGAGTTCACTGACGAAAAAGAGATTACCTTAGCTCAATTCGCAGGCCGCAGAAAGTTGCCAGTTCGGCTGATGTATCGCTACGATTTTTTCGACGAGTGGACGCATGAGATCGTCATCGAAGAAAAAACCGAAGATATTGAGCCCCTCAAGATTCTGGGTGGCGAGCGTGCGTGTCCACCCGAAGATTGTGGCGGTCCATTTGGTTACAAGGAGTGCCTCGCCGGCCACGCTGAGTGGATGGACGATGATTATGATCCTGAGGTCTTTGATCTAGGATCTATTCAGCTCTGAGCTTAGAGGCGCATGCTAAATTATTCGATTTGAGGCGTCTGAGTCTACAACTTTAGAATCAGGACTTTTGCTCCACACTTCGCATTTGAATATCGGTGATCTCAACGTGTAGTGGAGTGCTCAGAATGTGCAGCATAGAGCTGGCAACGTCATCCGCCTCAAGCATCTGCATGCTAGACCTTGTCTGAGAGAGTTGCTCTTCGCGTCCTTTGAAGTAGTTATCGAGTAAGGGGGTGTCTACGAAACCAGGAGAGACGGTAGCGACACGGGTTGGGTTGCCATCAGCACGAAGCTCAAGACGTAAGGCATCACTGACCCCTCGAACTGCGAATTTGGTAGGAGAGTAAAACCCGCCACTGGGTGGAACGCGGTGGCCACTCATACTCGATGTATTAACGATTTGGCCGCCTGACTTGGGAAAGAGCGGAAGGGATTTCTGGCAACAGATTGTGAGTGCCTGCACATTAAGTTGCCACATGGTGTCCCAATCAGCGGGGTCTCCATCTGAAATGCGGGAGAGCAGAGCAAGGCCCGCGTTGTTGACCAGGATGTCGAGTTGGTTTATGGCGCCGAAGACCGTATCAATTTGCGTTGAGTCAGAGAGATCACATTCGATTGGTGTCACACCTTCAGGAAGCTTGGATGTGTCGCGGCAGAGACCTAGAACGTTCGCGCCAGCATCTAGCAATTTCACGGCAATTGCATGACCGATGCCTGAGGATGCTCCAGTAACAAGAGCTGTTTTGTTGGAGAGTGACATGCAGTTTCCTGGTTGGTGTTGTGGATCTCTAGTCAGTAGGGCGGCTGCAAGTGATCATGAACTCATTGCCGTCAGGGTCGATGCACATGGCGAGATGAAGAGGGTCTTCGGGGGTATCAGTGGGCTCTCTGGTGAGTGAGCCTCCGAGCTCCTTGAGCCGTGCAATGCCTGCATGGATGTCATCAACACGGAAGCTCAGGCCTGTCCATGTGCGTTTGCCTTCACCGCCTCCGTGGATGCCTATGGTGGCACCGGCGATGACCACTTCGCTCCATGGTTCAGATGCGAAAGAGATTTCTCCGTCGAATAGATCGCGGTAGAAGTGGAGGCAGCGTTCCCAGTCGGCGGCCCAGAGTGCGTATTTGACTTTTTCTACCTTCATAATGTTAGTTAGCTACAATATTGACCAATCGGCCGGGGACAACAATGATCTTGCGAATCGTTTTACCCTCGACGTGTTGTTGTACATTCTCGTCCTGTTGAGCCAGTGTTTCGATATCTTCCTTGGTGGCATCCTTGGTAACGGTGATTTTGCCACGTAGCTTACCGTTGACCTGAACTACAATCTCCACCTCGTCTTCAACCAGATAGGCCTCGTTGTATTTCGGCCAATCTTGATCGCATAGCATGATGCCTGAGTCCGGCACTTGGAGTTTTGAGTTTATTTCTTCGGTCAGGTGTGGTGCAAAGGGGTTTAAGCACTTGAGTAGATCGCGAACGAGCTCAGCTGGTAGTTGGTCTACTTTGCCAAAGGCATTAGTGCAGATCATCATTTGCGAAATCGCGGTGTTAAATGATAGGCGCTCGATATCGTCACTGACTTTTTTGATGGTTTCGTGGAGTACCTTAAGCAAGTTTTTATCTTTGTCCACTGACGCGTCTTCATGGGTGAGCTTGGTGGACAAAATCCATTCCCCTTCTTGATTTTGCTCAAAAGCAAGGCGCCAGACTTTAGCGAGGAAGCGAGATACTCCCTCAACACCTTTCATCTGCCATGGTTTGACTTGTTCGAGTGGCCCCATGAACATTTCGTAGAGGCGAAGGGCATCAGCTCCATACTCCAACACAACATCGTCTGGGTTGACAACATTGCCAAGAGACTTGGACATTTTGGCTCCATCTTCACCGAGGATGAGTCCTTGGTTGACCAGTTTTTGAAAGGGTTCGATGGTCGAGACGTGGCCTAGATCGTGGAGAACTTTGTGCCAGAAACGGGCGTAAAGTAGATGGAGCACAGCGTGTTCTGTGCCCCCTACGTAGAGGTCGACCATGCCATTGTTTTCCGACGCATTACTTGTGCCTGACCAATACTCTTCTGCTTCTTTAGAGATGAATCGCTCGGTATTGCCGGGATCGCAGTAGCGCATGTAATACCAGCATGAACCGGCCCACTGAGGCATCGTGTTGGTTTCTCTCTTTGAGCTTTCGGAGTAGTTGATCCAATCGGTAGCCTTTGCCAAAGGGCCTTCTGGCGATCCAGTGGGCTTGAAGTCCTCCATATCTGGCTGCAGCAAAGGAAGCTCTGATTCGGGCACGGCTTTGTGGTTGCCATCTTCCCAGAGAATAGGAAAGGGTTCGCCCCAGTAGCGCTGGCGGGAGAAGAGCCAGTCGCGAAGCTTAAAGTTTACTTTGAAGGAGCCTTTGTTGTTGTCGCGCAGCCATTGAATAATAGCTTTTTTGGCATCCTTGGTTTTCATTCCGTCTAGGAAGCCTGAATTGATCGAGATACCATTGCCGGTAAAGCCTTGCCAGTTATCGTCATTTTTTGGCTGAACGACCTGCGTAATGGGAAGATCAAATTTGGTGGCAAATTCGAAGTCACGCTCATCATGAGCTGGGACTGCCATGATGGCACCCGTGCCATAGCCCGTCATTACGTAGTCCGCGATCCAGACTGGGATTTTTTCACCGTTGACTGGGTTGGTGGCAGTAGCTCCTGTGGGTACACCTGACTTGTCCTTGTTGAGATCGCCTCGTTCGAGGTCGGACTTGGATGCGCAGGATGCGATGTAAGCGTCGACGGTTTCTTTCTGGTTTGAGCTGGTGATTTCTCCCACCAGTGGGTGCTCAGGGGCGAGAACCATGTAGGTGGCGCCAAAGAGTGTATCTGGTCGAGTTGTGAAGACAGTGACCTCGTGGCCGTGGATGTCGAAGTGGACCTCTGCACCGGTTGATTTGCCAATCCAATTTTTCTGTAGGAGTTTGATGGACTCAGGCCAGTCGAGGGGATCAAGCTCGTTGATTAAGCGATCAGCGTATTTGGTGATACGCAGCATCCACTGACGTAGAGGCCGGCGCTCAACGGTTTCCCCTTTAGATTTCCATTCTTCAACCTCTTCATTGGCCAGCACTGTGCCCATGGAAGGGGACCAGTTCACGGGTGCTTCATGAATGAATGCAAGGCGGACATCGTCGACTTGGTCGCGGCTCCAGCCCTTGGCTTCTAGCTCAGAAACGGGACGTGCTTTCTTTGTTTCCTCATCAAAGTATGAATTGTAAAGTTGGATGAAGATCCACTGGGTCCAGCGCACGTACTTAGGGTCTGTGGTGTTGACTTCGCGGTCCCAGTCATAACCGAAGCCGAGTGACTTAAGCTGGCGTCGGAAGTTGTCGACATTCTGCTCAGTAGTGATACGCGGGTGTTGTCCGGTTTTAATAGCGTATTGTTCGGCAGGTAGACCAAATGCGTCCCAGCCCATTGGATGAAGGACGTTGTGACCATTCATCTTTTTGTAGCGACCTAGGATGTCAGTCGCGGTATAGCCCTCGGGGTGGCCAACGTGCAGGCCAGCACCCGATGGATAGGGGAACATATCCAAAATAAAATACTTTGGCTTAGTTGCATCAAAGTCTTCGTCGCCTGGGTTGGGAGTCCGAAAGGTTTTGTTCTCGTCCCAATGCTGTTGCCACTTGGATTCGAAGTCAGCAAAGGGAAATGGTTTACGTTGATCAGACATTGTGAGTGAGCTTGGGGTAGCATTTTTTAGCCGCGGTCTCTTTCGAGGAGTAGCATCATTAAAAATGAATAGATGAGGTTGAGTTCTTCTTCAGGTCTAAGATCAGCTATTTTTTCGATCTTAAATTTACCCTCAAAGAAAGCGGGTTTTTTTTGAACACGCATAACAGGAGTCCCTTCAGCTTGAATAGCTTTTGTTTGACGAAGCACACGGGTGAACCCTGCGCGTCGTTGACATAAATCTGTGGCGCGATCGCAACGATTTTAAAGCTGAGATTTAGCGGGTAGTTCACGGCACGATGAGACGGTTGCTTGCTGAGTTTAGCATTCTCAACAAATATCTTGAAGTAATCTATTAGAAGTGGATGGCGTGTCCGTCAGCATCGAGAGTTGCCTCGTGAATAGCTTCCGCAAGCGTCGGGTGAGCGTGGATGGTAGAATGTATCTCCTCTGAGGTGAGTTCCATTTCCAGAGCGAGACCCATTTCGGCGATCAGTTCAGTCGCGTTGTCTCCGATGATATGCGCTCCCAGGAGTTCGCCATGCTCCTTGCCGAAGAGCAGTTTAACAAAGCCTTCTGCATCAGCTGCGGCTTGTGCTTTGCCGATGGCGGCATATGGAAATTTGCCTACTTTGTAATCGACTCCCTCTTCTTTCAGGGCGCGCTCGGTTTTGCCAACCGATGCAACTTGTGGGTGGCAGTAGGTGCAGCCGGGGAAGTTGCCTACCTGGCGTGGAGTGTGACCATCTACAAAGAGACCTTCGACACACTGCACAGCTTCAAAGCTTGCTGTATGGGCAAGCCATGGGGGACCGGAAATGTCACCACAGGCGTAAACATTAGGAATAGATGTTTGGTAGCGTGCGTCAACATTGATGAAGCCTCGCTCATCAAGCTCGGGTTGAATTCCTCCTGGTAGCACTGGGGTCACTCCGATCGCAACGAGACAGACGTCAGCGGTAATGGTCTCATTACCTTTTGGACCCTCGACATCAATAGAGACTGAGTTGCCGTTATCTTGGAAGTTGACACATTTGGTGTCTGTCAGGCTGCGGACTCCTTGCTTGGTGAATGATTTTTGAAGTTCTTGACCGACTTCTTCGTCTTCAACAGGAAGTAGATTTGGCTGCATCTCGATGATGGTTACCTTTGTGCCATAGGCATTGTAAACATAGGCAAACTCAACACCAATAGCTCCGGCGCCAATGATGACCATGCTCTCTGGTTGTTTTTCCAAAACCATGGCCTCTTTCGAGCTAATTACGGAATTACCATTGAAGGGCAAAGGTGGAAGTTCACGGCTTTTGCACCCAGTCGCAACAAGAATATTTGCGGCTTCGTGTAGCTGCTTGGAGCCGTCAGCTGCGGTGACTTCAACATGGTTGCCATCTACGAGCTCTCCAAATCCACGAATGTAATCTATTTTGTTTTTTTTGAAGAGGAATTCGATGCCTCCTGCGAGACGGTCTGAAACTTGGCGAGATCGGCCGACGACCTTAGACCAGTCATAGGTCAGGTTATCAAAGGAAATGCCAAAGGTGTCTGCTTTCTTGGTCAGTGTTTGAAAAAGTTCGGCATTCTTCAGCAAGGCTTTGGTAGGAATACAGCCCCAATTTAAGCAGGTGCCTCCTGCACGGTCGGCTTCGATGACGGCGACTTTTTTTCCGAGTTGGGCTCCGCGGATGGCTCCGACGTATCCGGCGGGTCCGCCGCCGATGACAATAAGATCGTACATAATGGTATGGGTAGTTGGAATTGAGTAGTTGGGAGTTGAAAGTGGCAGTGAGGTGCTGTGGCCTCAGCCAATGTAGCAGTGATTGGTGGGACGTTGGGCAGAAAGGGGTGGAAATGTCAATGGCTGGGCGGGTCAGTGGGCGTGAAAAAAAGCCAGTCCCAGGCAGGCCTGACTTGATTAGTGTAAATGGGTGCCCGTCATGAGGCCGGCATGGCCCTATTCGGGAGTTCTCTTTGAACTGAGAAACTTGACCAAGCCGATGATGCCGAAGATCAGGGCAAGGAGTCCAAAGATGCCGAAGCTGACGATGGCACCGAAGCCTTTGCCGACCATTGATATCGCCGTGCCGGTTGATACACTGGTGATGGTGAAGTGCCGACCATCCTCAATACCGGATGCCTTGACTTGATAGGTTTTTCCTTGTTCGACCGTGAATGCGGCAACGAGGTTCTTGCTGTTGAATTGAGCTGAGCCGGATGGCTTAGTGGCAGTGGTGGTTTTGTTGGTGGTGGTGTCGGTGACATGAATAACGATGTTGCTCATGTCTGTGTCATCACCTGCCAACCAGACGCTTACTGAACCGTCTTCATTTGTCTCATCGGCTACATAGGTTGCGGTTTCAGGAGTGGTAAAGCTAATACCGGTTTCTCTGATTTCATCGACCAAGTCTTTTCCAGAGGTGAATGCACTTTTTCCGAGCATGGCGGCGATGATGCCACCAGCGATGAGTAAGATCAGCGCGGTGATGAGGAATCCGCATCCTTTTTTTGAGTTAGCCATGGTATTGTGCTAGTGGATGGATGATCGGTGTATACGGGTTGTCGATTGTCTGAGCCCTTACCTTCCATGGCGAAATAAGATAATGTCGGACAGGTTAGATGTTTGCCAGAATATCGATGAGCGTTTGGGATGGGCGCATGGCTTTGCTGGTAAGTGCGTCGTCCATTTTATAGTATCCACCAGTATCAACGCGGGAGCCTTGAGCGGCAATAAGTTCTTCGATGATGGTGTGTTCGTTATCGCTCAGTGCTGAGGCGACGGGAGCAAAGGATGATGCAAGCTCGCTATCATCTGTCTGAGTAGCCAGTGCTTGAGCCCAATACAGAGCCAAGTAGAAATGTGAACCACGGTTATCAATGCCGCCCAGCTTACGAGTAGGGGACTTGTCGTTGAGCAGAAACTGGCCGGTGGCTGCATCGAGTGCGTCGGCAAGGATTTGTGCTTTGGCGTTGCCAAATTTGGATGACAGGTGTTCGAGGGACACAGCAAGAGCGAGGAATTCGCCCAGCGAGTCCCAGCGCAAGTAGTTCTCTTGGGTGAACTGCTCGACGTGCTTGGGGGCAGACCCTCCTGCACCGGTCTCAAACAGTCCGCCACCATTCATCAAAGGAACGATTGATAGCATTTTGGCAGAAGTGCCTAGTTCAAGGATAGGAAAGAGGTCAGTGAGGTAGTCCCGAAGAACGTTACCCGTTACCGAAATTGTATCTTCGCCAGCCTTGCATCGAGCCAGAGTGAATTCGGTAGCCTCTACCGGATTCATGATGTGAATCTCTAGACCGTCGGTATCGTGGTCACCGAGGTAATTACCGACTTTGGTAATGATTTGAGCATCATGAGCGCGAGTTTCATCAAGCCAGAATACAGCTGGGGTGTTGCTTGCCCGGGCGCGATTAACGGCTAATTTAACCCAGTCTTCAACTGGGGCATCTTTGGTTTGGCAGGCACGCCAGATATCCCCTTGTTCGACATCATGCGTGATCAGGGTGTTACCCTCTGAGTCGATGATGCTGACTGATCCATTAGCTGGGATTTCAAAGGTCTTGTCATGAGATCCGTATTCTTCAGCTTTTTGGGCCATGAGGCCAACATTGGGAACGGTGCCCATCGTGGTAGGGTCAAAAGCCCCATGCTTCTTACAGAAATCGATGGTAGCTTGATAGATGCCAGCGTAAGAGGAGTCTGGGATGACGGCTTTGGTATCCTGGGTATCGCCAGCGGCATTCCACATTTGTCCAGATGTGCGGATCATTGCTGGCATGGAGGCATCGACGATCACATCACTTGGCACATGAAGGTTCGTGATCCCTTTGTCCGAGTTCACCATAGCGAGTGATGGTCCATTGGAATAGGCTTCCTGAATATCAGCGACTATGGCTTCCTGTTGATGATCGGGAAGAGCTTGGATTTTTGTTAAGACATCACCAAAACCGTTCTTAAGGTCAACGCCAGCTTGGCAGAGAGCTTCGCCGTGTTTGTCGAAAACATTCTTGAAGAAAGCAGCAACACAATGACCGAAAATTATCGGATCTGATACCTTCATCATGGTTGCTTTCATGTGTAGCGAAAATAAGACGCCCTGCTGCTTGGCCTCAGCTAGTTGCTCATCGAGAAAGCTCAAGAGGGCTTGTTTGCTCATGTGGGTGGCATCGATAATTTCTCCAGCGAGAAGCGGAGTGCTTTGTTTGAGGACAGTAGTGATGCCCTCATGCGTGGTGTGCTCGATACGAACGTCAGTTGCGTTTTCGACGGTGACTGATTTTTCATTAGAGCGGAAGTCTCCGCTGGACATGCAGGCCACGTGAGATTGCGAGTCTGAGCTCCATGCTCCCATGCGGTGGGGGTTGGCTTTAGCGTATTCCTTAACGGCTTTGGGTGCGCGACGGTCAGAGTTGCCCTCCCTGAGGACGGGGTTCACTGCGGAACCTTTGACCTTAGCGTAGATATCTTCTGCGTCAGCGTAGTTGGGAATGTTGTAACCCTTGGCTTGGAGCTCGGTAATGGCGGCTTCCATTTGTGGCACCGAGGCAGAGATATTTGGGAGCTTAATGATATTGGCTTCTGGAGTTTTAGCCAGTTCGCCAAGTTCAGCCAATGCGTCATTGATTTGTTGCCCTTCGCTCAGTTGATCAGGAAATTGTGAAAGGATTCTGCCCGCTAGTGAAATGTCACGGGTCTCTACGTTGACACCTGCTGATTGGGTAAATGCCTGCACAATGGGCAAGAAAGAGTAGGTGGCTAGTGCCGGGGCCTCGTCTGTTTGGGTGTAAATAATGGTTTCTTGGCTCATGATGAAAAAGAATTGACGCGCGGGTATTAAAGGAACCTGCCGTGGGGTCAATGTTATTTGATGCTAAATAGCCGAAAATAGGGCGGCAAGAGCACACTCTAGCTAAATCAGCCCCTGGTGGTTGCTGGGAGGATTCGGGCTTTCGACCCTGTCTGGGGTCGAGCTAGGGTTTACCAGCCGAGACAGCGTATGTTGTGATGATCGTGCTCCCATGTGTGAGCTGATCGAATCAATTTCTGAACATAACTGATGGCATGAGTAACGGCGTCTACCATGCACTGGTTGTTGGCGAGTCCTGATGTGATAGCCGCGGATAAAGTGCAACCTGTGCCATGGACGCCAGATGGCAGAGCCAAGTATGGATGCCGAAAATGATGAGCTTGGTTGCCGTGCCAGAGCACGTCGAGGCACTCGTTATCACCCGGCAGGTGGCCACCTTTCAGTAGGCATGAAATATTGTAGCATTGTGCAATATCACGAGCAGCGTCGACAAATTCATCCTTGGATTTGATCCTGCGCTCTAGGATAGCTTCGGCTTCCGGCAGATTGGGTGTGGCCACTGTGGCTAACGGCAACAATATGCTAGTCATACTGTGCAGGGTGTCCTCGCCCAATAGGTTGGCCCCTGTGGATGCAATCATTACGGGGTCAACGACCAGCGGGATGTCATGTTGCTCGATGGTTTTAGCGGCAGAGCGAATACTTGATACGGAGGGTAGTAGACCAGTTTTAGCCGCATTGATAGGGTAGCTTTCTGAGAGGATATTGAGTTGGGCATCGAACGTTGTGGAGTCGATTTGTTCGATGTGCCTGACTTCGAGGGGGGTCTCGGCAACAATGCAGCTCACGGCGCTCAATCCATGAACACGGTGATCATGAAATGTTTTCAGATCAGCTTGTATACCAGCACCTCCGGAACAGTCCGAGCCAGCGATAGTGAGGGCTACTGGGATGTTGACGTTTTCCATTAGAGCATGGCTGCAGCTAGGCCAAGCCCGCTAGCTGAAAAGGTTAGCGGCTTTTTGAACCTGTTGCAGGCAAGAAACGGTAATAAACTTCGAGCATAAAAGTGGCCAGGCAAGTTGCCATGTGGGTATCCTTAGAACCGTGATGAATTCTTTGTTTGCGGCTCCATGAGCCATTGTCACTTTGAGCGGCTAGTAGCTTGTCTCGAAATAAGTCATTGTAATCCTCCCAAGCACCTCCGCTTCTGTTGATCATGGCTTGTGCGTTGTAATAATGGTAGTAGAGATTAGATGATTGGTCAGCCCAATCAAACTCGGCATTTTTTTCAATGTATTTGATGCCGTTGCGAACGACTGAGTGGCTGCTTTTACCCCACATTTGGAATGCGAGTACACCGCCACCGGTAAGACCAGGACTTTTTGAGGCATTTCTTCTGTAGCCGATAGCTCCATTAGACCCTTGTACGTCCTCAATATAATCGAGGGCATTGTCTATCACTTTATCAAAGTATTTTTCATTCCAGAGCCCGGTGTGTTTACAGGCTTTGAGTGCTTGAATTTGCCAGAAACCAACTGAGTTATCGCCATCATTGGAGCTTACATCGAAGTTGTAAACCCAGCCGCCGCTTCGTGCTTGCCCTCCTGCAATCGCATCACCAGCTTGCTTGGTGACGACGTCAAGATTGGGAATATTAATACCTAGTTTGCTGCAGAACGTGTATGCTTCAGCCAGGGCGTAGGCGGCGATGCCGTGCTCGTAAACCCATCCATGCCCCACAGATTTTGAGCGGAGAAGGCCGTTATCTTTCATGCCTTTATCGATAAGGTATAGAATGCCATTAAGAACGGAGTCTCCAAATTCTTCTGAATCAGGGGTTTCGCAATGGCCAAGATATGCGAGGATGGAAAATCCTGTATATGCGACTGGATAAGTTGATCCCCAGCTACCGTTGGGTTTTTGTGTGCTCTTGATCCAGCGCAAAGCCTTGACGACTGCTTCTTCACATTGCTCGTTGCCGCCATTGTTAGCGAGACGTTGAAGCCGGTCTTCTCTCGAGCATCGCTCACGCATGGTAGCAGGAATACTTGAAAATCCTGCGCCGTTTTCTTCTCCGCTGCCCCAGCCGTCGCCAAAATCATTTCCATCCCCAAAGTCCGCGGATGGATCGGGTGTGTCCACCTCAGGAATGGGAACAGCAGTCAAGGAAGTTGTATTTGCTGCAATCACTTTAGCCATTGAGCTCGATGGAGCGGCAGGCTTGCGTTGTACGGCTCGATTCATTTCGCGTTTCGTAATCTTCTTCTCTTCTTCGGCTCCAGCCTGGTAGGAGACGATTTCTGGAGTGAAGGTCTCAACAGTAGGAAGCAGAATCCAAAGCAGCAAAATCCCAATGAGGACCACAGACAATATAGAGATGATAATGCTCGTAATCGTCGAGTTGCGCTGCTGTGCACGCAGGCGTGCTTGAGCTTCTGGAGATAGTTGTGCGTGTAGGCTCATGGCGATTTAAATAATATTAGGTTTGGAGAGGATTTAAGAACTTTTTAGGACGATAAAGAAACTAGTAAAAAAACAAAGGTAATTATGCACTCTACATTTGAATGGTATTGAGCACTCTTAAGGTAAGCCATACTTGTTTGTTTTTCCAGTGTTAAAGTCTAGTTCTCAGCTTGTTTTGTCAGCCAATGGGAGCTTTGCCAGTGTTTTTTGTCAAACAGCCTTGTTTAAACAGCTTTGTTTAGGATCAAAGTAGCTATGTTTAACTCATTCGACTGAGATTCGCATGAGTTCCTTGCCATGATGACAAGATTCGATTAGGTCTTGGCGCATGAAATTACGTGCAGGAGTGGCGGGAGCTGGGGCAATGGGAAGAAATCACGCGAGGGTTTTCTCCCTACTTGATGATGTCGATATGGTTGCTGTTTATGACCGAGACAAGGGCCAGGCGGAGTCGGTGGCGGCCGAATTTGGTGCTGTTGCTGTTGATTCCCTTGATGAATTTGCCAAAGTCGTTGATGCGGCAACGGTCGCTGTGCCGACCATTGCTCACCGGGATGTAGGTTGCCATCTTATGGAACAAGGTGTGCATGTGTTGATGGAAAAGCCAATTGCTGATTCACTCGACGATGCTCGAGCTTTGATTGAAACTTCTCACAGGTGTGAGAAAATACTCCAAGTGGGTCATATTGAGCGGTTTAATCCAGTTATGAAGGAGCTTGAGGATCGCCTCACAGAGCCAACATTTATCGAAGCTCATCGGCTTTCACCCTTTCCCAACCGCAGTATCGATATTGGTGTTGTGTTGGATTTAATGATCCATGATTTGGAGATTATTCTCCATTTAGTTAAATCTCCGGTTGAGAGTGTAGATGCTGTCGGTGTGCCAGTGATGACATCTCGCGAGGATATTGCCAATGCGCGCATTCGATTTGAGAATGGTTGTGTTGCCAATGTGACCTCTAGCCGAATTAGCCCTGAGCGGATGCGTAAAATCAGGGTGTTTCAGGGGGATTGTTATTTGTCTCTCGATTACCAAGACCAGAGTGCTGAAATGTATCGTATGGGTGGTGCTGGTATCGAAAAGGTGGAGGTGAATGTGGAAAAAGATGAGCCTCTTAAACGTGAGCTGGCAGCTTTTGTCGAATGTGCTCGTGTAGGGTCAACGCCTGCTGTCTCTGGCCAGCAAGGAGCAGCAGCGCTTGATTTAGCCCTAGAGATTACTAATTTGATCAACAAGTAAAGGTTTGTGGGTGGTTGTGGTGGCGCCCTATTTCATTTCTTGACCTTAATCACCTGAGCCTACAACATTACAAGGTGGATAAAGTTGAAATACCGCAAAAGTCAATTTACCGGATATCGTTGTATGGCAGATGCTTGGAGCGCCTGCATGAAAATGGTCGAGACATGGTTAGTTCGGCGGCATTAGCTACTGCAGCTGGAGTGAAACCATCACAGTTGAGACGCGACTTAGCTTATTTTGGTACGTTTGGCACCCGTGGTCGGGGTTATCCCGTGGAGGCGCTTCGTCAGGCCATCCATGATGGTCTGGGTCGGGCTAAATTTCAACCAGTGATCATGGTCGGTGCTGGAAACTTAGGGCGGGCCTTGCTGCGATACGATGGATTTAAAAAAGAGGGTTACGAGATTTTAGCGGCATTTGATTCTGCGGCTGAAAGCTTGAGAGATAGAGATATTCCCGTTCCTTTACATTCGACGGATGGCATGGAGGATTTTGTCAAAGAGCATAAGGTGCAGATGGCTGTGCTCTGCGTGCCTGCTAACTTCGCCCAACAAGTTGCAAACAACCTGATCAAGGCCGGTATTCAGGGGATTCTTAATTTCTCACCAGTTGTTCTTGAGGTGCCCGCTGAGGTGACTGTGAATAATGTAGATTTGGCTCTTGAGCTGGAAAACTTAAATTACTTTATCCGTCGAAAGTGAAATGATGGGCTTTCAGGGGATGGAGTCAGGTTGCGTGACATGGCCTACGCTACTTCGTATGGCTTTTTTCTTTTCATCTTAGTCAAAGAGCGTATCCATTCGTCAACTTTCTCTCACAAACAACTGAGGATTTAATAAGTCATGGCCAAGAAAATAAGGATACCTCTCAAGAGCTCAGCCGACATCAAAAAGATGCGTGTAGCCTGTGAAACGGCGAGTGAAATTCTCCAGCTATGTGCTAAGGCTGTGCAGCCGGGCAAGACAACGGGCGAAATTGATGCCTACGCAGCTGAGTTGATGAAAGAGCGTGAGTGCAAAAGCGCCTTCCTTGGCTATCGTGGATTTCCAGGCCAAATTTGTATTTCTCGCAATGAAGAGGTGGTGCATGGGATTGGTTCCGATACGGTCATTACTGAGGGCGATATTTTGAAAATCGACGTTGGTATTACCAAAGGTGGCTGGATTGGCGACAATGCAACGACGGTGGCGGCAGGTGAGATCGACCTTGAGACCAAACGCCTAATGTGTGCGACTGAGCAGTCACTCTATGATGCCATTGAACAGGCTCGAGCGGGCAATTTGCTCGCTGACGTATGTGGGGCTGTCGAGGCTCATGTTCAACCCTATGGGTTTACCGTGGTTCGTGAATTCGTTGGCCACGGTGTAGGTCGTGATTTGCACGAGGAACCACAGGTGCCTAATTATCGCCCATCCGGTAGATCCCCCAAACTGCGTCCAGGTATGGTTTTGGCAATTGAACCGATGGTCAATGCCGGCGTGGCTGGGGTTACTATTCTGAGTGATGGCTGGACGGTTATCACCAATGATCGCAAAAACTCATCTCACTTTGAGCACACGGTTTTAGTGACTAATGGCAAGCCCGATATTTTGACTGCGCGTCCCCGCGAAGCTACCGCGGAGTTATTGGGAATTAAGATGGAGGGGTAATGGCAAAGTTACTCATTGCTGGTTACGGTTTTTTAGGGCGTGCGCTGGAGCGCAAGTTTGAAGAAGCTGGCTGGGAGGTAACTAAGCTCAATCGCAGTGGTGACAATGGTGCGATTGCGTGTGATGTATCTTCTGCTGAGGAGTTGGCGTCTTTGCCTGAGGGTTATGATCTAGTCATTCACTGCGCAGCTTCCGGCGGGGGTGGCGAGCCGGCATACCGCAAGGTGTATTTGCAAGGTGCTCGATGTTTAATCGAGCGATACCCAGAAACTAGGCTGATATTCACCTCAAGTACTTCAGTGTATCCACAAGAAGATCATTCTTTGGTTACTGAGCTTAGTGCCGCGAATCCCTCTAGTTCAGGGGCACAGGTGCTTCGAGAAACTGAGCAAAATGTGATCAATGCAGGCGGTTTAGTGGCTCGCTTATCGGGTCTCTATGGTCCCAACAGATGCCATGTTTTGAAAAATTTATTGTCTGGTGATGCTCGAATAGATGGTGCGGGGGAGCGGATTATGAATTACGTGCACCGCGATGATGTTGCAAATGCCATGCTGATGCTCGCTGAATTGGATGTTTTTCCGAGTGGGGAGATCTACAATATAACGGCAGAGCCAGTAAGTCAGCGCGATTGTTATGCAATGCTCGCGGAGCATTTTGCTGTGCCAATGCCTGAGCAGCAGCGCCAAGAAGTGAAGCGCAAGCGCGGCAATAGCAGTAAGAGAGTGTCAAATACCAAGCTCAAGAGCTTGGGTTGGCAGCCAGAGTATGACGATTTTTTGTCGCTCTCACTCGCGTGCCAAAGGTGTCAGTAGTTTAGTTGTAAACAGGCTTGTTGTGCCTGTGAAAGTAACCATCACTGAGCATCATTGATGCAGGGTAGTTTGGCAATGGGCTAGCATCTGGGGGGCGAGGAACGTTTCTGCCGATGGTCGCATCTTCAGGCTGAGTGTAGGAGATGTAAACAGGGGTACCGTTTTTAACGAGTTGGAAGAATTTTGGGGATAGGTTTTCGTGCATGCGGATACAACCAAGAGTACAGGGGCTGTTTTTCATCCAGCCGGTGTGAAAACCATAGTTAGCTTTGAACTCACACCAATAGGGCATGGGGGTGCCTTTGAAGCTCCATCCTGATGGCTTAGTGCGAAGATAGCAGCCTCGAACTTGGTTGCCTCGATATGCGAAGCCATGGCTGTTGGCACGGTGTTTGTGGTCCTTTTTGAAAATCCGAAAATGGCCTTTGGGAGTTGGTGTCGATGATGTTCCCACGGAGACAGGCATGACAAGGAGGGGCTTTGAGCCCTCCATCACATAGACCATTTGGTTATTGGTTGATACCTTTACTCTGACTTTGGATCGATCCTTCGGTAGAGATGCGGGTAGGTCGTATGACTGATAGCCTGATAGACCCTGACTACTGAGGGAGGAGCTGGTGCCGCAGGAGCTGAGGCTAACGCAGAAAATACCAGTAGCGAGGATGCTGATGAGAGAAATACATTTCATAGTAATAACGACCATGCCCCTCATCGATGATTCCTACAAGTAGGAAAAGTGGGGTGCAACTGAAGAATAGCGTGAGATATTAGCTTGAAGCTTGCAATTACGCTCAAAAAACCGCATCAAGCTGCGTCATGAAGACCGAAAGCATCCATAAATACCGTGCCTTTCCAGCGGTGGACCTGCCTGACAGAGAATGGCCTGATCGCAGCATCACAAGCGCCCCTGTATGGGCGAGCGTAGATTTGCGAGACGGCAACCAAGCTTTGCCTGTGCCCATGTCTATTGAGGAGAAGCTCGAGTTTTTTCAGCTCTTGTGTCGCATCGGTTTTAAGCAAATCGAAATTGGTTTTCCATCAGCCGCTGACACTGAATTTAATTTTTGCCGGCATCTCATAGATAACGACTTAATTCCCGAGGATGTCACTATTCAGCTCTTGGTGCAGACACGTGAACATCTTATTCGCAGGTCTTTCGAAGCGATTAAAGGCGCTAAACAGGTCATCGTGCACATTTATAATTCTACCTCGCCATTGCAGCGGCGAGTCACCTTTGGCAATGCCAGCCGTGAGGATATCAAGCAGCTTGCTATTGATGGGGCTAAGCTTGTTAAAGAATTAGCACCAACCATTCCAGAGACCGAAGTATTACTGCAATATTCTCCAGAATCATTTTCAGACACTGAGCTCGATTTTGCCCTCGAGTGTTGCAATGCTGTTATCGATATCTGGCAGCCAAGCCCGGAGAAGAAGATGATCATCAATCTTCCTGATACTGTGCAGTGGGCTACACCTAACGTTCATGCAGATATGATTGAGTGGATGAGTCGCAATCTTAATCGCAGAGATTCGCTGCTTGTGTCTTTGCACACACACAATGATCGAGGTACGGGCACTGCTGCCACTGAGCTTGGATTGATGGCTGGAGCGGATCGTGTCGAAGGTACGCTCTTTGGCAATGGTGAGCGCACAGGAAACCTCGATATTGCCAATGTGGCACTCAATATGAATAGCCATGGTATACAGACAGGGCTTGATTTTTCTGATTTGTCCGCCATCCGTGCCGTCTACGAACGAGTCACTCGCATGACTGTGCCTGAACGATATCCGTATGCTGGAGAGCTTGTCTTTACCGCATTTTCTGGGTCGCACCAGGATGCTATCAAGAAGGGCTTAGATTTACGTGAGAAGGATCTGAAAAATGACCCAAACACGTCATGGGCAGTTCCATACCTGACAATTGATCCACAAGATATTGGGCGTTCTTACGAGGCAATCATTCGCATCAATTCACAGTCGGGTAAAGGGGGGGTTGCCTATGTGCTGGATCGTGAGCACGGCTTTGATTTACCAAAAACGATGCATCCAACGGTGGGCATGCTTGTCTATGCCTTGGCTGACGAACTCGGGAGAGAGCTTACACCAGATGAAATTCGGGATGTGTTTTTCGAGAAGTTTGTTAATCTGTCTGAGCCTATGTCTCTTTGTGATTACGAACTTGATCATCATGCAGGTAAGAAGGGTGAAGTGGCATGTCATGCTGATCTCGTATTAGAGGGCAAGTCACAAAAAATTAGCGGTTTGGGCAATGGCCCGATCAACGCTTTTGTTCAGGCACTGGAGCAAGTGGGCCTGAAAAACTTCACTCTTACCGATTATAGGTCACACGCTGTAAGTGGAGGCTCTGATGCCGATTCAGCAGCATATGTGCAGTTGCAAAGTAAGGATGATCAGAACTTGGTGTGGGGCTGTGGTGTCGATCCTTCGATTGAAATGGCGGGCCTTAAGGCACTTGTCTCCGCGGTTAATTTACTTACTTCTAAGGACTAGCTTAATTCGACTATGATTCAATTTACACTCTTTGGTATCCCTGTGAGGGTAGAGCTTTGGTTTTGGGTGACGACGGCATTAATAGGCGGTGCGCTGAATGCAACTAACCAAGAAGACATGCTCAGAACAGCGATGTTTATGCTGGCAGCATTTGTATCGGTGTTAGTACATGAAATGGGTCACGCGCTAACGATCAAAAAGTTCAAACTACCCACCAATGTCGTTCTTACCTTCATGGGGGGGTATGCGACACATCCTCCCGGTGTTCTGACACGCAGAAGATCTTTTTTTGTAACACTTGCTGGTCCAGCCGTGCAGTTTACGTTCGGTATTGCCGTGCTGTATCTTAAGAATTATTTGCCAGTTCAAGGAATGCAGATTGATAGTTTTTTTGCCGGTCTGATATGGATTAGCCTAGCGTGGGCGATTTTCAACTGCCTGCCAATTTACCCCATGGATGGAGGTCAGATGCTTGCAGCGGTCCTCGGCCCTAGGCGAGCAACAGCACTTCACATAACGGGAATTGTCACGTCCGCGGCGATCGCTATTCTAGCGTTGAAATTTGGTCTGTATTTCATCGCCGTTTTTATGTGCATATTTGCCTATCAGAATTATCAATCCTATAAGCAGGTAAGCAGGTAAGCGACCAGAAGTAGCTTGCTCGCTACTTGACGATAGTCCTTGGAAAATAATTTGAGTTAATTAGTCTCAGGCTATGGAAACATTTATGCTTATCGTGTCAGAGCCTTTCACTTGGGGGCTTGTCGTTGGGCTGTTTCTTTTGGCTATGGTTTGGCGCCTGATGCGTAAGGATATCGTCACGTTGCGTAGCGAAAAGAAGCGCCTTCAGCAGGAAGGCGAAGAACTGCAGGGCCACCTCAATACGCAGCTTAAAATAAATGCGAAGGGTAACGATCAGCTTGAGGTCGATCTCAGGGAGTTGCGTGAGCAGAATGAAAATTTAAGATCCAACTTGAATGTCGCTAAGCAGAAGCCGGGAAGAGCTGAGCTTCGTCACCTTCATTTGATGGAAAATGCCGTGAGTGTGATGCGCGAGCAAGCGCCTGGATTTGCCCCGGCTTGGGAAAAGGCGATGCGTGATGCGGAAGCCGCAGAACTCGCGGCGGAGAGTGGCTTGAAGAAGCTAATGCGTAAAGTTCTCCCCACTGGTAAATCAGCACCAGCTATTGGCACTAAAGACGCAGTCGATGGCGACGCTCAAACCAAGGATATAGAATAAATAGAGCCACGTTGCACCCGATGGCTATCTTGACTCTTGTCTCTTGGAGTCGATTGTGCTTTTCTGCGCCCGTCTCGTTGGCATTGCTATCATGGCAGACGAGTCTATTTTTGTCGTAATTCTAATCACTAGCCCAGCTATCACTAAATATCGTTATGAAAATCGTCGTCGCATATTCCGGAGGTTTAGATACCTCAGTTCTTCTTCTTTGGCTCAAAGAGAAATATAATGCTGAAATTATCGCTTACTGTGCAGATGTTGGTCAGGGTGAGGAGCTGGACGGTCTCGAAGAGAAAGCTTTGAGCACTGGAGCAAGTAAGTGCTATATTGGCGACCTCAAGGAAGAGTTCGCCGCTGATTACATTTACCCCATGTTTCAGGCTAATGCTCTCTATGAGGGCCGCTATTTATTAGGAACATCGATTGCGCGCCCTTGTATTTCGAAGGGCATGGTTGATGTGGCGATCAAGGAGGGCGCCGATGCCATTGCTCACGGTGCAACGGGTAAAGGAAACGACCAGGTCCGATTTGAACTTTCTGTGGCCGCTCTTGCTCCTGATCTGAAGATGATTGCTCCATGGCGTGATGCTGAGTTCCGAGCTGAATTCCCAGGTCGTTCAGAGATGATCGCCTACTGCGAAGAACACGGCATCGATGTCACAGCATCGAAAAAGAAACCATACTCGATGGATCGTAATTTATTGCACATCTCATTCGAGGCAGGGGCGCTCGAAGACACATGGTATGACGCAACGGGCGAGGCTGATCGTGATATGTATGTGCTTTCAGTTTCTCCTGAGGAGGCACCAGACACGCCTGAGTATGTCGAGTTTTTGTTCGAGAAAGGTGATATTGTGGGTCTCAAATACGACGGGATCGATCAAATCATCTCCGACCTCGGTGACTTCAAAGTCGAAGGCGAAAAAGACGGTTACACCCTGCTCAGCCCATACGGCGTGATGCGGGTGCTTAATTTCCTGGGTGGTAAGCATGGTATCGGCCGCGTTGATATTGTTGAAAACCGTTTTGTTGGGATGAAATCTCGTGGTGTTTACGAGACCCCCGGTGGGACCATCATTTTGGCGGCTCACCGAGATCTTGAGACGCTGACGGTAGATCGTGAGGCACAGTATGTGCGCGACAGTCTGATCACTAAGTATTCCCAATTGGTTTACAATGGATTCTGGTTCGCTCCAGAGCGTGATGCTATTCAGGCATTGGTCACGGAGACACAAAAGACGGTATCCGGTGAGGTAAGGCTTAAGCTCTACAAAGGGAACTGCATGCAGGCTGGTCGTCGCTCGCCATTCACACTCTATTCTGAGGATGTAGCGACGATGGAGGGCGGTGCTGAGGAGGCATACAACCAAGATGATGCAACTGGCTTCATCGCGTTGAATGCTCTCCGTCTTAAGGCAAGCGCCCGTCAGGGTGAGTAATGTCCATAGTCTCTTTTTAACCAGATCCTTATTAATAAACTGCCATGGATGAAGCCGTTATTTACACCATTCTCGGTGAAGTTGGATTCACCAAGATGGTGGCCGCATTTTACCGAAGAATTAAGGAAGATGATTTGATCGGGCCGATGTATCCAGAGGAGGATTTGGTCGGTGCTGAAGAGCGTTTGCGCGATTTTTTGCTGTTTCGTTTTGGTAATGATCCCCGTTACCAAGAGAAGCGAGGTCACCCTCGGTTGCGAATGCGTCACGCTCCTTTTTCTATTGGTGAAGCAGAAGCAGTGCGTTGGCTCGAATTGATGGATGAAGCTATGGATGAAACAAAGGTCCCCAAGTCCATTAAGCTAGAGCTCAATTCTTTCTTCACGATGGTCGCTCATAATATGCGCAATAAGTCGGAATAAAAAGAGATCTGGCAACTCATAAAGATATGAACAGTATATGGATTTTTATTGGTCTGTATTTTTCTCTGCAGCTTTGGATTCTTCCTGCCTGCGGTATTCCGACATGAATGTCTGGAAGAAATTCTCCGGGTGAGAATAAAAGCAAGCCAGTAGAGGCAAGCGGTGAGGCCAAAACTTCAAAAACGCTAGATGAGACAGAGCCATCTAGCATTAAGAGCTCAGCTACTGTTACTCCACCTCAATTAGCGGGTGAGATCGAACAAGATGAGCCTATCAACAAGGATAAAGTGCACGATCGAGATCAGGCTCAATAGCTCTGAACTTATCCATAATTCTTAGATAAAGAGCGCAAAAAAGGGGCTTCCTTGTGAGGAGCCCCTTTTTGGTGGTTTGGGTGAGACGCTTAAGGCTCAATGATAGCGTAATCGCCATCTTTACGACGATAGAGGATTTGGAGCACATCACGGCGTTCGTTGTTGTAGACGATAAATGGCTTGTCCGAGAGCTCGAGCTCCATGATGGCCTCTTCCTTGAGTAAGGTTCTAAGGCGGTATGATTCGCGGTGAATGATCATCGGCTCAGGATCAGCTTCTGGCTCTTCGACTGCTGGAATATCATCTAGAATACTTGATGAGAATATTTTCTCATCAAGGTGACGTATGGTATCCTTTCTTCTGTTAGGTCTATGCTTTCTGAGTAAGCGGGTCTTGTGCTTGCGCATGCGACGAGCAATTTTATCAATCGTCTCATCAATGGCGGCATACATGTCCTTGCTCTCAGATGAGGCATCAATGACGATATGGTTGGCGCAGAAGAGAATGATTTCAGCATGATGGCGGTTTTTGTGTGCATCGAGGATAGCCTTGGCTTCGATGATTTTTGGGTAATCCAGGTGTAAACCTTGAATTTTTTTGGTGGCGTAATCGCGTAGGGCATCAGTGATTTCCTCGTGACGTACGGTAACCGTAATTTGCGTATTAGCATTAGCTGATTGCATCTTGTTGTTTCCTTTCTTGTTTATGTTATGTAGCACTAGGCTACGAAGTAATGATTTTTTTAGAGCACAAAATCCTCGCCGAGGTAGTGTTTACGGGCGAGTGGATTGTCGGCAATATCTTTTGCCTCGCCTTCCAGAATGAGTTGTCCTTCATGAAGTAGGTAGGCGTGATCGGTAATGTGCAGAGTTTCACGGACATTGTGGTCAGTGATTAAAATAGAGAGTCCATCTTGATCGCGTAAATCTCTGACAATGGTTTGAATGTCCCCAACAGCAATCGGATCAACTCCACTGAAGGGCTCATCAAGCATGAGTAGTGTTGGGTCAGTGCATAGCGAGCGGGCAATAGTGAGGCGGCGTTTCTCACCCCCAGAAAGGGATAAGGCTTCAGACTTACGAAGCTTGGAAATATTGAAGCGCTCGAGTAGCTGGTCGGCACGATGGTGGCGTTCTTTACGGCTCAGGTCTTTCCGGGTTTCGAGAACAGCGAGGAGATTTTCAATTACACTGAGATTGCGAAAGATAGATTCTTCTTGGGGGAGGTAGCCCATGCCTAATCTGGCGCGTTTGTGCATCGGGAGCGTCGAAATATCATTGCCCGAAAAATGCACAACGCCGGTGTCTGCTGGAATAAGACCAGCGATCATATAAAAACTGGTGGTCTTACCGGCGCCGTTTGGGCCGAGTAAGCCAACAATTTCGCCCTCACGTACACTCAGGTTGACGTCGTTGACCACAGTGCGACCAGCATAAGATTTCATTAAGCCACGAGCCTCAAGTAGGGTGGGTGAGTTGCGGCGCGCTGCTGTGTCTAGGTGTAGTGTAGTATGATCTGACGGTGGAGCCAGTGCTGGCGATTTTTCTGCCGGTAACTCGTTTGACATAATTTCTGACATATTCCCTAATTTAATATAGCGAGATTCTTTCTAGCGAGAATTATTTTTTGGGGACGGCTTGCATGACCCATTTTCCCTGACTGGTAATGATGCTCTCGATATCTTTGTCTCTCATGATGAGCCTAATCCATTGGCCGTCTTCCGCGGCCTGCAGGTATTCGTTAGCACTTTGTTGCAGTGTTGGGCGCCCACCTTTAAGTATCATTTCACCAGTTTTTGCATTGTAGCTGGCAGTGTTGCCTGACGCAAGAAAGGATTGGCCATCGTTGTTTTCACCCGTAATTCTCACGTTTCCTGAGGCGATGATTTCTTTGAGGTCTCCTCGGCTTGAGAAGCTATTGGCTGATTGATCGGCTTGATTTTTTTGCGTAACGTCGGTTTTTTTCGCTGACGTGTTCTGTTTCTTTTTTTTAGGTTTATTATTGAATAAGATTTTGAGTTCATCATCGCATCTCAGCTTGAACGCTGAGTTGGACTCATCAAGTCTGATGTTTTTGAGATAAGTCAGAATACCGTTTTCGTTATCAAAATAAATACCGCCATCACACTTTATTTTGATAGTGGCTGGCTCTTCCTCGGTGTCGGCTTTCTTATTATCGGCCGTTTCTTTTTTTGAAGCTGGGGGAGGTGTTTGATTTGGTTTTGCTGATGAGCCTTTGTTGGCCTGTTGCGCTTGATTGCTACGCTTGAGGAAAGAGCGCATTTTTTTGTCGGCAACAGCGGACTGTTCATCGCTCTGCTTGATGGTGGTCTCTACATTTTTTTGGCGCTGGTTATGGCTATCAGTATTAGTGGTCGATAGGCTGTCAATTTGTTTGAGTTTGTTATCTGAAGGGGATGCTGGTGGAGCTGCCGTCGAAAATGGTGATTGAACGATTAATAGCACAATCATAACCGCTGCAGGAGGTATCCATTTGGTTGTTGTAGTTAAGCGGTAGTATTGCATGGGTTGTGGTAAAAAAAGAGTGTTGTTCAGCCGAAGTTACTGAAGGTTATCGTTGGCTTTCTGGGACAGGTTTTGATTTGAGGTAAAAAAGCGAGGCTGCCGGGCCGATAATGAAGCCTTGCCCAGTATTGATATCGTAGACCATGCCTGCGCCTGATGTTTGAAAGTCTTTACCGCTGATGTATATAGCTTCTTCGGCTTTAAGAATTGCATCGTTTTCCTTGTAGGTAGCCCGTTTGACTTTCGTGCGAGCCTGAATGTCACCGTTTTCGTCGTATAATTCTAGGGACACGTCACGTGCTTCAACAGTGTTGCCTTTAATGATTTCCATTCTGTCTGCATGAAGGAGCGACAAGGGCTTAAAGTTTTCGTCGTAGCGAGGGAGTCTTACTTGCCTCAGAACAGTATCGCTATGCATTTGTCCTAACAGGGAGAGGCTTGATTTCTTTTTCTTTGGCTTCGATTGTGAGCTTAAATTCGTAGCTTTGGCTTCAATCTTGTTGGGCTCCTTCTCAGTTTGACTGAGTGAAGAAGTTTGTGTTTGTTTGCCGTTTTTACATGCGACAAGCGCAAAAATTGTCATGACAACCACGAAACATGGCCGAAGGGCCAAGTTGGCTGAGCTATGGTGATGACGGAAGGTTTTCGTAATGGTGATCTGTAGAATTGAGAACGTATCACTTAGCCAACATCGTGGGCAGCGTGATGCACGGCAAGTAAACGAGTAAGAACAGCTTCAATCTCATTAAGCGGAATCTGGTTGGGACCATCCGAAAATGCTTTTTTAGGATTAATGTGAGTTTCCATAAACACACCATCGACACCTGTAGCAATCGCTGCCCTTGCCAATACAGGAGCAAGTTCGCCATCTCCACCTGTGGTGCCTCCATCTCCGCCTGGACGTTGCACAGAGTGGGTAGCATCAAAAATAACTTTCATGCCCATGTCGCGCATCCAGTAGAGTGAGCGCATATCAGCGACGAGATTGTTGTAACCAAAGGTGGAGCCTCGCTCGGTGATGTAGAAGTGTTCGCAGTTGAAGTGCTTCATCTTTCCTGCGATGGGCTTTACATCCCAAGGTGCTAAAAATTGTCCCTTTTTGATGTTAATAGGACGTCCCGTTTTGGCACAAGCTTCCAGTAAATCAGTCTGGCGACACAGGAATGCCGGAACCTGCAACATATCTACGGTTTCAGCTGCGATGGAAGCCTCCTCGGGGGTGTGTATATCTGTGCTAACGGGAATGCCGAGCTCCTTGCCTATTTCTCCAAGAATGCGACAGCCTTCTACGACTCCTGGGCCGCGAAAGGAATCAACGGAGGTGCGATTAGCCTTGTCATAGGAAGCTTTAAAAATGAACTGAATGCCAGTGCGCTGTGCAATCTCTTTGAGAGATCGTGCCATTTGCCATGCAAATTCCTCAGACTCGAGAGCACATGGACCAAGGATAAAAAAAGGGGCGGAGGGATCAAGGGTAAGGTTGCCGATTTGACTCATGATTAAATGTAACTAGGACGATTCAAGTTAAGCATGAACAGGGCAAATGGCACGTTAAAACTCAAGCCATGTTGTTTTTTATGTCTCTGCAGATGTTTCTTCGAGCGCCAAGGTAGCAGCCCCGATGATGCCAGCATCATTACTGAATTGAGCAGGGATAATTTCGAGCCCATTAAGAAAGGCTGGAGCCAGTTGTTTTTGGATGCTTTCTTTGAGCGGGTCAAAAAGAAGCTCAGCAGCCTTGGCAACACCTCCGCCAATGATGATGGCGGCTGGGTTGAGAAGCCAGCAAGCGTTGACTACTGTGCATGCAAGTTTTTGGGCGATACCCTGCCATATTTCTACTGCCAGCTGATCTCCTTGAGCGGCTGCTTGAGACAGAGCCACTGGGCTACATTCAGTAACGCTTTTATCGATATTGTGGTTAGCGTAGAATTGTCGAGCATCGGCTGCTATCTCATTGTTTCCAATGTAGTCTTCCAGTGAGCCGAGGTTTCCATATGCACCTTCTCTGCCTGCGTGGTCGATCGATGTCTGGCCTAACTCACCGGCAACGGATTGGGCGCCGCGCAGCATATGGCCGTGAGTGATAATGCCACCACCAACACCGGTGCCTAGAGTGATGCAGACAAGGTGATCCTTGCCCATGCCAGCTCCTACTTTCCACTCGGCATAGGCCATGCAATTGGCATCATTTTCCACCGCAACGGGGAGCTTGGTGCGATCTTGTAGAATATCGCGCAAAGCAATGTTGGTCCAACCCCTGACGTTGGTCAGATTGTGAATGGTGCCCGTCTTGAAATCAACAAAGCCAGGGACACCTACTCCTATGGCACTTATCTCGGGGTGGTGTGCGCGCAAATCATCGATGACATAGATGATAGCTTCGATTAGAGGTTCGGCTTCGTTGAAGTCCTCAGTGGCAATAGCAGGTGCTTGGGCAATGACTTCATGGCCTCGAACAACACCGAATTTGACGCTGGTTCCGCCAAAATCGATACCGAGGGAGAGGGGTGTGAGTGCTTGATTCATGAGTATGAGATATTGAGATTTGCGATGATCCTCAGGCCGTCTAGTGTGAGGTCTGGGGCAAGTTGATCGATTTCACTGAGTCCGTTAATGATCAGCGGGGCGTCGCCACCTGTAGCTACAACAAGTGGCTTGGTGGAGAATTCTTTATACAGATTGCGAAGGATTTCACGCACTAAGCCGCGATATCCATAAACTGCGCCTGCTAGCATAGCTTGTTCGGTTGATTTGCCGATGACTTGTTGGGGCTCCTGAAGAGTAATGTGGGGGAGTAGGGCAGTGCGATTTGCTAGTCCCTCGGTCATCGAGGCAAGACCGGGGGCAATGACTCCTCCCTGGTAGGATGATAATTGTGCGTCTCCAGTTTTCTTCTTAATCTCACCGTCGTTCGTGTTAGCTTGCACTCCTTTATAGTCGTTCGCTGAAGCCACTACATCGAAGGTTACCGCCGTGCCAAAATCTAGCACGATGCAGGGGCTGTTATACTTTGAATGTGCTCCGACTGCGTTGGCGAGCCGGTCAGCACCGATCTGTTCGGGTTTGGGGTAATTAATACCGATGGGTAAGTTGCTGAGGTGGCTGAGCTGGTGGCAGGGTTTGCTGCTGAGGTATGATGCCAGCGTGGCTGCTTTGTCGGGAACAACGGAACTGATAATCGACGCATCCCAGCTGATCTCATTAAGTGCATCAGCTAACGACTGTTGAGAAATTTCTGGAGTAGGGATGATGGCACGCCACGATTCAAGACAGTCACCATTAGCAAGGGCCAGTTTGGTGCGTGTATTTGAGTTGTCTACAATGAGAGTGCGCATGAGGTATGGGTGATGAGTCAGTGCTCGCTGAGAATATAGAGTGAGTTCAAGGGGTATGGAAAGTACTGGATAGAGAAAAGGACAGAAAAATAGGACAGAAAAAAGCCGGAGGAGCAGTGCTCCCCCGGCTATTCGTTGTTATGATGGTTAATTAGTCGTTGTAAGCTGGTGAACCGTGTTCTGCCACGTCGAGACCTTCGTGCTCCTCTTTCTCGTCAACTCTCACGCCAATAGTGAGCTTGATAATAGAGAAGACAATGATCGAGAAGATGAATGCGGCAGCCGCTACGGCGAGCACTCCTACAAGCTGACCACCGATGGTGAATCCACTGTCAGTGGTGTCGAAAAGCGCACAGGCCAAGATTCCCCATACACCGCAGATGCCGTGAACTGAGATAGCACCTACTGGATCATCGATCTTTATCTTATCGAAGAAGAGGATAGAGAATACTACGATAACACCTGCAACCAGTCCGATCAGTAAGGCGCCGTTGGTTGACACGATGTCAGCGTTAGCCGTGATGCCAACGAGGCCAGCTAGGAATCCGTTGAGTGCCATGGATAGGTCTGGCTTTTTGAGAACAATCCACGAAGTGAACATGGAACCAAGAGCACCTGTGCAAGCGGCAAGAGTAGTTGTTGTAAATACTAGGCCGAGGGGTCCAGGGGCTGCAGAAAGAACGGAACCTCCGTTGAATCCAAACCATCCGAAGAAGAGTAAGAATACACCGATTGTGGCAAGAGGTAGGTTTGATGGCAGGATTGGCTTCATGCCGTTCTTAGTATACTTGCCCTTCCGTGGTCCGAGGATGATAACGCAAGCAAGAGCTGCGAATCCACCAAAGGCGTGAACAACTGCGGAACCGGCAAAATCCTTAAAGCCGTTGCCATCGTTGAGGCTGGCCATCCAGCCGCCGCCCCAGTGCCAGGAACCGACAATTGGGTATGCGAGACCTACGAGCACTGTCGCAAAGATCATGAAGCTTGGAAGCTTTACGCGTTCGGCTACAGCTCCAGAAACAATAGTGGCAGCGGTGGCGGCGAACATAGCCTGGAAAATGAAGTCTCCATATCCGGTCATTGCAAGGCCTACGCCTCCGTAGCCGAAGGTATCATCGATATTCCCTTCGCCAAATGGTCCGCCAATACTAAACCAGCCGTTAAAGTCGCCTGGGTAGTGAGTGTTGAACCCAACAAGGCAGTAGGTTACGATACCAATTGCAATGATGAAGCAGTTTTTGAATAGAATGTTTACCGTGTTTTTCCGTTGAGTCAGACCAGCTTCGAGAGAAGCAAATCCTAGGTGCATGAGAAAAACAAGGGCTGCAGCAATACATGTCCAAAGCATGGATGTGGTGAAAAAGTCGAAAGCGTAGGCGTAATCGCCTTGGCCTGCAACTAGCTCATCATAACCTGCTTTTGTTTCAGCATCGTCAGCTAACAAAGATCCTGTTCCTATTGCTAGGATGGATAAGGGTAATATTGATTTAGTAATCATAGGTTGTTGGTTGTTGTTTGGTAGTTTGAAAAAACAACTTCAGCATGTGGCGTGCCAAGAACGAAAACAGGAGCGGTAAAATTAGAACGGAGAGAGTTGGCACGCATATTGCTTAAATTATCTCGCGCGCGCGAAAGACCTGATAAAATCAACAAATATTTTTTTGATTCGGCGCACAAACAACGCAAACCAGATAAAAAACTGAAACTATACTTAATATGATGAAACTAATTAAAACCTACTGTATGCCGTTGTTCCTTTTGGCGCTCACGACCTCCCATGCCTGTGCGGCAGATGATACCCTTGATACGGGTGATACCGCGTGGATGCTAACTTCCACCGTGCTTGTGTTAATGATGTGTTTGCCTGGTCTGGCATTATTCTATGGTGGACTCGTTCGTGCGAAGAACGTTCTCAGTATATTTGTTCAGTGTTTTGCCATGGCTGGAGTAATGTCGATCTTATGGGTTGCGTTTGGATATGCCGTTGCTGCAGGTGAGGGTGGCAATGCTTATTTTGGCTGGGACAAGTCGTTTGCCTTTTTGAATCATATCCAAGAAGCAACACTTAGTGGTACCATCCCCGAAAGTGTCTGGGTAACTTTCCAGATGACTTTTATTATTATCAGCCCCGCGATTATTGTGGGTGCCTTTGCCGAGCGGATGAAGTTTTCTGCCATGTTAGTCTTTACCGTAATCTGGACGATCCTCTCCTACTTGCCGATGTGGCACATGGCATGGGGCGGTAACGGGTTATTCCACAATGCTGGCTGGTTGATGTCGGAGGGCGAGGCTGCGATTGACTTTGCCGGAGGAAACGTGGTGCATATCAACGCTGGCATCGCTGGTTTGGTGGCATGTATTTTTATCGGAAAACGTAGGGGCTATCCCGGTCCAGCGTTGGTTCCTCACAACGTGCCCTTCGTACTCGTTGGTGCCGCATTGCTTTGGGTAGGTTGGTTTGGTTTTAATGCTGGGTCTGCTGCTGGAGCAAGTGCTGGTGCTGGCATGGCGATGCTGACTACCCAGGTGGCATCGGCTGTTGCAGTCGTGGTTTGGATGGCTCTTGAGTGGATTGTTTCTAAGAAGCCCACTGCTGTGGGTGTCGCTACTGGTGCCGTGGCAGGACTGGTGGCAATCACCCCAGCCGCTGGATCAACTAACGTGGTAGGGGCCCTCATCATTGGCGCAGTCGCCAGTGCAGTATGTTATCTCGCAGCTACTAAGCTTAAGCATGCTTTCGGCTATGACGATAGCCTAGATGTCTTTGGTGTGCATGGTGTCGGTGGTATCGTAGGGGCTTTGCTGACTGGAGTATTTATTCGCGAAGGCGCTGGGGATGGTGGTCTCGCTCAGTTCATCGTGCAGGCCAAGAGTGTGATCTTAACTATCGTCTGGAGCGGTGTAGCTTCTGTGATCGCCATCTTCGCAGCAAAGATTCTCTGCCGAGGTATTCGGGTGGAAGAGGAGCTTGAGCATGACGGCTTGGACCGCGATGAACATGGCGAGGAAGCTTACAACTGGGAGGCATAAATAACACTCACTGATCTAAGTCGGGGCCCGATGGGCCTCGGCTTTTTTTGTGCATATTTTCTATGTCAGAAAATTGGCACGCTATTTGCTCAACGTTATTTTGATTATGAAAACTACAATCAAGTCACTACTAATAGGCAGCAGTTTACTAACAGCAACTACCGCATTCGCAGAAATTGAATCTGAAATCTACACAGGATACCATTCCATCTACGAGTTTCGTGGTGTTGATTTTGGGGATGACCTAGTAGACATAGGTGTTGATCTCAACTACGAACTCGCTGAGGGTCTATCTTTGAATGGAGGTTTATGGTATGCTAGCTGGGACGAAGCGGGTGGTGAAGGTGATGAGCTTGACCTCTATATAGGCCTAACAAAAACGTTGGGTGATTTTGACCTCAGTGTGGGTTACACCAAGTACATGTTTCCGGGTGAAAGTGATATCAACACGGAAGAAGTTTCAGTTGGTATTTCAACCGAATTGGCATGTGGTCTTGGGTTATCGCTAACCTACTTTGAAGACATTGACGCCATTGATGGTGGTTATCTCGAGTTCGAGGCAGCAAAGAGTGTGTCGCTCACTGATTCTCTCACCGTAGATTTGGCTGCTGGAGCAGCATGGAGTTATGAT
>JAQXBQ010000093.1 GCA_029252325.1 Akkermansiaceae bacterium
GTTTGCCCTACTAGTAATATGTCAAATCGCTCGCTCATTTTTAATCCACTCTTTGAGTAACCCTGCGTGTTTGAAGTGCCCAAGTGCATTCGAATAAAATAAATAACTTCCAATACACAAGTTGATCCTACCCCCCCATCCCGTCCGCTCCAAAAATACTCTACCTCCTACCGTGTTCGCCCATTCTCTACAAACTTGAATTGCTTTACCGTTTGACATACCATCAACAAGTACAGCCCTCTGCAGAAGGTAATGAATCCAATCCCAAGCTGCAGGTCCACTACATGATCCATGCTCCCAATCTATGACCGCCACGGTATTCCTTGCGGTTTTTTTGATATTCCATGGTGCAAAATCACCATGAGATACACCCACTGAAACCCTCAGATCTTTACCTTCATCAAGTAAATGCTGCCCTTCTATGATATCATGTTCTTTGATGTAGCGCCTCAGTATCGCCCATTGATTTGTGCTTTGCAGCACTTCCTTATGAGCAGAATAAAGCCAACTCTCTAATATCCTCATGACCAAATCGTCGTCAGACTTTTGTGGAGATCTCCCATCGACTTTATGGCAACTGTAAAAACACCAATGGTCGTTTTCATCATACTGCCTTATCTCTAACAGGCCTGACAGTTTAGCAGGCATGTCCCGCATCGCTGCAATCTCAGCGCTGACTAAATTTCTAGCTAAGGAGGACAATCCAACTTTATCAATCACAACTTCGCCGCCTACTTTCCGGGCGATGATGATTCTCCTTGCATCAGACTCCGGATTTCCCAACAAGAAGCCAAAGCCTGCGTCATCCGCTCTTAGCTTTGCTACGAGCCCATCACTACAAAAATTCAGTGTTCTTGCAGGCAAAAAACGTATGTGTAAATTACATACGATAAGTAATCTGATAACGCCAATTAAGCAGCGAGCTTTGTATGATTGTGGCTGATACAGTGAGAGTGTTGCTAATGCCATCTCTTGCTCGCGAGGAAGAGCAAGCAATAAACTGCCATTCCTAAAGACACAATAAAACGTGATCGCACAATGCAAATCGCCCGTGCTTTCAAATTGCTTAATCAATGATTTGTCAGTTTTCGACCACATTACCTGCTATCAAATTGTATTTCGTAACCGTCAATGTTGAAAAATTGACAGGCTGTTGATACGAGTGCTTAGTTGCGCCCCGTAGCATCATCATATATTCCTGCCATCACTTCACACTTCTTTCGCCAATCATACAGATTAAGTAGCCTTTGCTTAGCATTCGTTCCTTGCTCGGCTATCTGTTCTGGATTGTCTAGGTAATAACTAACAGCTAAAGAAAGAGAATTAATCGTTTCTGTTCGTGATCCGGATTTTACAATTCGCCCACAATTGTTGTTAACAGACAAGGCCGGCCCGCCACGATCAAGGCATATAACAGGTAAGCCAGATGCCATCGCCTCCAAAACAGTAAACGACCCCGAGTCGTGCATACTTGGATACATGAAAAGATCGTAATTTTGGTAATGATTTAAGACTTCTGCGTGCGGCATTCGCCCAAGAAAATGCACCCGATTAGTTAAGTTTAACCGCTTGATTTCTTTTCTTAATAAGCGCTCATCAGGGCCCCCACCTATAATAGTTAATGACACCCCCTGAGGGAGCAGGGCCAATGCTTGGACGGCCAGCTCAAGCCCTTTCCAGCTTAAAACCGCACCAACAAATAATAATCTGACCTCCACGTCTTTCCGATCTTTTCGTGACCTAGCTCCTATCAAATCGCGTGTAACACCAATCTGAGGCATTACTAAGCTTTTGATTCCATGATCAGCAAAGACTTGCTTCATTTCGTCCGTCGATGCAATCACTTGGTTAGCTTGGCGATACTTACTCATACCTAATCCAAATCCCGTAGAGAATCTTGTCACCAGGTTACGAAATATTTCTTTAGTGTGTACACGCCAACCCCTTTCAGGCAATAACTCCTCAGGAAACTCTTCACATCCGCCAACTGGCCCGATAATCGATAATGCAGTATGACCTGTTACCGCAAACGGCAGTCTGAAAGAAGCGAAAGTCAAATGGTGGATAACATCATAATGATTCGTTTTCTCGAGTTCCTTTATTTTTAAAAACGCTTTTTTCTGCCACTGTGAATAATACCAACTCACTGCTAGGAATTGAGGCCTTATCCATTTTTTCCACCTTAGGGCACTAGCTGACAAATCAATATATACAAATTTGAGGTGAAGATTTGGATTGGCTTTCA
>JAQXBQ010000105.1 GCA_029252325.1 Akkermansiaceae bacterium
CACCGTGCTTTTTTTCGAATTTCTTTCTTAACTTTCAACCCCTATTTTTTAAGGAATCTTAAGCGAAATGCAGTTCCTCAAAACAAGGCTTCTTAGCAGTTCCTATTTACGACATATTGTGTGCGATGAAGTTGAATGCAGATGTTGGTGAGGGGACAGATAATGACGAGTCATTGTTCCAATGGATCGACATGGCGAACGTTGCTTGTGGAGCTCATGCAGGTGGAGATGAGGAGATGTCGAGGGCCGTCGAGCTTGCGGTAAGCTATGGAGTGGCTGTGGGGGCTCATCCGGGATATCCTGATCGCGACAACTTTGGCAGAAGGTCGATGGATTTGTCTACGGGAGAGATTGTTGATCTGATTATCGAGCAGGTTGAAGTGCTTGATAAGGTTTGCCAGATTTTTGGGGTTCGTGTTGATTATATCAAACCGCATGGCGCGCTATACCACGATATGATGAATCGTCGTGAGGTGTATGAGGCGATACTGAAAGCAACAGCTCAGATGTCTCATTCAAGAGCCTTGATGATCATGGCGCGCAAGGACGATCAGTCAGATCGTGAATTGGCGATGAAGTATGGCGTCGCATTACTCTTTGAGGCTTTTGCTGACCGAGCCTATACGGCGCATGGCACACTTATGGAGCGGTCTGAGCAAGGGGCTGTTTTTAGTGATACTGGCGCAATGGTAGAACAGGTATTAGAGCTGAAGCGACAAGGTTATATTACCAGTTCATGTGGTGAAAAGATCACGATGACAGCGGATAGCATCTGTGTGCATGGGGATAATCAGGCTGCGGTGGAAGCCGCCAAGCAAGTTCATATAGCGCTTCGTCTATGAAACAGCTGGATGTGAAATGGGCCGTAGTCAATGAGACTAGTCTTATGTTTTACATGGCTGAGGATCTTGACGTTGAACAGGCTGCGCTGATTGGCCACTGGGCGGCATTGATCAAGTCTGAGTATGCAGAGGTGTGTGAAGTCACTCCTTCGTATACTTCAATTCTCGTTCAGCTTGATTCACCACATGTTGAGCTAGAGGGATTTGCGAATGGCATTGTGGAGACCATACAATCAGGTGCGATTGTGGGCTCTGATCACGGCAAACTTATTGAGCTACCGGTATATTACCATTCAGATGTGGCGCCTGATTTGGAGGCGGTAGCATGTGCTAGTGGCTTAACGATTGCTGAGGTTGTCGAAATTCATACAGGTAGAGATTACACAGTGTGTGCTATTGGTTTTGCTCCAGGTTTTGCTTTTCTCGCGGATGTAGATCCGCGTATCGCCTTGCCCAGGCACGCCAGTCCTCGTGCTTTTGTTGCTTCTGGCAGTGTCGGTATTGCTGGCAGGCAAACGGCTGTTTACCCAGCAGATAGTCCAGGTGGTTGGCAGTTGATAGGTCGCTGCCCAGTGCCCTTGTATTGTCCTGGTGAAGATCCTGCGAGTCCCTTTGAAATTGGTGATAAGGTTCGTTTTGTGTCCATTGAGTTAGAGGAATATACAGAGAGGGGTGGGCATGTTTGAAGATACCTCTGAGGCACAAGGCTTAAGAGTGATCCGAGCAGGTGTGCATAGCACAATACAGGACCTTGGACGCTACGGGTATGCTGGGCATGGATTGAGCCAAGGAGGGCCGATGGATTTACAAGCGCATTGCTGGGTGAATCGCTTGCTGAATAATATAGCGAGTGACGCAACGATAGAAATAACTGTGGGGATGGCTAGCTTCCGAGCCGAGTGCGATCTTGTGCTGGCTCTTGGTGGGGCAGATCTGCAAGCAGAGCTTGATAGTGAATTGATCGGAAATTGGCGCAGTTTTGTCATCAAGCGTGGTCAGACTCTCAAGCTGCAGCCTGCTCGCAAGGGTTTGCGAGCCTATCTTGGCATCAAGGGAGGTGTGCAGACCGAGTCGATGATGGGGAGTTGTTCGACGGTTGTTCGAAATGGTTTGGGCTCAGCAATTGTAGATGGGGACTTATTGTCAGCCGCATCTCATCATGCACATATTGACGCTCACGTGCCACCTAGATACCTGCCCAGTTATCCAGAGACGATCACACTGCGGGTTATTGAGTCTTACCAAGCTCGTAATTTTAGCCCTCAGGCATTGAAGGTTTTTTACCAATCGGAATATGAACTCAGCGCTGACTCGAATCGAATGGGGGCGAGGTTGGAGGGGGAGTCAATTGATTCTCCGAATGAAGGAATTATTTCTGAAGGAATTGCATTGGGCTCGATTCAAGTTCCTAGCGATGGACAGCCGATTGTGCTGCTCAATGATCGGCAGACTCTGGGAGGATATCCAAAGCTGGGTGTGGTGGCACGAGTAGATTTGCCGCAACTAGGTCAGGCTAGGCCAGGGACGAAGGTGAGATTTTCACCCATAGCACTCTCGCAAGCGCGGCGCGAGTGGTGCCAGTTCTGCGATTACTTTTCGGGTGTGTGAGTAAGGATCTTGCTCCACTCCTTATTTATTTTTCCAGTACGATTACGCATTCAAGGTGTCTGGTCTGTGGAAATAGATCGAAAGGCTGCACCGCGGTGAGCTTATAGCCAGCTGAAAGAAACTCAGTAAGGTCGCGCATTTGAGTGGCTGGGTTACAGGAAATATACACTACTTTGCGAGGGCTGAATGCAAACAGCTGTTCGAGAAATTCCTGATTGCAGCCTTTGCGTGGCGGATCAATGACCACCGCAGTTTGCTCAGCGGGGAAGGTGATATCTGCAAAAATAGCCTCAGCACTGGAGGCTAGAAAGGTAGTATTATCGATCTTGTTGAGCTCTGCGTTGCGGCGCGCCCAATCTGCGGCGGTTTCGCTCACTTCTACCCCAGCGACTTGTTTGAACTTGTGGGCAAGGCTCAGTGCGAAGAGGCCGGATCCGCAGTAGGCGTCGACGAGATAGTTAGCACCACAGGATGATGCTTGTTGGGCAACGTAGCCTGTGAATGCAGGTAAGATGAATGGATTGTTTTGAAAGAAGTCGCCAGCGAGAAAATGGAAGGTGATATCACCAGCATCGGTAGCAACTGTCTCAGAGATTGGGTTGCGGTGGTTGGTTTCAACACGTCCTTCGGTGGCTCGAAGCAGGAGGGTCGCGTCTTTCTTGTATGCCTTGGCGTTGGCGCGTGTCTCTTCGCGAATACGTGGCATAGCATCATTGATTTCGTCCATGGCAATGGGACAGTGCGGAACATCGACGAGGTGAGACCGCTGCCCTGCAAGTAGAAAGCCAATGTCGCCGATTTTGCCGTCTCGTGGCCGCTTAAAGTGTGGCGTGATTTTTGAGCGGTAGCCCCATTGCTTTGGTGATGGGATCGCTGGTGAGACATCGGTCGCCACGCCTGCCATGTGTGCGAGCAGTTCCTCTACTTGACGTGTTTTCCAGGCAAGTTGTTTTTCGTAGGAGAGGTGCTGGTACTGGCAACCGCCACATTTACCAAAGAGTGTGCACTTAGGCTCAAGCCTGTCCGATGAAGGGCTGATGACATCAATGAGATCGGCTTGGCTGTGGGACTTGTCGTTGCGGAAAATGCGAGCGCGTACTTTTTCACCCGGAAGGGTATGCGGAACAAAGACGACCCAGCCTTGTGGTTTATCGGCTTCGGTATTCTCGTTGTATGAATCTAGCTGAACACGGGCAATGCCGACACCGAGGTTGCTCAAGGATGAGATCTCGAGTTCGAGTTCCTCATGGTAATCAAACGGATGAGGGTTGAATTTTTTAGGTTTGCGCATGGCAACCGAGTAAGGAGAGAGCTCTTTACTTAGGGCTTTTCGGCGGCAGAGGAATTTGCCGGAGGTTTGATGGATATGCTTGGTGCAGACGGGTCAGGCTGAGCTGGAGACTTTACAGCATCTGTTTGTTCGCCATCTGCTATCTGTGCATCAGTAGGAAGAGCGAGATCATCCGACGGGGTGCGGAATAGATTCGTTGCCGCGGCCACGGATGCTGTGGATGCCTTTGGCTTAGTGATGCTCTTGCTTACTTTTTTAGGAGCTTCTTTGACAGGCTCTGGCTCTTGGCTGACTTGTTTTGCGCATGAGACACTGAATAGAGCTAGGCATGGCAGTAAAATAAGGTGACGGATGGTTTTCATAATCAATAAAAAGTGGTGCGGGCTCACATGATCCTTAAGCAGGTATCGATAAGCTGGCAATGGATAAAATGAGTAATGCTATTAAAATTCATTGAGCTGGTGAGCGATCTGATCAAGTAGCATGGGTAATGCGGATAAGTAAATACCATACAACAAACAGGCCCACACATATGTGCGGGCCCGATGATTAAATATTGATGGTTTGCGTGGTAACTACGCAGGATTTGGAAGCTGACGGTTGATCACGGATACGTGACGCACAAATTCGCGTGTCTCTTTTTGCCACTGGGTCATCGCTTGCTTCGAGACTGTTACCTTACCTGAAATAGCTTCCTCAAGCTCAGCGTAGCTATCGGTGAGGCGTTGAGAAAAGTTGTGAAACACTTCCATGGCCTTTTCACAAAGAGCCGCGTCTGGTTCAATCGCTTTGACTCGGTCTGCTTGACGACATGCTTCACGCATTTCTGCAAGAAGGATTTTCTCGTCTGACACACGGCGCAGGCCGCTAGTAAGGCCAAGCTTAGAAAGTGTCCAAATCATCCACTTAGTGGGATCAAATTGCCACGCCTTGACACCATTGCGGTAGTCATGTTGGAACGCGTGGTGGTAATTGTGGTAACCTTCACCACAAGTGAAAACCGCCATGATTGCTGAATCACGAGCAGAGTTCTCTGTGTTGTAGGGGCGTTTGCCGATGGTGTGACAGAGTGAGTTGATGAAGAAGGTGCAGTGCTGAACGATGACGATACGCAGGATGCCGGAGAGCAAGAAGCCACCGAGAGCATAGTGCCAAGTGGGCTGAACCATGTAGGCAAGAGCGGTGGGAACAACAGCGCCTAAGACGAAGCCAATCCAGTGGACGTATTTGTGTTGCCACATGCAGAGTTTGTCGCGTCTGAGGTCATTGACGTTATTAACTGGCTCCTCAGGTCTCATTTTAAAAATAAGCCATCCGATGTGAGCCCACATGAATCCTTTCGAAATGTCATAAGGATCATCATCGTGGTCAACATGCTTGTGATGTTTGCGGTGGTCGGCAGTCCAATCAAAACATGAGTTCTCAAAGGCGCATGCACCGAATAGGAGCGTGACTAGCTTGACCGGCCATTTTGCCTTGAAGGAAAGGTGGGAATAGAGGCGATGATAACCGAGCGTGATGCTCATGATGGTGATCACGGTATAAAAGAAAAACATGCTGAACTGGAACCAGTCGATCCCGAAGTGCCACAGGTAAACAGGGACAGCGGTAACGGCAAGGAGCGCAGTGCTAATGAGGAAAATACTCGTGATCCAGTTGACGCGAGAAAAAGGAATTTTGTTGAACATATAGGTAAATAGAGTGCCGCTTGCCTTTAGGGGTCGCCTATAGGGTCGCCTTGAGGAATCGGCTTGTTTGGGTGAGTGAGAAGCAACAGCTGCTGATGTCTCAGAGAAAGGATAACTGCACTTAAGCTAGACTACAACGGAAGTCAAGCTTCGGCTGTGTATGTAGGCAGGTTCTCAGAGTCTGTCGGGGGTCGTCAAAGCCTCTATAAGCCTTCAAAAACAACGTTTCCAATGGGTCACAAGAGAAACTGTCCATTGGAATTTTCTGGCTGTTTCACGGATTAAAAAGGGTTCATCAGACTGTTTTTCCAGCTTAAAAGCCGGTTTGAGCTGATCTTTGAGCCATTCCAGGGTGTCGCCAGCAGGTTGGTGAGAAGGTGGGGTGTAGGCGTCAAGCCATGTGCAGGGAGTGGCAAGAACTAGATCTCCACCCGGATTCACAAGTTCGGGTAATCGGCTAAGTAGCTTTTCCGGTTCTGTGAGGCGGCAAATGAGATTTGCTGCGTGAACACGATCGAAGCTACCTAGGTCCTCGGGAAGATTCATCGCATCACCACTGAGAAAGCGGCAGTTTTCAGGCCGGCTGCCTTGAGGCAGGCAGGCAGTTGCTTGCTTATTTTGTTTCCCCGTTTCGAGCATGGGGTAATCAATCGACCCCTCGGCACGAATTTGCTCGGCTGCGGCGATGAAGTTATCTGAGAAATCGATACCGGTTACGTGTTTAGACGTTTTACTCAACTCAAATGTTGAGCGCCCCACTGCACATCCAAGATCGAGCGAGGTCTCTACGTCACCCTTTGGAAAATGGCTAATGGTCCGCACAGGGAACCCGATCGCATCTTTGGGGCCAAAGCTCCAAGGCATTAAGTGCTCATCGGTGCCGTAGTGCATGAGAAGATACTCACTGAGCAATTGGTTGGATTCGTAGGACATGGGTGGAGACTCAAGAATTGGAAGAAAAGAGTCGAGAAGGAAGACAAGAAAAATGACAGGTTCTAACCAACTAGTAAAATATATCAGATTTTGCGCAGGAAATCAGTCTCACCCTCGATGCCGCATTGCTCGATTTTGGTGAGAGTTTCCTCCCACTTAGGGATCACCAGGTGTTCTTTTTTAATTTGTCGATGATCGCGCGGAAACTCGCTAGCTGGCAGAATGCGTTCCGCAAGATGAAAACAGATCCAAGCCCGGTGAGCTCGCTGTTCTTTATTGGGACCACTCATTCGACTAGCAAGGTGTTGATAATGGCGAACCGGATTGCCCATAAAGCCTACTTCGTGTCGGCGGCTCAGGACCCACATGGTTGCTTGGTAAGGCAGAGGCCATTGAGTTATGGTCATATCGGTGGCAGGCAGCTTGACACCCAGAGCGTGGTTGAGCTGAAGCAGAGCTTGCGCAGGTTTTCCCTGTAGCCATAGGGACTGGGCACATGTTAGTGTGGCAATATAGTAGGTAGCTGGGTCGTCATTATCACGAGCAGAACGTGAGGCCGATGGGCCTATTGCCCTCTCTGTATGAGGTAGGAAAGGACAGGCCTCTCGGCCAGCAATATGTTGGCGAATCGGCATGATTAATCATCGAGGCTGCGTGCGTCGGCGCTATAATCCGAGAAAAAGATGAGCATCGGGCGGCAACAAACTTCACAGTCATAATCTACCTCGCATGGGCACTCTTCAGCTGGAGGTAAGGCGACTTCAAAGGATTGAAAACAGGCAGGGCAGGTAACGGAAGTTGTTTCCACAGGAGTAATCTGTTACCAAGACACATGATCGTCAACCAGCTTTGTAACCAGATCCCGTTTACCACTGCCGATGGTTCTACAATTCGCAGTATTTTGGATGCCACGAATGCGCCGGTAGAAAAGCAGAGCCTAGCGGAAGCTAGTCTTGCTGCAGGTGGTGAGACTCAGCGCCATTATCACAAGCTGAGTGAGGAGATCTATTTTATGCTCGAGGGGCAAGGGGTCATGGAGGTAGATGGTGATATCCGTGAGATCGGCGCGGGCGATGCTATCCTTATCCCCAGGAATGCATGGCATCAGGTTAAAGCTGTTACAGATATTCGCTTTCTTTGCTGCTGTGCCCCTGTTTATTCACATGAGGATACGTATTTTGAGTAGGTTCTCCAGAAACATGGCGTGATTTTTAATGGCGATGCTGCTGGTAATTTAAAGTTGGAATAGACCGAGGTAACCACTTAACTAAGCCTATGACAGTAGAGCAACGTGACTGGAACCAGGACTACTCCGAAGGTCGAACTCCTTGGGATAAAGGGGCTCCATCACCTGCATTATTAGAGGTCATCCATAATGGGGAATTACCCGCTAGGTCTGAAGTATTGGTGCCTGGTTGTGGATATGGGCATGATGTTGCGGCACTTGCACAAGCTGGTTGCACGGTGACGGGGTTAGATATTTCAGAGCTGGCGCTAGCGGGGGCAAAGTCATCGAATGGTGCTGCCGGAGCGAGCTATATGATGGGCGATTTTTTTGATCCAAGTTTTGCTAAGGCCAAAGGGTATGATGTCATTTGGGAACATACTTGTTTTTGTGCAATTACGCCGGATCAGAGGGCGAGATACGTCGATGCTGCGCATCGACTGTTGAAGCCAGGAGGTGCTCTCATTGGGGTCTTCTTTGCTTTTGC
>JAQXBQ010000108.1 GCA_029252325.1 Akkermansiaceae bacterium
CCGCTGAGCTTCAATCAGAGGAAAATCCAGCCGATAGCCAACAAACTCGTGAGGCGCGCATGATCAAGGAATCAAAAAAAGTCATCGTGGAGTTCCTTGAGGCTAAAACAGTGTCTGAGCTTGGGGGGCTTGTTCGAACTCCAAATATCACTATTCCTCGTATGAATAAATGGTATCAGAACGATGTGTGGGTTGCTCCAGGAGTAAGGGTGTTGGGCCATGGAAATAGCATTAGCATTAGTGGTGGAGTCGTCAGCATGGATGTGCAACTAGATGATTTTTCAGTCAAAAGCATTTCGGTAGTTAACGCTGAAGGCGGATATAAAGTTGACTGGGAAAGCTGGGTTGCATGGTCATCAGTCAAATGGCCAAATCTGTTTGAGCTTCGGCCAACACAAGCTGTTGAAGTCAGGGTGCACTGCAGACGCGTGAATTATTACAATAGGTTATTCAACGACAGTAATAAGTGGTTTGCTGTAAGGCTATCTCATCCAGACTTTGATCGCTCAATCTATGGCTACATAGACTCAGGGTTGCCTCAGTTTTATCGTTTTATTACAAAATTGGTCAGAGAGGAGGAGGCTGAGGCTACGTTGAAAGTCAGTTACCCAATCAACAGCCCTGTGGGCAATCAGGTGACGATTATAGAGCATGTTCAATCTGGATGGATCCGCGAAACCTCACCGAAAAATAATACCCAAAAAACCAACACGCATTAACCTGGATACAATAACCAGAAATGCACGACGCTACTATGAATAACAGGGAAACACCTTCCACATACGACAAAGCTCTCCGTATTAATTTGGATGAAGAGAAATATGGTACCTTTGCGGAAATTGGTGCAGGTCAGGAAGTAGCAAATTGGTTTTTTCGAGCATCTGCAACGGCAGGAACCATGGCAAAAACGATATCTGCTTATGATATGACTATGAGTGATGCCATCTACGGCAAGTCAAAGCGCTATGTCTCCAGAGACAGACTCAACGCAATGCTTGAGCATGAATATGATTTACTCGTGGAACGCTTGAAGGAAAAGCGAGGTGCTAACTCGACGTTCTTTAGTTTTTCGAATACGGTGCGGGCGCGGGGTTATCAAGACACTGGGGAATGCCATGGCTGGCTAGGCATAAGGCTGCAGCTTCGTCCGCAAGAGGATCCATGCCAAATCCTGATCCACGTGCGCCTGCTAGATCAGGAGAACTTTGATCAAATGGAGGCCCTCGGAATCATAGGGGTTAATCTCATTCATGCTGCATTTTATCATCGTGATCACATGGCTCTTTTTGTCGAGTCGCTGATGGATGGACTGAGTAATGATCGCGTTGAGGTGGATATGCTAAAGTTCAGCGGCGAGGGCTTTAAGATGATTGATAATCGTCTCTGTCATTTGCAGCTTGTGAACAGCGGGCTCACTGCAGCCGCAATGTTTTTGCCAAATGGCGAGGTAGTCCAGCCTGCCGAGGCTCTCTACAATAAGCCAATCATTTTGCTTCGTGGTAGCTTTAATCCTGTGACCAACTTGCATCTTGATATGTTATGTCAAACGCGTGATGAGTTCTGTCATTTATTAGATAGCGAGCAGCAAAGTAATGCGGTTGAGTTGTGTGAGATTACGATGAACAACCTTTTGCGCAAGGGGGATGACGAGGCAGGTAAGATTGATCATTTGGCGTTCCTTGACCGAGCCGATGCCCTGCAAGCACTTGGGAAGACGGTGCTGGTTTCCCGTTGTCCTGAATTTCACCGTATCGCAACTTACTTGAGTCGTTACACTACAAGCCCAATAGGTATTGTGCTGAGTATAGGATTGCTGAATGAGCTCTTTAAGGCCAAGTGGTCAGAGGGGCTCGCGGGAGGCATCTTAGAGTCTTTTGGTCGACTCTTTAAAAACGGTCTGTCGTTATATGTATATCCGTGGGGTAATAGAAAAGCGGGCGAGCTGGTAACAGCTGAAAACTTTAACACCCCAGAGAAGTTGCAATATCTATACAAGTACTTCCGTGAAAATAGGATGATTCGAGCTATTCCATGTGGAGATCAAGAGTTACTCAAATACACTGGTCGCGATATTCAGAGAATGATTGCGGCAGGGGATGAAACATGGAAGACTCTTGTTCCAGAGCAAGCTCATCGAGCGGCTCTTCATCACAGCTAAAGCGCGCGCATTCACGATTTTAATATTATCATTTCATGTCTTGGGGAGATGTCAGGGGCCTACTACAATACGTACCACAGTTTCGTGGTAAGGTTTTTGTGGTGATTGTTGATTCGCCTGTTCCCGCTCTGGCTGAGATGATGCTCAACTTAGTCAGTTTGCAGAATATTGGGGTGCAGCTAGTTATCGGAAGCACCATCCACAAGTGTGATGCTATCCTTGATCGAGCTGTTGAAGCAGAGCTTAAATGTGACCATACAGTGGTGAAATTAAGTGGGGATCCGGAGGGTATATGCGAATCTCTCGTTCGAGGCCAAGCCGTCATCATAGATCTTGATGGGCAAGATTCGCTGTCTCATGATATTTCTGTATTTGCCCATAAGGTAAGTGCCTCTAAATTAATTTTTCTTAAGCCCTGCGCCCAAGAACATCTTGCGCAAGGTGCTATTCGCGCAGCCGATTTGCAGTCGATAGGAGGGACGCCGCCAGAGGTCTTGCTTGCGGCCGCAGAAGCCTGCCATTTGGGCATATCCCGCGTTCACATACTTGATGGTAGCGACCCTGCGTCTCTGCTTAGTGAGCTGTTTTCTAATGAGGGTGCTGGCACCATGATTTATGCTGATAGCTACCGCCTAATTCGACCATTGCGTGAAGATGATATTGTTGAGCTGCTTGGAATGATTGGAAGGTCAGTACGCAATACTTTCCTGGTGCCGCGTGACTATGCAGACATTGAAACACATCTCGGAGATTATTCAGTGATGGAAATTGATGGCAATGTCGTAGGATCGGTGGCGCTTCTAAGCTACCCAGATTCTGAAACTACCGAGGTCGCTTGTTTGTATGTTAAACAGAGTCACGAGGGTCTTGGCTATGGTGTTGAGCTCGTAAGACATGCTGAGCAGCTGGCTCGTGAGCAAGGGGCCTCGTCAGTGTTTGCTTTGACGAATCGTGCGGCAGGCTTTTTTCAGCTGCAGCTCGATTATTGTGAGTTGCCTCTTGAGAAGATACCTGAGCCGCGTCGTGCACAGCTATTTGAGAGTGGTCGT
>JAQXBQ010000109.1 GCA_029252325.1 Akkermansiaceae bacterium
AGAAGGCCGCATTGACCTTCTCCACATCTGTTACTGTTTGAATTCCCTCAGCCATATCAATCATTATCGTTAAACCTGCTCCACGTTGGCGTGAAAATTATTACCGGCTGTGGTCTCTTTAACGTAGCCAGCACGGATGACAAAATCACCAAACCGCTCACCCTTGTTACGCTCTTTGGCATAGGCATGAATAATGGGAGTGAGTAATTCCTTAATGTCACCAGCCAAAACAGATTGACGGTAAAGCTTATTGAGTCTCTGACCATGGAAGCCTCCACCGAGATAAACATTATATTTGCCTGGTGCTCTACCAACAAAACCAATCTCAGCTAGAAACGGTCGCCCGCAGCCGTTGGGGCACCCTGTCATGCGTATTGTGATCGCGTCATGACGCAGCCCTGCCTCCTCAATAACTTCCTCAAGCTCGGTGATAAGCTCTGGCAAATAACGCTCAGCTTCAGCAAGAGCCAAGCCGCATGTAGGTAGTGCCACACAAGCGATAGAGTTGAGCCTTAGCGCTGACCGCTCGTGGGTTTTTAGAATCTTATACTCTTCAAGAATAGCTTCAATCTGAGGTTTTTGTTCGTCACTGATGTTGGCAATGACAAGGTTTTGGTTAGCCGTCATCCGAAACTCCCCTTTGTGCATTTTTGCGACAGCGGCAATACCCGACTTCATGGGTGATGAGGGGGTATCGCACACTCGCCCACCAGGGACAAAAAGTGTCAGATGGTGGCTGCCTTTATCATCCTGCACCCACCCAAATCGATCACCATTGTATTCAAAGGTGAAATCACGAGCTGGCTCAAGTTGATAGCCGAGGTATTCCTCCAGCTTATCTTTAAATCCATCTGCCGTCATCCGCTCAACTGTATACTTAAGTCGCGCTTGCCTGCGGTCGGTGCGATCACCAAAGTCACGCTGCACAAGCATCACCTTTTCGGCGACATCAACTGCCTTGTCTGGCGTCACAAAGCCAATCAAGTCGGCTGTTCTTGGAAACGTGTTTTCTTTGCCATGAGTCATGCCCATACCACCACCTACGGTGACATTATAACCAACCACTTTTTCATCTTCGACAATCGCAATGAAAGACAGGCACTGTGCGTATATGTCAGTATCGTTGCCCGGAGGCACTGCTACATTGATTTTAAACTTCCGCGGTAAATAGGTCTGCCCATACAAAGGCTCAATTTGTTCTTCGCTACTAATCACCTTTTCCTCATCGAGGAAAATTTCGTGATAAGCACGACTTTGAGGTAGAAGGTGCTCACTGATGTTACGAGACAACTCCACTGCTTCGGCATGCACCTCGCTCAGGTGCGGGTTAGCATTGCAAATCACGTTGCGGTTTACGTCACCGCAAGCTGCAATACAGTCCAAAAGGGATTTGTCCATTTCTTGGATAGACGCCTTCAGATTGTTTTTGATCACCCCATGTAACTGCCATGTCTGGCGCGTTGTAATCTTTAACGTTCCATTTGCATATTCATCAGCAATTCGATCCATTGCCAACCATTGATCGGGTTGAGCCACACCACCGGGGAGGCGCACTCGAATCAAGAAACTGAACGCTTTCTCAAGCTTCTTCTGACGGCGCTCTTTTCGAACATCCCGATCATCCTGCAAATACATCCCATGGAATTTGCTCAGCTGCTGACTATCAGCTGTGATAGCACCTGTGCTGGCATCGGCGATTTCCTCAACCAAGGTTCCTCGCAAATAATCGCTATTGATCTTAAGCGGCTCGTTGGCCGACAACTTTGTCTCTTCGCTCATAATATGATTAGTAATTGGCTTCTGTGAGCCCGTGAATTTTTCTGTGACTTTACTTAATAGACATCTCGCTGGTAGCGTTTGTCTTTCTTCAATGCTGCGACATAGTCCTCTGCATCCTCATGGCTCATCTCACCCTGACTTGCTACAATTTCAATCAGAGTTTGGTGAACATCTTTAGCCATATATGTGGCGTCCCCACAGACATAGAAGTGAGCACCTTTTTGTAGCCACTGCCAAACTTCATTAGCCTGCTCAGCAAGCTTGTGCTGCACATAGACTTTTTCAGGCTGATCACGTGAAAACGCAACATCGATACGAGAAAGCGCTCCATTCTTGAGATGCTCCTGCCAATCGAGTTGGTAGAGAAAATCTTCATTGTAGTGCTGATCACCAAAGAATAACCAGCTACCTCCCGTTGCTTGAGCTGCAGACCGCTCTTCTATAAATGCTCTGAATGGGGCTATTCCCGTTCCTGGACCAACCATAATGATGGGAGTCTCATTGCTATCGGGTAGTCGAAAGTTTTTGTTGTGATGCGTGTATACAGAAACCTTGGTTCCCTTAGGTGCGTCATCTGCAAGGAAGGTTGAGGCTACACCCTTGCGATCCTTTTCGTGGGTGCTGTATCTTACAGCTGCCACTGTCAGATGCACCTCCCCTGGATGAACGTTGGAACTTGATGCGATCGAATAAAGACGAACAGGAAGCTTGCGAAGAATATCGACGAGTTGCTGGGCTTCTAGGCTCTTGGCAGGATACAGCTCAAGCAAATCCATGATCTGGCGACCATAACTCCACTCCTTAAACTTCTCCTTAGCTTCCGGCGCAAGCAACTCAGCTAGTTCTTTGGAACCACAAATCTGCTGCCATGAAGCTGCCACTTTCCTTGATAGACCAGTGATATCGAGCTCCGTTGTCAAAGCGTTCACAAGCGACATTTGGCCGATGACATGGTGTTCTATTTCCGCATTACCATCGAGGCCTCCTGCTTTGATGAATGCTTCAACTACCTCCTCGGAGTTGCGCGGTATCACACCGAGCACGTCGCCTGGCTGATAATCAAAACCTGAGCCTTCTAGTGAGAGTTCAATATGATACGTTTCTTTTGCTGATCGGCTGCTACTTAGCAACTGGTTCTCGATCACCTCAGCAGGAAAAGGATTCTTTTTATCAAAAACTACTTGCTGACTTTGTGACAATGAAGATGGGGCGACAGTGGCTACAGCCGTTCCTAGCTCGCTCCAAACAGACTGGCTCCAATTGGCAAAAGGTTCATCAAACTCGAGATCACAATCGACCCGCTCAACCAAGCGCTTTGCCCCCAGCTTCTCTAGCCGAGCATCCATGTCCTTACCTGTTTGGCAGAATAAGTCATAACTGGTGTCGCCCAATGCACACACAGAAAATTCCACCCCATCAAGTGCCACCTCGGCCTCCATCAGTTCGTTATAAAAAGCCTCAGATGATTCTGGAGGTTCGCCATCACCCCATGTGCTTACGACAACAAGCAAACGCTCTGCATTCTTGAGATTAGACAAAGTTGCATCTGACATGTTTAGCAACTGTGGCTTGTAGCCTTGCTGCTTTGCTTGAGTAGCAAGCTGTCCAGCCAAGGCTTCAGAATTCCCCGACTCTGTTCCATAGAGAACTGTAAGGGGTTGGCTCACTGATATAGCTGCTGGAGCGTCTCCTGCAGCTTGGCTACCGGCACCAGCAAGGTAGCCACTTACCCAAGCCCGTTGCTCAGGGCTCAAGCTAGCTAGTGCTGATGAAAGCTTCTTCTTTTGGTCGTCGCCAAGTGGTGCGTTATCGGGAAATGGAATCATTTAAACCTTAGTTTGTTTATAAAGATACTAATATGCGTCAAAATATTGACCCTAATTGACCTAAATGCAAGTTAAATGACAGTTTTTAGCAGTCACCAAGGTGTTCCACAATAGAGGCTACTACGCCCTCAATATTGTGATTTTTCGCCTCAACGACCTCTTTCCTGCCCAATTCCTTCAATTTAGCGGTTGTGATCGGTCCAATACTTGCTGCCACACACCCCTCAGGCCATGGCAAACCGAGTTCGTGGAAATACTTAGCCGTCGAAGAGCTGGTGAATGTCACCATGTCTGCGCCCTCTTCAGAGAGGCGCTCCACAGCCCCCGTCGGATCATCTTTCTCCGCTTCAATGCGGTAGGCAACGCACTCGTCAACAATGGCATGCTGTTCGGTCAAACCATCGGCCAGCACTGGTCGGGCGTTTTCAGGGCGAACCCAAAGCATCGTCTGGCTATCAACATTATGCTCATTCTGAAATGTCTCGAGTATACCCTCGGCTATGTGACGCTCAGGCACCAAATCAACGGCAAAACGATAAGCTTCGATCGCCGTTTGAGTTCCTGGGCCCACCGCTGCAATCTTCACACCACCGAGACTACGAGCATCTTTGTAGAGTGCAAAAAACGCATCAAAAAACCTCCGCACACCGTTAGTACTGCTAAACACCAACCAATCATATGTGTGCACATTGGCCACGCACTCAGCAAAACCACGCTTATCAACAGGGTTGCAAATTTTCAGCACAGGAAGCTCTATTACGTCAGCGCCTAAGGCGTTCAATTTATTGACGAGCTCAGGCGCCTGTTCTTGACTTCGTGTTACCACAATACGCTTCCCCTTTAAGGGGCGTTTTTCATACCATTCAATATTTTCCATTTCGTTAATTATGTGACCTATAACACCTACAGCAGGTGCTTTGAATTTTTCTGCCGTCGCAATATCCGCGATATTTGCTAAAGTTCCTTTGATTGTTTTTTGCCTGCCTGTTGTTGCCCAACGGGTGAGAGCTATAGGGGTTTCACCGTCTGCACCGTGCTCGACTAGCTTGCTAGTGATCTCACGCAATCGGGCCACCCCCATAAGAAAAACCTTCGTGCCAGGTGCTTTGGCTAGCTGAGCGTAATCCAAATCACTACTTGCTTTATCGCGAGAGTCATGGCCTGAAAAAACCGTAAGCTGAGATCCATATTCCCGATGTGTCAGGGGAATTCCAGCATAGGTAGGCCCAGCAAATGCAGATGAAATACCAGGGATAATCTCAAATCTCATACCGGCTTGAGACAGAGCGGCGGCCTCCTCACCACCTCGGCCAAACATCATAGGATCTCCCCCTTTCAACCTGACAACGATATTTCCCTCGGCGACCTTTTTGACCAACAGCTCATTGATCTGATCTTGAGGCAGCTTGTGGTCCGCAGCACGCTTACCAACATCAATGGTCTCACATCCTGGCTTCGCCCATGTCAACAGCTCGGCACTGCTGAGAGCATCATACACTAGGACATCTGCCTGCTCAATGCACTGCTTTGCCTTCAGTGTCACCAAACCCAGATCACCAGGGCCTGCTCCAGCCAAGTAGCACACCCCACTCATTTTAGAGTATTGTAAAGTTCACCAGCTACCTGTTCGGGCTCGGTCATTTCTCCCGAGACAGAAGATTCTTTCGGGTCATCATTCGAATGCTCATCGAATACCCGCCCTGCCATGCAAAGAGATTCATCTTCGACCCACGACCTAACACCCACTGGCGTGTGACAGCCAGCATCCAGCAGGCGCAAAAACTCTCGCTCTGCCCGCAGCAGCAGCATCGATTCACGATGATTGATTGCGTCAATGCACGCCTGCGTATCCTCATCCCCTTTGCGAATTTCAAACCCCACAATCCCCTGCCCGGCCGCTGGCAGAAAATCAGCTGCAGTCAGAGCTACTGCATGCAAGCCACCATCTAGCTCAGCACTGAGGTCATATCCCAACCTTACCAGCCCTGCTTCAGCGAGCATAATAGCATCCAATTCATCATTATCGCGAAGCTTTTGCAGCCGCGTTGGCACATTTCCACGGATATCAACAAGCACAAGATCGGGTCTAAGCCAGCTCAACTGGCGCTGCCTACGAACACTGCTCGTCGCAACTACAGCCCCCTCTGGTAATGCCTCAAGGCTATCAGCTTCTGAACATACCAAAACATCTCTCACTGGCGCTCGCTCCAAAGCGCCAGCAACTAAAAAATGATCTGCCAGCACTGTAGGCACATCCTTCATGCTATGAACTGCGAGATCTACCTCACCATCCTCGAGAGCAAGCTCGAGCTCCTTGGTAAAGACTCCCTTGTCAAGAACACCCTCCACCTTAGCTACCTGAGAAAGCGGAACATCCGTGCGCCTATCACCGGTCGTCTTAATAACCTTTCTGATAATTTCTCGGTCGGGAAATTGCTCCCTTAAGGCGTTTTCGGTCATTTCCGCCTGGGCTAGAGCAAGTGCGCTGCCTCGTGTTCCAACGACAAGTGGTTTCATGATATCTGTTTAATTTCCTCTGCAATCATTTGTTCACAGAGTTCGACCTGCTTTGCTCTAGATTCTCTGGCGCTGCTTGCTAATTGCTGAAGCTTATCAATGTCGTAAAGGTAAACCTCTTCTATGTCACCCGCCTGTGACTCAATATCTCGAGGCACTGCAATATCAATTAAAAACAAAGGTCGAAATTTACGCATCCTGCGCACAGATTCAATCTGTGCAGCTCGCAATACAGGTTCAGGCGCACCTGTCGATGAGACCACAACGTCAGCTTGGACAAGAGCATCTTCCCACGAGTCAAATGGAACAACCTCACCATTAAGTTCATCCGCCAAGGCTTTGGCCCGCTCCATTGAACGGTTGGTGACTGTCAACTGGCTAGCCCCTCGTGAGATCATGCTCTGGGCTACGAGTCGGCTGGTCTCCCCTGCACCAATAATCATCACATGACAACCTTTGAGCTTCCCGAAAATTTTCTCCGCCAAATCAACTGCCACATTTCCTACCGAGGTTGCCCCCATCTGTATGCGGGTGTTGGTGCGAATACGCTTACCCACCGAAAATGACTTTTGAAAAAGGCGGTTCAATACCCCCTTGGTTGCACCTGCCTCAAAAGCTTGCTTGTAAGCATTCTTTACCTGCCCGAAAATTTCTGTTTCGCCTAGCACCATTGAATTCAGACCACACACTAGTGCGAAAAGGTGCTTTTTAGCTTCATCTCCGCATTTCTGATACATGTGCGACATCTCGTCATCATCGTGATCTTGCGACAAATGCTGCATTAATACGTCTAATCCCATCTGACGATCCTCTACAGCCACATAGACCTCCATGCGGTTACAAGTCGAGATAACGACACTCTCAGCAATGGTTGTTAGTTCGGTCAACTTACTTGCCATAAGGCCCAGCTCCTGCTCCGAAACAGCAAAATGCTCCCTCACCTCAACAGGTGCGGTTTCATGATTGAGCCCCATGCATATCAATTCCATTTAGTTGATCAGGGGGAAAATCATCAATGATAAAACGAACAATACTACAGCTGCTATCGCCAGCTTTCGAGGGGGCATGCCACGCTTCCACTCAAGAGCTAGCAACAAAGTGTAGGCGAACCATTGCCCTAGAGCAACATAAAGATGCTTGTTGGCAGCTCCTGACTTCTCCATCACGAGACCACAAATAAGACCTAATGTAAGCAAGGCAAAACCAAGCCATAATAAACGTTCAACGACCTTATTTAAGTCACGGGCTGGGGGTAAATTAGCAAATAATCCAGTGCCCGTGTGAGCCCCTTTCAACTGCCGATTGAGAACGATAAACATCGAACCAGCAACAGCAGCTAAACCTAAAGCCCCATACGCTAATACCGAAAAAGCAGCATGAGACTCTCTCCAACCATCCACCACTGTTTTGCGCTCTGGGCTTGCGTCGAGCAGCCCCGGCATCAAAGCAATCGATAATAAAAAACAGACCAGCGGCGCAGTAAAAACACCCAACAAAGACAATCTATAGACAGAGCCCACAGCCATATAAAACATCGTCAAAGACCACGCAGAAAAAATTAATACTTCTCCTGTATCGCCCAATGGGCAACTGGCTCGCATTTCACCACGAAGGCTCAATATGGTCATCTGAGCGATGAAGCACAATAACATCCACATAACCGTCCACCGAGACCTACTACCGTGACGCACGTGCCTAGCTCCTTGCACAGCTGCTATAGCTGCAAGGATTATGGCTATTATTAGCATCCACCTGTCCACAACGGCCTGTCTCTTGCACAGATACCTTAGGAATTTCAAGCTGATATCTTACCGATATTTACAGCTTTTTAGCCCACCTCAGACCATCTACACGACATGCACACACTTATCCCCATGCAAATGAGAGCTTTGCCTACAGCAAAAAAACGCAAGGCGAACAACATTTGAAGCTTCAGCGTAGCCCTAGAATCTTCGCCGCATCCTCAGAATTCACTTCAAACACTGCTGAATCCTGCTGCTTTGGTAGCTCACCTTGCCTGGTT
>JAQXBQ010000110.1 GCA_029252325.1 Akkermansiaceae bacterium
ATTAGGAAAAGACAGCAAAAAGATATTTACGAAGAGCATCCAGCACTTGGACTTTTATCTTCTTCTTATATCAACAAACTTAGAGATGATTTAGCTCTCTATGACTCCAAGGATCTTGTCACCCATGGTGTGGTACTCGGTATGACGGGTTCTGGCAAAACAGGCCTTTGTATTTCAATTCTCGAGGAGGCAGCAATGGATAATGTGCCTGCAATCGTAATCGACCCTAAAGGTGACATCTCGAACTTAATGCTCACCTTCCCGGATTTTAATTCCTCTGACTTTAGACCTTGGATCAATGAAGATGACGCCGCTAAAAAAGGCCAAACCCCTGATCAATTTGCAGAAAAAACAGCTGCCATGTGGAAAGATGGGATTGCCTCATGGGGTCAAGGTCAAGACCGCGTCAAACAACTTAAGGACAAAGTTGACATCAATATTTTCACACCGGGCAGCAAAGCCGGCATACCTGTATCCATTCTCAGCTCATTGGATCTACCCCCGTTTGAAATCATGGATGACGGTGAACTTCTCGGTGACCGCATCGAGAGCACGGTAAGCTCACTACTCTCTCTCATCGGAGTCGATGCCGACCCCATACAAAGCCCAGAGGCTGTCTTGCTCAGCACCCTATTTAGTCATTGTTGGAAAAATGAGCAAAACCTCACACTAGAGTCCATCATCCGCCACCTTCAAAAGCCACCTTTCGATAAAATAGGTGTCATTGATGTTGATTCATTTATGAACAATAAAGAGCGGCATAAATTAGCCCTCAAGTTCAATGCCCTACTAGCCTCCCCTGGATTCTCCACGTGGATGGAAGGCCCGCCACTTGATATAGCAGACATGCTTCATAGCCCTGAGGGAAAGCCACGCATCTCTATTTTTTCAATTGCTCATCTTAGTGACTCAGAGCGGATGTTTTTTGTCAGCCTGCTTCTTAATCAAATGCTTGGATGGATGCGCTCCCAAAGTGGCACCACCAGCTTGCGTGCCCTATTATATATGGATGAGATATACGGTTTTTTGCCACCATCTTCAAATCCGCCAAGCAAGAAACCTATGATCACCATGCTCAAGCAAGGGCGTGCGTTCGGGCTAGGTTGTCTATTAGCCACCCAAAACCCCGTGGATCTCGATTACAAGGCTCTATCAAACATTGGAACATGGTGGCTTGGCCGCCTGCAAACCGAACGAGATAAGGCCCGGGTACTCGATGGCTTGGAGGGGGCTGCTGCTTCACAGGAAGGCGGCTTCGACCGTTCACAGATGGAGGAACTACTCGCCGGCCTGGGCTCACGTGTATTTCTTATGAACAATGTTCATGATTCACACCCTATGATCTTTCATGTGCGTTGGGTAATGAGCTATTTGTGCGGGCCTCTCACGAGAAGAAAAATCAAAGCATTGATGGATCCTAAGCGCGAGCGTTTTTCAACTACTAAAAGGAAAACCGCCAAGGCTGTTCAAAGCACCAACCCCATGGCAATGCCTGCTAACAATTCATCACCGCAAAAAGTAAATGCCCGTCCTATAGTGGGCGCAGGTGTCACTGAGTATTTCGCCCCCTTTGCTGGCGAATCTGACGGGATTACCTACAAGCCTAACTTACTGCGTCAAGGGAACGTTCATTTTTACTCACGCAAATGTGGCATCGACGACTCCAAAATGATGCGTTTCATCAATGCCATCAATACAGAAGGGATTGACTGGAATAACGATACTGAGTGCAACCAGCCTATCGCTTCGTTTGATAACAAGCCACGCAATGCGTGTGACTTCGATACGCTGCCCGGCTTCGCCATGAATGCCACCAACTACAAACAGGTCACCAAAGACTTCATCGAGCACATTTACCGCAACGAGCGCATAAATATTTTTTATTGTCCCCTCTTCAAAGAATATTCGAAAATGGAAGAAACCGAGGGCTCTTTCCGTGGTCGGCTTGCCACTCGTGCCCGCGAACTGCGCGACGTCTCAGTCGAAAAGCTTCGTGATAAGTACGAGACTAAAATCAAAAGGTTAGAATCACAGTTAGAGCGAGCAGAACACACGCTCACCCGGGAGGAGGCCGAGTCGAGCAGCGCGACTTGGAATATTGGTGCTAAAGTTGTCAGTGGCCTGCTGGGAACACTGCTGGGTGGTAGGCGTTCGTCATCATACGGAACTGCAAGTAGTGCTGGGCGTGCCTATAAACAACGACAAGATGTCAGAATAGCAGAGAGAAAACTTGAGCAAGTTCAGCAAGACCTGGTGGAAATCGAGAACGAACTGTCCGAGGAAATCGATCAACTCAAACTTGAATTTGACCCCCAATCTGTAAAAATCGAAGTTGAAACAATCAAGCCTTACAAAAAAAACATCGATGTTAGTAGCGTATCCTTATTATGGCTCCCGTATGACGAGGACGGCAATAATGCATGGTAGGCTATGATTAATTTTCGTCACGTTTGAACAAATCTATCGCAACTCAT
>JAQXBQ010000123.1 GCA_029252325.1 Akkermansiaceae bacterium
ACACACTGCTCCGAAGCCAATTTGATTGTGCAAGGACACATGCGCCGCTTCGGCAGGCGAATCATCTGGACCGGGTATGCCTCCGACGAACCCTGCGTACAGAAATCCGGCCATGGAGAAGAGAATTCCAAGTGCAACAACAATCAACGGATAGTATTTTTTCATACGACGTAATTCTCTTATGTTATTGTGAAGAAAATGTGATTTGGTGATGAAATCTCCATGAATTGTTTTCTGGCCGAACGTCGAGGTGTGGCACCGGCTACCGTCAGCGCCACTCCGCAACTAGGTTAAGGGGTGTAATCATGGGAAAACTTCGACTCGGAGCGGGTAGCCGGTTGTCCACTACCGTCTTGTTCTGCTGATCTGAATTTACAATTTGAAATGTGAAAATGGTATTCTCTTAAAGACCATCATGTTATTGACTGATTCATACAGAATACCCAGTGTCTTACTGTCGATGATCACGAGGGAACTGTAGGCCGCTCTTCCTTTATCAACTATCACTTGCCGATCCATGGGCCATGTCTTCCCGTCGTCCAAGCTGATGCGAATAGTCATATTCACACGTTTGGTTTTGCTGTTCGGGTTGGAGAAAAAGAGGATACGTCGACCGTCCGGCAAAGTGTGCCCGATCAGACTGGCCATACATACTGGCTCTGGCAGGGCACCGTGATCAGAAATGTGCCTTTCCCAACTCTTTCCCATGTTGCGTGTCACGCTTACGGCTCGGCCGTTCGTCTTCGTCTTGTCCCGCCTATTCCGGTTGTCCCGCATGTTCAGCATCAGTGAGCCATCACTCAACTCCACGACAGCGCACTCGGTCGTATCGCTTCTGGCGTGACCCGATACAGTCCATGACTTTCCGTGATCGCTACTCCACATGATGTTGGAGAACGGAAGGCCCTTCTCGTCCCGCCCCTGGGTCGGCACCACCAATGTTCCGTCGGACATCGTGATGCTGTTCCCGGGGGACGGAGCGAAAAGATACCATTCTGGATCTTTTACTCGTTCCGTCCAATTCTCGGAATTTGACCAGGTCTTTCCATCATCATTGGAACGGACCATCATGAATTGGGAGGTCTTCTTAATGTCATGCCCCGGTTCAGATCCATCGCCTCTCCATTGATGAGTCCCAGGTTTGCCATGCGTCCATAACGCGAATACGAAGATTTCACCTGTCTCCTGATTCACTAAGATGTTTGGATCGGAACAGCCGTTCTGGTCTTCTCCAAGACCTCCATACTCGCCCATGTCCATGATAGCCCGCGGCGCTTCCCATGTCTTCCCGCCATCGGTCGAGCGGGACAATCCAATGTCCATATGCCCCTGCAGGTCCTTCGCACTATTGTATCGCATGTCATATACTGCCAGCAATGTTCCTTTTACCGAGCGGGTAATGGCGGGAATTCGGAAAGTATGGCAGTTCGCTACGCCCCGCTGGTGAATGATTGTCGTGTCTTCAGCGTGTAAAAAACCTACTAATGGGAGAAATAGCGCGAATAGAATTAGATATTTCATTTTCGATATGAGTTTTCCGCAGAACGTAGAGCGATGTCACTGCCTGCCGACTGCACGTTCCGACTTCAAGGTTAATGCTGGAATAATGATGACGCTTTCGACTCGTGGCGGGCAGGCAGTTGATCATCCGCGGCTTGTTAGCCCTCGTTTCTTGCGGGTCGGTGATCACGGCGTGATGCGCGAAGGCACTCACGGATCGTGGTTAGAATCAGGAGAAGCCCAAATGCCAGAAATAGCAGGCCAATGTTCTGCAAGACCTGTTCCTGCGCAGCATATGACGTATCTGACCGAGGCGAAGGATAACCTTTTACGTTAATAAAGGCAATCGACTGGGCCGTAGCAGCAAACACCGAGCCCCCGATCGTCGCAATAGAACCGATAATAAATGCATGTTTTGTCTTCATCGTATTTTGTCTCTCGTATTTGTTCTGGCTAACGTCCGAGGCCTGTCACCCGCTACTGGGAGCGCCCCTTCGATTCCGATTTGGGTTTCTCGTCACCCTCTGACGTCGACTCCGGAGCGGTAGCGGGTTGATCAGCGCCGTCTTGTTCTGCAGTGTTTGGTTCTTCAGGAAAGGAAACCGCTCCGTCATATCCGATGACCACCATCTTCATCTCCATTCCCTCCAGTAGTTTCATCCTCTCTTCCTTGGATTTGGCTTCTTTCAAGGCCGCAGGAAATTTGGTGACCATGACGCCCCAATAATCACCATCCCATCCTCCTTTGACCATCGCGGATAGAAAAAACTTATTGTTCTGTTTCCAGCCATACTTTTTTTCCACCGCATCAAAGGCCTTCTTTGGAATTCCTACCTGCTTGGCGATGGCGGCATAGAATGAATCAGGATCATCGTATTCCTCGAGGGGTTTTACGCCTTCGATCTTCATCTTGTATAGCTTCTCGAAGAATTCGACTTTCTTGCGATCTGACGCTGCTTCGTCAGCCGCGCCTTGTTCGGTATTTGCTTTGCCTTCGTCCTCAGAGCGGGAAATCCCAGTGAGAGTGATGCCTGTAAGAACGATGAGGGAAAGAACCTTTCCTGATTTGGTTAGTATTGTTTTTTTCATACGAGGGAATGAAACCACAGGATTGTGAAAATTGAGTGAAGAGCGTGTGAATTAGCCGAGAATTCTCTTTGCAGAACGTAAAGGCCACCCACCCGCTACCGGGGGCGAACTTCAACGAAGGGGTTATGGGTTAAAACGATCATAAAATCAACTACTCAGCGGGTAGCGGGTTGGGTGCGCTGTCTTGTTCGCCCTTGGTTGGTTTCTGTGGACGATCTCGAACGAGAAGTAATCCTGAATACCCAGCCATTACCATCGCGTGCACCACCAAGTAGAATAAAACAAGGTGAAAGCCTGCAATAAAAACAAGTGGCATAAACTGCAAATGCCAGATCAATGAAATGCTCCACAGAATAACACTAAATGAACGAGGAGGATTTTTCCAAAGCGCACGAATAATCCACGTGAACCAAATGATGCCACCCACATACTTCATTCGCCATACCAATGAATCGTCCGATTTATCCAAGAAGCCAGAATAGACTAGCCATGCAACCGGAATGCCCGCGAGGAACATGATCAAAGACAGACGCCTTACCTGACGGTCAGATATACCTGTTTCATTTTTCATTTCTGGCGAACGTAAAGGCCACCCACCCGCTACTGGCGGCGATCTTCGACGAAGGGGTTAAAGGTTAGAACGATCATAAAATCAACTA
>JAQXBQ010000173.1 GCA_029252325.1 Akkermansiaceae bacterium
CCTTCAGGTCGCCGCCTTGCTGAATAGGCTGATCCGAAGATCATTTGGACCATATTCATGCCAGGCGACGGCAGCCTGGCGGTCGTTGGCAAACACCTCGATCAGGTTCTTATCGATGAATATACGCAAGGTGAGATCTTCACCCTCTGCCAACTCGAACGGGGGCTGAATATAGCCGACGTTTAAGGTCGTGCTCGCGTTTCCGGATGAGATGGTAAAGCCGCCGCTTCCGTCTTCTGCACACAGCACCTTGATGCCAAACTCAGCTGCGGTCGGCGCTTCAATGACCAGCTCCAACTCGATGGTGTCGCCGGCAATAGTATTCGGCACGTATTCGGCACTACTTTCGACGGTGATATTCTGCTCCTGTCTTGGATTGGTCCGCAGGGATTCCAGCTCACGCAGGGGTTTGATGCGCAGCACCCCATCCTCCGGAAGGCTGAGTTCGCGGGGTAGAGACTGGATGCCGGTTTGGATCTGGCCTGCCATGAGTGCATCGAAGTTCTTTGTTCTAGGTGTTACATTGGTCCATTTTATTTCTTTAGGTGTGCACCATGACCACATCACCCTTCGGCCATCGGGCGTCAGCAGTGATTCAGGAGCAAAGAAGTCCCACACTGCCCAGTTCATCATGCCATGCTGCTCGGGCAGGAATTTTTCGTCTATGAAATCGCCGATAAAATAACGGCAGCCCAGTCTATGACTAATACACAAAAGAACCCATTTGTTCCCGAGCTTGAACATGTTCGGACAGGCGATATCTTCATCTCTTCCGACGCCGAGTAGATTTTCGTCAAAGTCCGGATGAAGCAACTCACCGATGTAGTCCCAGTCCGTCAGATTGTCGGACTTCATGATGGACGGCGGTTCTGCCCAGCTGCGCGCATTCACGCCATAGTATGTACCATCCATGATCCATATATCGGGATCGAAATAGTTCGCCTCTACGTCCTCGGCGCTGGGCAGCATCACCTCAGGCGGGCTCCATTGGTCCAGATCGTCGTCCAGGGCGTAGGAAATCCAGTTTCGATTCGTCCCCTGACCGCAATAGACCATAGCTGCCCTGCCGTCCATGGTGATAAAGCCCGTGCCGCTGAACATGCCGTGCCCCATTGTTGCGGGTCCCAGTATCGTGGGATGCCACTTCCAGTGCACCATGTCGGCACTGGATACATGAGCGAAGACAAAACCGGTAAGGTTCTTGTAGATGTAGTGCAGGTGGTAGCGACCTTTCCAGAAGAACGCAGGATTCGGGTCGCCGGGAGAGGCGTTTCCGGGCCCTGGATGCGTCAGGTGGTAGGTCAGCCAGGTCTCCGGCGGGTTAGCTGGCCATACCGGAGTTTCCGCACTTTGGGCTAAAAGTGACGAGCCGTTTTGCAGCACCAGTTTTCCACCTTCGAGTTTTGCGCCACCACCCAGTGTGTGGAGGTCAAATCTGCCGACGCGATCGACGATTGTGGTTCCCTCAAAATCCCACCAGGCTACCGGATTGATCGTGGACGGTTCATTTGGCTCGAGCGCCATGATTTCAACGGCGGTCAACGCCTTGCCGTAGATGCGTGCATCATCGATGGCCCCGTCTATGCTGCCGCCGCCACCGATGTGTCGTAAACCAAATACGGCATCGCTGTTTGGGGAGGAGAGCAGGTCGATGTTGTTTGCAGGATACTGTGAGTAGAGTTCACCATTGCGAAAGATCCGGATCTCATTGCCTTCGTAGACGATGGCCATCTGCACCTGCGTGTTCTGGTCGGCCGTTTCGATGGCTGTTTGACTCTGATCCTGCTGCGTGCGCTTCCAAAAGTCGCTACCGGCCATCCATTTACCGGTAACCTTCTCAGCCCAGATGATTCCGTCAAATTCAGAACCGTTTTGAAGTGTCAGGATAGAGCCGTCCTCGATCGCCTTGTCGTTCAAAGTAACCCAAGACACGAGGGTTTTGTCGGTCGCGGCCGCCTGTGCACTGCAGACCGAGGCGATCAGGGTAAAGGCGAGTAGTGTTTTATATATTTTCATAATGTATCTCCGCGCAGACTAGTCAGAAATGCCGAGCTTGTCCTCTATCTCTTCGAGCGAGATGTTCTTGGTCTCCGGCATCAGGAATGTTTGCGACAGGCCAGGGAAATGAAGAGTGATCCAATGATGGGGAAAAGTAGTTTCATAGTGAGAAAAGGTATTAACTTATTGATTGTTAGAAATTTGCTTCTTGGTTCGTAAAAAATGCAGCCATGCTATTTCCCTTGAAATAAAATGGGTTCAATTCTGATAGT
>JAQXBQ010000189.1 GCA_029252325.1 Akkermansiaceae bacterium
CTTTGATCGATTCAAAGTTCCGTATATTTGAAGAAGGATCCGTTGTCAACGGAACCATTATCGCTATTAAACCCCAAGTTGTCCTCGTGGACATCGGATACAAATCCGAGGGTGCCATCCCATCATCTGAATTTGAAGATGAGGAAATCGAAGAAGGTGATGAAGTAGAAGTACTTCTCGTCAAACTTGAAAACGATGAAGGCATGGTTGTGCTTTCAAAGGAGAAAGCTGCCCATCGCAAGAACTGGGAGAAAATTGTTGCTGTTTACCACGAAGGTGGACTCGTCAAAGGCAAGATCAAAAGTGCCGTCAAAGGTGGTCTTATGGTCAACGTTGGAGTCGAAGCATTCCTTCCTGGTTCACAGGTCGACATCATACCTCCAAAAGATCTCAACGAGTATCTTGGCAAGGTTTACGAATTTAAAATTGTTAAAGTTAACGACGAACGTAAGAACATCGTTCTTTCTCGCCGTGAAGTGATCGAAAGTGAGCGTGCAGAGCTACGTCAAGAATTCCTTCAGAGCGTCAAGGTTGGCGACAAGGTCGAGGGTCAGGTTAAGAACATCACTGACTTCGGTGCCTTTGTTGATCTCCAAGGCATGGACGGCTTACTTCACGTAACTGACATGAGCTGGGGACGCATCAGCCACCCATCCGCATTGCTCCACATTGGTCAAATGCTCGAGGTGCTTATCCTTGACGTTGATCGTGACAAAGAGCGTGTGTCTCTCGGACTCAAGCAAATGGAGGACAATCCATGGGAGGACATCGAGGCACGTTACCCAATCGGGACAGAGGTCACAGGTAACGTCACCAAGCTTCTTCCATACGGTGCATTCATCGAAATGGAAACTGGCGTTGAAGGTCTTGTGCACGTCTCCGAGCTTTCTTGGGTCAAGCGCATCAACCGTCCAAGCGATGTCTTGGAACTCGATCAGGAAATCAAAGCTGTTGTTCTCGGTATCAGTATCGAGGAGCAGAAAATATCGCTCGGCGTCCGCCAGCTCGAGTCCAACCCATGGGACGAGCTCGAGGCCACGTATCCAATCGGTGCTACAGTCAAAGGCGAAGTGCGTAACCTCACACCTTACGGAGCATTCCTCGGAATGGAAGAGGGTATCGATGGTATGATTCACGTATCTGATCTCTCATGGACCCGCAAGATCAACCACCCATCCGAAGTCATCAAGAAAGGTGACGAGGTCGAGGCTATCGTTCTCAGTATCGACAAGGAAAATCAGCGTGTTTCGCTCGGCGTTAAGCAGCTTGACGGTGATCCGTGGGCAGAAATTGCTGGTAGCTTCAAGGTTGGCGATCTCGTCAAGGGAAGTGTTGCCAAGATTGCTAGCTTCGGTGCCTTTGTTAACCTCGAGAACGACATCGACGGTCTCATCCACATCTCACAACTTAGTGAAGATCACGTGGAGAAGGTTAAGGACGTTATCAAGGTTGGCGACGAGATTGAAGCCCGCGTTATTAAGGTGGACAAAGTCGAGCGTCGTATCGGTCTTTCCATCAAGGCGGTCAGCTACGATCCTGAGCAGCTCGAGAAAGAGTCAGCCAGCTTCGAAACACTCCGCCCATCAGGTGACCTTGTCGGTCTCGAGCAGGCCTTCAACTTGGCATCATCCGGTTCCTCTGAGGAGTGGAGCCCAACTGCCAAGGACGAAGACGAGGAGAAATAAGCCAAGCGCTTACTCACAACACTCAACAAACACGCCGTCGGGGGATTTCCTCCGACGGCGTTTTTTTGGCGGTCATTTCATGATTGAATAGGTATATCATGCTCCTAGTATCATAAAATGAACAACTTACGTCGCCAATTTCTTGAAATGGTAAATCAGTGCTTTTCCTCGGATTCGGAAAAGCACACTGCTGCTGAACAACTCCTTGAAAGTCAGTTAAGCGAGGACGAGGTGAAGTTGGCTAAGTCGTATGAGAATTTGTCAGCATCTGACCGGCGTCCTCGATGGTTGATGCTTGCGCTGAGCATTGTCATGATTTTGGTGTGGATGGCACTTGTGCTCATACCGGCATACAGGCTTTCGAAGACTGGTGGTGATTTTGTATCAGTCGTCGATTATATGCAATCTGTAGAGAATGAGGAGATCACTCCGCTCGTGCAGAGCTCTTATTTCAGTGATCTTAGTGAGGCTGATATGCTTTTGCTTTTCGGAGACTACAAGAGTGCTACTGAATCAGACCGACTCAAGGGCGCATGGGAATCCGAACCAGGTAACCCAGGATTGTATATTGAGTATGTTAATGCGTATCAGTGGGATTTCGAATCGTATCCTGCCGATATGTTAACGGTTGCCGAGCGGATTGATCCTGGAAATGCCGTATACCCAGCATTGCAACTGGCTGAAATGGCTGATGCTTGCACCAAAAAAGTTGATTCGGCAGAGAGTAAGTCCACGCCCAGTATATCTCCAGTGTTACGAAAAGGAGTTAGTCACTATGCGATTACGGACATGACAAAACATCAAGCGGCAATGGATCTCTTCTACACTATTGTGAAAATGCCAAGTTTTGAGAGTCACACACTCGCATTGCTAAAACGGCGCCTGCCACTCATTCAGCGGGACGAGCAGGACTGGCTGACGCGGTGGATGCCGTTAGGGTATATTAGTGGTATGACAAGCCATTCTTTACGATATCAGAAAGTGATAAATTTGATACGGGCGGAAGCATATCGCTGTGAGAGGGAGAAAGATGCGGAGGCCCTCAAACGTCTCATTCCTGGATGGCAGACGTTTTGCAGGATGCAACATCCCGATATTGTAACATTGGTAGACGGGATGGTCTTGCGATCTTGCATTAGTGGTCCATGTGAGGATTTTGCAGCAGCGGCGAAAGCTTGTGGATTAGAAGAGCTGGAGAGTGGTTTTGTTGCACTTGGCAAGCAAATGGATGCCGAAATTGAAGCTCGCTACAACGTACCCGATGAAATTTCATTTATTAAGGCTAGTGTATTTTCACATCTTTCCATGGGAATTGTGGCGAAGCAAGTTAACGATCGCAACAAGTTACCCGCGCCTAATACGGGGCCTGATCGCAGGGCAGACCACGCTTTTTTTAACGGGGTGGTTGCTGCGTTGGCATGCCTGATGTTGGTTTTATCCGCCATGGTGGTGTGGTTGCGGACTTTTCGGCGTGATCACTTGTTGCGCATCCTCGGGCGACGATTGAGCGCAACGTTTGCCACACGTGACTGGGTAGCCGTTTTTATATATGGAGTCTTGCTTCCAATCGGAATCTATTGGCTGGTCAATGGCACCGACTCATTGCTAAGCGCGCAACGCTATACTCTGTTAAATGTGACACCGCTCGGCCAGCCTGTGAGTTTATTACTCATGCTTCTTGTTGCGCCTGTGATTGCCATTACATATCGACTCAATCATGTTCTGCCAGTTGAACAACGCAAGGTATCGAAATGCTTGTGCTCTGCGGCGGTGCTCGCTTTGTTGGCTATGCCACTATTTGGTTTGGTGGGTGTGTTTATGAAAGGGTGGCTGGTCATTCTTGGCCATTCGATGCAGATTTTGGCATGTGTGCTGGTCTTGGCGGCATTGATTGGCAGCTTTAGACGAAATAAGAAAGAGGGTAGGCGCGGCTTGTTCCGTGCTGTTAGGAGGCAGCTCCTGGTCCCTCTGTATGTATCAGCCTCTCTGATCATGGCATTGCATGTGTCAATCTATTATGACATCGAAAAATACTGGGTGGCTGAAGACGAGATGTGGGAATTGAGTGGTGATAACGTCGGAATGTGCAAATTTGAGGGAGACGTCACTCGCCAGCTGTCTGATGAGCTCGATGTATTGCTCAAGCAGATAGAGACCGACTTTCCTTTTGATCCTGTGAACAAGTGAGAAGGGCTTAGCTCGAAGCGTTGCACTTGATAAGTCGGTTTTTATACCACTGGCGTGATTCCACGCTTGGTTAGGCGAACGGTGATCGGGTCACCGGTTCTTTCTGGCGTCCAGCCATTGTCACGACCGTATTCGATGATGTCCTCGACCATGTCGGGGCGGAACACGCGGGGGCACTGGGCAATGATCATCTGACCGTCGGGAAACTCGTTGAGCTCTATTTTGATTTCGACTCCTCGATCAGTGCTGCGCTTGGCCCAGCGATACTGGAGATCGTAGAAACAGATTACTTCGCTTTTTTTGATAGGGAGAGCCATGTCTTGAATTCTAAGGTGTATGATTTAAACTCCAAATACCAAATCTAAAATTCTCATTTGATGGTTGGTCTGATTGAATGCGAAGGCGATGGAGCATACAGCATATACAGAAACGGCAGGTATTGTGGCAAGGCAGCTCCGCGAGGCTGTGCTTGATCATGAGGCTTTCGAGCGCGAGATAAGGCCATGTGAACTAGATCGGTGCAGAGCGACCTGCTGTCATGATGGAGTTTATTTGTCCCAAGAGGAGGCAGATGGAGTGAGGGCTGTGGTAGATGCTGACAGAGAAAAATTAATAGCGTTTGGCTTAAGCTTACCTGAGAATCCAGTGGTAGAGCTCAGCAATGGCGCTGCGCACAAAACGGCGGTGAGAGATGCCGAGCCTGGAGAGCTGGCTGAGGATTACCCAGCACATTTCCCGAGGACACGCTGTGTGTTTCTCGACCGTGAAGGACGTTGTGGCATTCAGAGATTATCGATGGAGCAGGGGCGTAGTGATTGGTTTGATAAGCCGCTGACGTGCTGGATTCATCCTATTGTGATTTTACCTGCAAACGGTGAGCGCACTCGACCAGTGGTGACTTTGGTTTCCCCTGAAGACGACCCCCAGAAAAAGGAGGGCTATCCTGGTTTTGCATCTTGCACGCACTGTGGTAGGCCAGATCAGGGCAGTAAAAAAGCCCGGCAGGCACGTGAGGTGCTGACTGCCGAGCTTGAGATGATGGGTAAGATATCGGGCCGGAATATTCTCGGAGAGTTGAATGCCGACCGGATTTGATGCTTATCGGGGTTAACCCTTGGTGACTGTTTCCCACGCGCCATCTGCAGCGTCTGACTTGAGTGCGGCATCAATAAAGGCGAGCCCCATACGGCCGTCGTGGATGTTGGCGTATTTGGAACCATCACAGCTCCATGTTTCACCTGCTTGATAGGCACGGACGTCTTTCTCGAATTCGCGGTGTAGGCGTGCGTATGCGTCGTGGAAGGCTTCGCCGTGGCCACTTGGGATAGTGGGCTCGTCGAGTAGCCACTGGGGCACATCACCAAGGAAGCCATCGTTAGCGGAGACGGCGCCGCGCCAGTAGGTGCGGTCGGGCTGGTCTTGCAGGAGGATGGTTACTTTTTCTGGGTCTTCTTGGCTCCACTTGAGAGCACCCTTGGTGCCTGCGATCATGATACCGAGGTCGTTTTTATGACCGATGCAGATTTGTGAGGCACGCACGAGGCATTTGCCGCCGTTGGAGAGCTCACCATAGGTGGTGAAGTGGTCGTCAATGGGGCGGCCGGGGACAAACTTGTCGAGTCGAGCTGAGACACGCTCGACATCGAGGCCGGTGACAAAGCGAAGCTGCATCAGGGCGTGGGTGCCGATGTCTCCACCGCAGCCGCTGCCCCCTGCTTTCTTGGGGTCTGTGCGCCATGCTGCTTGCACTTGGCCAGAGTCTTCGAGCTTATCTGCAAGCCAGCCTTGTATGTAGTAGGAGTCAACCCAGCGCACTTCTCCGAGCAATCCGCTCTGAACGATATGTTTGCTGAACCAGCTTGACCAGTGGCCGAGGTAGGTGTGAGCGACAGCGAAGGGAACATTTTTCTCTTTTGCCTTGGCGACGAGTTGGTCAGCCTCTTCGAGGTTGACGGTGAGGGGTTTCTCGCAAATGACTGGGATGCCAAGCTCAAGGGCTTTCATCGCAGGGTCGAAGTGAACAAAGTTAGGTGTTACGATGAGAACGTAGTCAATGCGGTCCTCTTGGGGCAGTTCTGCCTGAGCGGCAAACATGGCATCATAGGAGGCGAAGCCTTTGACGGGATAAGGCCAGTTGTTGGCCTCATCAATGGCAACTTCAGCGTCTGGGCCGAGGGCGACAGAGTGAACCTTTCGTGTGCCATCAAAGTGAATGGCTTTCTGGTGAGGATTAGCGATGAATGCACCGGAGCCTCCTCCGATCATGCCGACTTTTAATGGTTGTGGTGACATAGTTTGAATAGTGAGTAGTGAATGAGAATTATTGATTGTCTTGGTCGAAGGCGGAATCAAAGAGTCCACCGCTGTTGCGTGGAAAGTCGAGCTTCTTGACGAAAGCACATGATTCAGTGGCACCGTGGAAACGGTCCATGCGGGCGTCTTCCCATTCGACGGAGAGGGGGCCTTCATAGACGATGTCATTGAGCGCTACCATGATTTCCTCGAAGTTGACGTCACCACGTCCTACGGAACGGAAGTCCCAGAAGCGGCGTGCATCAGCGAAGTCGGTATGGCCACCGAAGACACCGACGGTGCCATCACCGTGGCCCCACCATGCGTCTTTCATGTGCACATGATTGATGCGCTCTGCGAAGGTGCGGATGAATTTCACGTAGTCGACACCTTGGTAACCCAGATGAGATGGATCATAGTTAAATCCAAAGCGTTTGTGGCCGTTGACAGCCTCGATAGCACGTTCGGTAGATACGATGTCAAAGGCGATTTCGGTGGGGTGAACTTCGAGAGCGAAGTTGACGTCGACTTCTTCAAAGACATCAAGAATCGGAATGAAGCGTTTGGCAAAGTCGTCAAATCCAGCTTGCAGGTATTCCTGTGAGGTAGGGGGGAAGGAGTAGAGGGCATGCCAGATGGAAGAACCAGTGAAGCCGTTAACAGCTGGGGTGAATGGGTGAGCTCCTCCGGGACGCGCATCCATAAACTTACGGCAGGCGCGAGCAGCATTTGCCATGTGCTCAGCGGCACGCTGGCGAACACCCTCCGGCTCACCGTCACCCCACATTTCAGGGCTGAGGATAGCTTGATGGCGTTCGTCGATGTTGTCACAGATGGCTTGGCCTACGAGGTGGTTAGAGATGGCGTAGCAATCTAGACCGTGAGAGTTGATTAGTTGCCATTTCTCAGCGACGTATTGATCGTCGGCGAGTGCTGCGTCGACATCGAAGTGGTCGCCCCAGCAAGCGAGTTCGACACCATGATAGCCCATTTCTTTAACCTTGGGTAGCAGGTCTGCGAGCGAGAGGTCGGCCCATTGGCCGGTGAAGAGTGTGACAGGACGGGACATTAGAATAGTGAATAGTGAATGTTGACTGGTGAATGAGGTGCCGAGTTTGGCGGAGGTATGCGTTCAGAGGTTTTGGTAGTTTTTGACGGTTTCGGAGTGTGGAGTGATGGTGCTTGCTGACTCTGGAACGGTGAATTTATTTTCCAGGTCGTCTAGCGAAAAGTTGCCAGTGGCATGAGCGGCACGCATAGCAGCACCTAATGAGGCTGAGGCATTGGTGCTCATACGCTGGACCTTGGCATTGAATATGTTGGCAATCGTTTGACAGATGCCTGGGTTTTGTGAGGCGCCGCCAGTGACATAGATGGTGGAGGGAGTTTCACCCATCCATGTGCTTCGGGTTTTCATGTCGCTAAATTGCTTGTCGAGAAGACTGCGGATGGGGGAGCTTTCCGAACTAAGTGCGGCATCACTGAACTCATCCCATGTGATGTCTAACTCGCTCCGGAGTTTTTCCAGTGCAAGGGCACCTTCGCTGAAGCAGATCAGGCTCATGAATGCTCCACAGGGATTGCCAAAGACGTGGCCGAAGCCGCTTGGGTCGGTCAGTGGTTTCTCCATGGCGGCAAAAAGTGTGTAGCTGGTACCGAGGCTGATGACCATTTTGCCAGGGGAGGCAGCACCCATGCCGACAAGGCTGCAGGGGTTGTCGCCTGACCAGAGGGCTACTTTGGCTTCTGGGTTGAATCCGTATTTCTCTACAAAGTAGGGTGAAATATTGCCGGCGATGGTGGAGGCGGGCGCGGGGCTTGGAAGTTTGTCAGCGAGGCTGGGCGCGGTGGCTTGAAGCACATCGGCGTCCCAGTTGCCGCTACTGAGATTCAAGAGGTTCATGCCGGCGCCGTCACCATGATCGATGCTGACGGATTTTCCTGCAAGAACTGAGGCGAGAAAGGAGCTGTTAAGATGGACGGTGGCTGTGTCGTTCCACGCGTCCGGGGAAAGTTTAGAAAAACGGCGGATTTGAGCACCGGAGAAGCGTTCGACAGCGATCGAGCCGGTGCGTTGGCAGAGTTCTTCGTTGCCGCCGATGGCGGAGGCGATTTCCTCGCATTCGTCGCTAGTAGAGCTATCCATCCAGATGGGGGATAGCGGTCGGCTGAGGCAGGGTGACAGTTGGTCCTTGAGGCAGCTTGTGCTCTGCAAGTCAGCCAAGGTGCTGTGGAAGCGATCGTTGAGGTAGACGGTGGCGTGCTGTTGTCCAGAGCCAGAGATAGCTTGAATACTAGAGAGGTCCGCTCCGCTCTCAACAAGTCTTGCTAACAGCAGGTCAAGGGCCTCTACCCACATTAGGGGATCGGAAAAAACTTCGCCCGGTGAGTCACCGTGGACAAATCCGGATGAGGTTTGATAGTGAGGTAGGTCACCCTCGAAATTGACCGATGCTTCGTGGATAATCGTGCCTTTACTCGCGTCAATGATGAGCGCAGAAAAGCTTTGTGTGGAGCAGTCAAGTCCGAGAAACATGTTATCGATTGGGTGTTGTTAGCAGGTAGTGGGAGAAACGCCTTCCCTGCTTTGGCAGGGAAGGCGTTGAGTGAATCTTATTTGAGCTAAACAGACTGTAGCTTAGAATTCATCAGCTTGTGCAACGGGTCTTTTCGCATTGCTATCGGCAAGCTCGACGGGTTTGTAGCCGCCCTTAGCTCTGAAGTAGAAGATCAGGAATAAGTAGATCACTGCCATGGCAGCAGGTATCAAGGAGTCGACCTTCAAAGTGCGTCGGTTGCCCTCGATGTCTGCGGCGACAACAGTTGCTTGAGCTTCTGTGCGCTTATCCACAGCTGCGCCTTTGGCTTCTGCGAGACGTTTTGCATCGATTGGATCAACAGCGTCAAACATAAGGAAGCTACTTTGCTTCTCAGAATCTTTCCACTCAGCGTGGAGAGCAGTATCAGCTTTGTTGAGCTCCTCGGATGCATAGCGATCCTTGAAGTAGCCGAGGCCGGGGGATCCGATAAGTCCTGCGGACATCATGCCGATGCCACCCATAAGGCTCATGGCTACAGCACCAGTTGCAGGGAAGCGGTCTCCAACTACAGCGAGCATGGTAGGCCAGAAGAAGGTCTTACCAATAGCGTAAACAAGGAGTGCTCCAAGAGCAGGACCGAAGGCTGTGACTGCAGATACGAGATTGAGACCAATACAACCTAAGACAGCGCAAATAAAGAGCAGGCTGATTGGGTTGAGGCCTGCTTTCTTCTCGATGAAGTGTGCGCAGAAGCGAAGCAGGAACATAACCAGAGAGGTAAACACAAAGAGCATCTTGCCCTCCTGCTCACTGAGAATGGCACCCGTGATATTTTGAATCCATCCATCGGTGCCGAGTTCGACGGCGCCAACAAGTGCGTGTGTGATGAACAAGACGAAAATCAGCCAGTGACCGATAGAGAACTTGGTCATGGCGCCAATTGCCAATAGGGTGGCAAGGCCAATAGCCAGGGAGATCATGCGTGGTGCGCTTGATTCAGCTTCAAAGAACGGAGCCAGAGTGCCTTGGAAGAATAGGTAAAGCATGAAGGAGACAACGAGTCCTCCAAGAATACCAACATCCTTGAGCATCTCTCCGAATTTGAGTCCCTTTGCAGAGGCTTCAGATTGTGGGAATTTTTGTCCCAAGAACATAATACCATATACAAGTGTGGGAACGAGGTAGAGAGCCAACTGGCCTTTCCATCCCCATCCGCCATCGCCACCGAGGAACCAACCAACCATGCCACCGAGAATCATGCCGAGTGGCCATGATGCGTGCAGGATGTTAAGGTAGTGATTACGGTTTTCAGGGAAGAGCGTTGCAACCAGTGGGTTGGCAACGGCTTCAAGTGTTCCATTGGCGAGTGCAAATACGAACATGCCCCAGAAGAGGAATTGGTAAGCGGTTTCGCTGTCTTGACCTTGAGTTGCACCAAAGGTGATGAAGGCCGAGAGAATATGGAAGAGGAAGGCCGCGACAACCAGCTTGCCGTAGCCAATCTTGTCAACGACAACGCCGCCAATCATGATGCCAAAGCAAAAGCCGGTGAAGCCAGCTCCACCAATGGCACCCAGCTGGGCACCACTAAATCCAAAGTCGGCTGCCCAATTGGCAAAAATACCGCCACGGATGCCAAAGCCGACACCAGCAGCGAGGATAGCTACAAAGCCCGCCCATAACAGGCGTTTTCTGTGAATTTCGTTAATATTATTACTCATATATAAGTTTATCTGTTTGTTTGATCGCGAAAGCGATTTTGGTTTTTACAAGATTCAAACAATTATGCCAGATAATCATTGATAATATTTTCCAGCATTTCCTGACGGCCGCTGGCAAGCTGTGGGGCGTCAATGCTATGAGCATGAGCATCTAAGGCGTCGAGGCTGGTGGAGCCAGCTTCGATTTCAGCACCGATGCCGGAGTCGTAGGATGCGTAGCGATCGCTGATGAAGGCACTCATGCGACCATCCTCGGCGATTTTGTGGGCGATTTTCAAGCCGCGGGCAAAAGCGTCCATGCCACCGATGTGGGCGTGGAACAGATCCTCTGGCTCGTGGGACTCACGGCGGCGTTTAGCATCAAAGTTGAGTCCGCCGGTGGTAAAGCCGCCCATGCCGAGCACTCTGAGCATGACCTGGGTGGTGTCGTAGACGTTGGTGGGGAACTGGTCGGTATCCCAGCCAATGAGCTCGTCACCGCGGTTGGCGTCGATTGAGCCGAGAGCGTCAGCACCGATGGCAACATCGAGCTCGTGCTCCATGGTGTGGCCCGCGAGCGTGGCGTGGTTGGTCTCGATATTGAGCTTGAAGTGGTCGAGCAGATCATACTCACGCAGGAAGTTCAGACACGCTGCGGAGTCGGAGTCATACTGGTGGGTTGAGGGTTCACGTGGCTTAGGCTCGATGTAGAACTGGCCAGTGTATCCGATCTTTTTGGCATGATCTACAGCGAGGTGAAGCATGGCGGCAAGGTGGTCAAGCTCACGCTTCATGTCGGTGTTGAGCAGGGTGGCGTAGCCTTCACGTCCACCCCAGAAGGTGTAGCCTTCTCCACCAAGACGGTGGGTTGCTTCGAGGGCGTGCTTGATCTGGCTGGCGCCGTAGGCAAAGACGTCTGATTGAGGCGAGGTGGCAGCTCCCTGCGCATAGCGAGGGTGGCTGAACAGGCAAGCGGTGCCCCAAAGCAGTTTTTTGCCGGTTTCGTTCTGGAACTTCTCGAGCTCCTCGACGATACGGTCGAGGTTCTTGTGGGTCTCTGCGAGTGTGGCACCCTCAGGTGAGATGTCACGATCGTGGAAGCAGTAGTAATCGATTTGGCTTTTTTCGAGGAATTCAAAGAAGACGGGAATGCGGTTGAGGGCATTCTGAAGAGACTCCGAGCCGTCGTCCCAAGGCATTAAGGCCGTGCCAGCTCCGAAGGGGTCGCCAAGCTCATTGCGCATCACGTGCCAGTAGGCAGCACCAAAGCGAAGGTGATCGCGCATGGTTTTGTTGCCGATCATTTCATCAGGGTTGTAGTGGCGGAAGGCGAAGGGGTTGGTTGAGCCTTGGCCCTCGTATTGGAATGCTGGGATGCTAGGGAAGTGTTCGGACATGGTTGTTAATGGTTTGTGTTGTGTTGATTTGAGATGAAATAACGTGTAAGTAATGAAAATTCTGCCATGATAGGGCTTTGTTGTCCATAGATCTACTCGTCAATAATTTGTCATTTTTCGTCATTGAAAAAGAATTGTGAATAAGCAGACTAAAGTTATGGAGAGAATTCAAAGCACTGATGTGGATGATTTTATGTCGTCTCTTCTTCCAGGGCAGATTGCTCCAGCATTGTTTCAGGTATTACCTGGGATCATATTTTGGCTCAAGGATGCAGACGGTCGCTTGATGTTTGTGAATCAGGCTTTTTGTTCTGAGCTGGCAATGCGTAATACAGATGAGCTACTTGGGCTCAAGGATGAGAATATTTTTCCTCCTGAGCTGGCTGCAAAGTATCAGGCGGATGATGAGAGGGTGCTAGCCTCGGGCGAGGCCTTATGGAATGCCTCGGAGCTGACGCCCACACGCTCAGGGGGGGTGGAGTGGAGGTCGACGAGCAAGATCCCGGTGATGGATAAGCACGGCAAGTGTGTGGGAACAGCTGGTATTTCAAGAAGGATGGGCCACGAGGAGGGATTGCCAGTGCCTACAAGACACCACAAGCTGGCTGTCATTGTAGCTGGTATTTATGAGCATCTGGATGAGGTAGTCGATATATCCGGTATTGCTAGAAAATCGGCGGTTTCACTGAGTACTCTGGAGCGCTTGTTCAAAGAGCATATGAATACCACCCCAAGGCGCTTTATCATGCAGGCAAAGATGTCTGCCGCTTGTGACCGTCTAATCAACACAGGAATGAAGATCAACGAAGTGGCGGCAAGCTTGGGATACGATGAGCATGCCAATTTCAGCCGTGCATTTAGCAAGGAGATGGGCATGTCACCCAGCTCCTACCAGAAGTATTATAAGAGGGGCTAGGGGATGGATTTACCTATTCACTCTCTGAGGCAGTTCCTGCTCGATTCGGTGCAATCTAGTGGCAGGTTGTTGCTGCGTGCACCTACAGGGTCGGGTAAATCGACATGTGTGCCCCCTATGTTATTGGATGGTGGCGTTGAGGGCTTGATCGTGGTGGTGCAGCCACGGCGGATTGCGGCACGGATGTTGGCTCGCCATGTGGCGAAGTTGCGCGGGGTGAGGCACGGGGCCGAGGTCGGCCATGTGGTGAGGTTTGAAAACTGTATGGGCTCGGATACACGCATTGTCTATGTGACTGATGGGGTGCTGCAGCGCTGGCTGCAGGATGATCCTAATTTGCCAAAAGTAGGTGCGGTAGTATTTGATGAGTTTCATGAGCGCAGGATTGCAAGTGATGTAGCTCTGGCGAGGTGTCTGAATTTACAAGAGGGTAAGAGGCCAGATCTTAAACTGGTGGTGATGTCGGCTACGCTGGAGGTGGCTGGTTTGAAAGACTACCTCGAGCCATGTGATATCCTCGAGGCAGAGGGTCGTACGTTTCCAGTGGATATTAGCTATCGTGGAGTCGGGCCGGCTGTCACGTCAGGGCGAACAACGCGGGGTGGGCAGGAGATCAAGGTATGGGACCGTGTCGCTGAGGTGGTAAGGGAGAATATTGAGCGCGATGATGTCGGGCATGTGTTGGTTTTCTTGCCAGGAGTGCATGAAATTAGAAGGACGGTGGAGCTTATTGAACGAGCAGGCTGGTCGAGGGGCTGGGAAGTGTGCCCTCTCTACAGTGGTCTTGCACCGAAACTTCAGGATGCTGCGGTGGCCCCGGTGAAGCCTGGAGGTAGGCCGAGGATTATTGTGTCGACTAATGTGGCAGAGACATCTTTGACGATCGACGGGGTGCGTACGGTGATTGACTCAGGATTGGCACGTGCAGCGCATTACGATGTGGTGCGCGGTATCGATACATTGATGATTGAGAAAATATCACGCGCGTCTGCTGATCAGCGTGCCGGGCGTGCTGGCCGGACGGCACCTGGGCGATGTGTAAGGCTCTGGGGGGAAGCTGATCATGCTAGACGCAATGCTTTTGATTTGCCTGAGATACTTCGAGTGGACCTTGCTGAGGTGGTTTTGTCGCTTAAGTCGGCGGGGGTTGAAGAGGTGATGGGTTTTCGCTGGTTAGATAGGCCAGATGAGAAAGGCATGGCGACGGCTGAAAGCTTACTTTTTCAGCTGGGGGCAATTGATGAGCTGGGTCTAATCACGCGGCGAGGTAGTGCAATGGCCAAGTTTGCTCTGCATCCCAGATACGCATGTATGTTACTTGTGGCGGGTGAGGTCGGCTGTGTGGCGGAGGCTGGATTCATAGCCGCGGCTGTGCAAGGCGAGGGAGTATTGACCCGACGCCGAGGCAAAGAGGATTGTGAATTTAGAGAAGAGGGTGATGGCTCGGATTTCGTGGCTGAGTGGCGAGCTTTTCAGTATGCAAAAGACGTGCGCTATGATGTTGGTCGTTGTGCTCAGTCGGGTATTTTGGCGCGGGGAGCGCGAGAAGTGTCTAAGTCTCTAGAGCAACTCGAGCGCACTGCGGTGAGGATGGGCTTGGACTGGGGTGAGGTGGACTTTGACCTGCGGCGAGACGAGCTTAGTCGAGTAATGTTGGCGGCTTTCAGTGATCGGCTTGCTGTGAGGTGGGGCGAGGCAACTCTGGCGTGTCGAGTGGTCGGCGGTAGGAGAGGAAAGCTTGACGCCAGTAGTGCGGTCAAGAATGCGCAGGCCTTCATCGCGGCCGAGATGACTGAAGTAGAAGGTAAGGATGTGGTGGTGTATCTGAACCGCTGTGCCGAGGTTTCACTGAGCGACCTGCGCGAGCTTTTCCCCAGTGATTTT
>JAQXBQ010000191.1 GCA_029252325.1 Akkermansiaceae bacterium
GCGGGCTGATTACCCATGGTTTGTTCGAACAAAATGAATTTACCGCTGCTTTGGGCGCGGCTCGACCAAGTTTTGATCCTCCGAGTGGTACTGGCCTTGGGTTTGATGAGTTACTAGAAACTTCACTATGGAAACCTCTGAGCTGATATCAGCTGCTTTTTGGCAGTCAAAGCAATGTGGCATCATGGTGAATGCCCGTGATGCAATAGCAGTGAAGGAGGCCCGCATGGTTGATGCGTGGGCTAGGCAGCAGCCCGAGCTGAGTGGGCATCTATTGTTTTCGACTTCTGGCTCAAGTGGGGGGCGCAAGTGGGTAGCGCTGTCTAGGCAAGCGCTGTTGGCGTCTGCATCTATGGTGAACCAATATTTATCTGCAGACGCCAATGATCGCTGGTTGATGGCACTTCCTGACTTTCACGTTGGAGGGATGGGGATACTGGCCCGCTGTTATGATACTGGCAGTGAGTTGTTGAGGTTGGCAGGGAAGTGGGACCCAGAGTTGTATCGTAGCACCGCCGACTCAGAAGGTATAAGCCTTTCTTCGTTAGTGCCGGCCCAGCTTTATGACTTAGTAGATCAAGAATTGCATGCGCCACAATCGTTGCGTGCCGTGATGGTTGGCGGCGGGCGATTAAGTGATAGAGTTTATGAGCAAGCTCTGGAGCTGGGCTGGCCAGTCATGGAGACATACGGAATGACTGAGACATGTTCTCAGATCGCTACTGCTTCACCGGGAAGTCGAGATCTGGTAATACTTCCAGGTTGGCAAACAAAGATTTCAGATCGTCATTGCCTTAGCATTAAGGGGGCCGCGCTATTGACCGGTTATGTGTCATGTTCAGGTGATATGTGTGAGCTCGTCGACCCAAAGCAGGAGGGTTGGTTTACGACGGGGGATGTTGTCCAGTGCGAAGCAGGCAATATTCAAGTGAAAGGTCGTGTGGATCGTTGCGTGAAAGTTCTTGGCGAATTAGTAAACCTCTCTGAGGTAGAGTCAAAAGTAGAGGTCGCTGCACTGGGGCACTTGCCCGCAGGTAGCTTGGCTGTCGTTGCGCTACCTGACAAAAGAAAAGGCTATAAGCTCATTCTTTGTGGTGAGCAATCTTGTGATTTGAATGGAATATGTAAGACATACAACTTGGAAAGTCACCCCGTTGAGCGGCTCGATGGGGTGTGTGTTTTATCAGAAATTCCTCGAAGTCCTCTTGGTAAAGTTCGCTATGGCTTGATCTCTCAATTGGCGGCAGAGCAGACCAAGTAAATGGCAAAAAACAGGCGTTGACTCTATTGGGTGTAATATCCTAGTTTTGAAATCATTCTACAAGTAGATCTCTACATGTAAAAATTGTTTCTTTCATGAGGCCGCAGTCCTAGGAATGCGTGCCGACCATCTGACATCAACCTGCTTATCCTTGTGAACACCTTTTCATCTTCTTTGCGTAATTTTTATTCGATCATAGCTTGCTCATCTGCAGTAGTAATTACTCTCACCAGTGGATGCGTCACTCTCCCCAAGGCACCGGCAGGTCAGCAACTTCTCAGTGCTAGTTTGCCAAATTCAGGCCAAGTTAGAGCGCAGTGGGCATCTCGTGCCAAGATGGGAGGAGTCGATTCTGCCTGGATTAAGTCATTCAGAGACCCTGCGCTTGAGTCTTATGTTGGCGAGGTAGTTGCTGGCAATATCGAGCTAGGTGCAGCCCTGCAGGCGGTAGAGGCAGCCGCTGCGAGCGCTCGCCAGGCAGGGGCGATGCTGCGCCCGCAGCTTGTCGCAGTGGGAAGCTCAAGTCATCTCGATCGTTCTGGAAGTGGTAGCAGTGACAGCTCGGAGCTCAATGCTCAGCTTTCTTGGGAGCTTGACCTCTGGGGCAGGGTGCGTGCCGCCCGAGCAGCAGCAGGTGCCAATTACCGTGCGACTGAGGCGGAGTATCAGGATGCCCGCTTGTCGCTGGCAGCTTTGGCGGCCAAGGCGTGGTATCTTGCTACAGAGACATATCAGCAGCTTGAGTTTGCCAGAGAGATTGTAGAGATCCAACAAAAGCGCCTCGATTTGGTTACCATTAAGTTTGAGGAGGGAGAGCTGAGTCCAAAAGAGAAGCACCTTGCCGGAGCAGACCTGAACTCTGCCCAGGATAGGCTTCAGCAGGTATCGCTAGCTCACCGCAACGCGTTGCGCACGCTGGAAGTTCTTGCTGGTAAATACCCTGCAGCCAAGCGCCATATTGCGCGTCGTTATGTGCCTGTGCCGTCTGCGGTTCCTGCTGGGGTTCCCTCTGCACTCATAGAGCGCCGCCCTGATCTGAGAGCCGCCGCTGAGAGGGTGGCTACCGCGTTTAATCTCGTGACTGAGGCCAAGGCGGCTCGCCTGCCGCGCATCAGCCTAACAGCTTCAGCTGGGCGCACCAGCAGTGATCTTATCGACCTCCTTGGTCAGGATCCTGGCTTCTGGGCCGTAGGCGGGAATTTTATTGCGCCTCTCTATCAAGGGGGAGCGCTTAAGGAACAGGTGGTAGTCAGGACTGCGGAGCAGAAAGCTGCAATCATGCTCTTTGGTCAAAGTTCTCTTAATGCCTTCAATGAAGTAGAGATCGCGCTTGATGGTGAGGCTATTCTTACCAAGCGTGAACGCTATATTAAGGGGGCTTTGGATAATAACCAAGAGGCTCTTGATGTAGCTCAGAAGCAATTCGATGCGGGTAAGCTGGACTTGCTCAGTGTGCTTCAGATGCAGGAACGTGTTATTTCAGCCAAGATCGCCTGGATTAATATTCGTAACGCCCGCCTCGCTCAGAGAATTGAGCTACACCTTGCCCTAGGAGGAAGCTTTGATTAAGGCACCATCTGTCTAGTCTCATTTGGGCATCCATTCATCATTACTTGTTCTAACTAAAATACTATTTACCATGAAAACAATATTTAAGATCCTTTCTCGGACCAGTCAGGCCAGATCTGCTTCCCATACAGTGTGCGCATGCGCCGCACTTACCGCGGTAATACTTGGTGCATGCGGAAAAAAGGAAGTGGAGCAGCAGGAGGATTATCTTCGGTCGGTGAAGGTGATTGAGCTAGGCTCCTCGGTGCTGGAACGGGTCTATGAATTCCCGGGTCAGATTCAGGCGGGTCAGCAGCTAGATCTGGCCTTTGAGGTGTCAGGAAAGCTGACCGCTATCCACGTGAAAGAAGGCGATATCCTTGAAAAAGGGGCTCTTGTGGCAAGCCTTGATATCCGTGACTATCAGGCCTCGCTCAATTCTGCCAAGGCGACTCTCGAAGAGGCTAAGTTGGAGAGAGATCGTAATCAGAGGCTCTTTGATCAGCAAGCTGGTTCCAAGGAGTCGGTGGAGAAGTCTATTCGCACGGTGCAAACTGCGCAGGCGAGCTACGATAAGGCTCAGAAAGCTTTCGAAGATACCAATTTAAAGGCACCCTTTTCTGGAGTGGTGGCGAAGGTTTTTGTAGATGATTTTCAGAACGTAAGTGCGAATCAAAATATCGTGGTGATGCAAGATACCACGACGTTTGAGGCTGTGATTGATATTCCTGAAACTCTTTGGGTGCTTGCCAAGCCGGGTCTTACCAACGACCAACGCACCAAGCGCTCTCGCCCTGAGATTCGCCTGACCGCACTGCGCGGTGAGAGCTTCCCCGCATCGGTCTCAGAAACTTCGATGCTCGCAGATCCAAAGACTCGAACCTTCGCCGTAACCCTCGCTTTCTCTCCGCCCAAGAGCCTCAACATAAGCCCGGGCATGACTGCTGCTGCGATCCTTCATTGGACCAGCGAAGAGCAGGATGGGGCGGAGACTTTTACTGTTCCAGTGGGAGCGGTTGGCTTTGATGACGCTGGCAAGGCCTACATTTGGAAGATCGATGCGGGGAAGATGACCGCAAGCCGGCTTGATGTTGATGCGGGTGAGGTGACAGACGGTATGATTGGAATTTCTGGAGAACTGGGGCAGGGAGATTTGATTGCTGGTTCCGGGGTAGCGCAAATTCGTGAGGGTATGGCTCTCAAGCGCTGGCAACCATAATTAACCACGGAGCCAACTACTAACGATACATTCCCATTTCTATGAATATCGCAAAGTTCAGCATCGAGCGTAAGACGGTCACCATGGTGCTTACCGCTGCTCTTGTCCTCGGAGGTGCCATCGGCTACCAAAATATGAGCCGCCTGGAGGACCCTGAGTTTACCATCAAGGATGCGCTGGTTATCACCCCGTATGCTGGGGCCACTGCTCGTGAGGTGGAAGAAGAGGTTTCTGATGAGATGGAGGTCGCCGTGCAGAAGATGGCTCAGTTGGATGAAGTGCAATCCCGCTCGGAACGTGGTCTGTCCACACTGACGGTTACGATGCAGGAAAAATATGATAAGTCATCGCTACCTCAAATCTGGGACGAGCTGCGCCGCAAGGTCAACGATGCTCAGAGTAGCTTACCACCTGGAGCGGGGCCTTCGATTGTGGTGGATGATTACGGTGACGTGTATGGGGTTTTTATTGTGTTCTATGGTGACGGTTATTCATACGCGGAGCTCAAGAAAGTCACTGACATGCTCAGGCGTGAACTTCTTCTTGTAGAGGATGTCGCCAAAATTGACAGCTTTGGCGAGCGTAAGGAAGCGGTGTATATTGAGCTTGATAGAGATCGCGTTGCCCAGCTTGGGGTTCCGCCCACGCTTATCATTAAGGAGTTGCAATCTAAGAACTTAGTCAGTGATGCGGGTCGCGCCAAAGTAGGCTCTGAGTTCATTACTCTCAATCCTACTGGTGAATATACAACAGTGGATGACTTCAACGGCTTATTGCTCAATGCGGATGACAAGCAATTCTATTTGCGGGATGTGGGCAAAGTGACGCGTGGCTACGTGGACCCATACAATAACGCGATCCTCTATGATGGTCGGAATGCTATTGGTTTAGGAATTTCTACCGTGTCGGGAGGAAACGTGGTCACCATGGGTGCGGCTCTAGAAGCACGTCTCATGGAGTTGCGCACAGATATCCCTCTGGGGGTTAAGGTTGGTGTTGTGTCTCTGCAGTCTGAGGCGGTCAACATTGCGATCAAGGGGTTTATCGTTAGTTTATTGGAAGCGGTTGCCATTGTTATTGTAGTTTTGCTTTTTTTCATGGGGGCGCGCAGTGGTCTGCTAATTGGTGCGGTGCTCACGATCACTATAGTTAGTTCTTTGTTCTTTTTAGAGCGTATGGGAGTGGCTCTGGAGCGTATTTCACTTGGAGCTCTGATCATTGCTTTGGGTATGCTTGTAGACAACGCTATCGTGGTGGTTGATGGTATTCTCGTAGGGCTCCAAAAAGGCAAGAAATCGGTAGATGCTGCTATCGATGTGGTCAAGCAGTCTGCGATTCCCTTATTGGGCGCCACTATCATTGCGATCATGGCTTTTGCTGCAATTGGAACTTCGCAGGATTCGACTGGTGAGTTTTGTCGTTCTCTCTTTCAGGTGATCATGGTTTCGCTGCTGCTTAGTTGGGTGACTGCAGTCACTCTCACACCACTGCTTGGGACGATGTTTCTTAAAAGGGCCGAAGCAAAGAAAGCGGCCAAAGGCCAAGATGCGGCTCCTGTAAAAGATAGTCAGCAGGATGAGGACCCTTACGATACTCCGTTCTATCGTCGCTACAGAGCTTTGCTTTCCACTTGTATACGCTTTCGTTGGATCACGGTGGCTGC
>JAQXBQ010000216.1 GCA_029252325.1 Akkermansiaceae bacterium
AGATAGCGCGGTAGCGAAAGCTTCGCCTTCAAGCTGGCCGCTGACGGTGAGGTAGGTGGCCTTATTGAAAAAATCATTCTGTGGGCCTGGGGCTTGCCCTCCTCCTGGCTGTGCCACACTGTCGGCCGCTTGAGGTTGTTGGTTATTGTATGGGTTTAGAGTGGTGACGCTAAACATCTCGCCTGCGCCTTCGCAGTCAGAGCTGGTGATGATTGGGCTATGAACGTAGGTGAAGTCGCGCTCGTCAAAGAATCGGTGCACTGCCATTGCCATGCGTGAGCGCATGCGAAAGAGTGCTCCGTAGAGATTGGCGCGGGGGCGCAGGTGAGCTATTGAGCGCAGGAACTCTGGAGTGTGGCCTTTTTTCTGAAGGGGGTAGTCAGCAGGCGCCTCGCCAATAAGTTCGATGCAAGCAGCGTGAATTTCCCATTGTTGTCCTTTGCCGGGTGATTCTACTAATTGGCCTGTGATGCCAATGGCGGCACCGGTCGTCATTTTGATGATATCTTGGTAGCCAGGAATTCCTGCATCAGCGACACATTGTATGTTTGCCAAACAGGAGCCATCGTTGATTTCGAGGAATGAAAAGTCCTTAGAATTACGGCGTGTTCTCACCCAGCCCTTGAGGGTGATGTCCTCCAATGGTGCCTTGCTGTGGAGAGCGTGTTTAATCAGCGTGCGCATAGACCGATATAGACTCTAGAGTGAGGTTTTCGTCAAGACTGGGTAATAATTGCATGCACATGGAGCAATTTAAAGCATTTGGAGGAATTAGCTAAATTTTCCCTTGCAAAAGCACCCTTCCTCGCTAGTTTCGCCGCCCCATGGCCAAATCAAAAGGTACAGCAAAGACCCGTAAGGCCGTCGCCAAGAGATTCAAGGTGACGGGCACAGGGAAAATTCTGCGCCGGAAACAAGGGAAACGCCACATTCTTACAAAGAAAAACCAGAAGCGTAAGCGCAATCTGGGTAAGGCGGCCCTTGTATCCGATGCAGACTTGAAAGCAGTAAGAGCTTCACTTCCCTTTGCCTAATCAACAAGAACTCGGCGTACGCCACGCCAACCACCCGCATCACGGGTGGCCCCTACGCAGCCTTCCCGGCGCTCTAAACATAGAAAACTGGGACCGAATGGACGAGACTGCGGGGGGTGTGAAAATAACCGTCCGTTCCTAAATAAAGAAACATGCCAAGAGCAACCAATAGCCCAGCAAGCCGCAAACGCCGGAAGCGCATTTTAAAACGTGCCAAAGGATTTCGCGGTTTTCGTTCTAAACTCTACAAGTATGCCAAGGACGCAGTCCGTAAGGCACGCGAGTATGAGTATCGCGACCGTAAGAAGCGTAAGGGTCAATTCCGCCGTCTCTGGATTCAGCGCATTAGTGCTGGTGTCCGTGCACAGGATATTACCTATTCACGCTTCATCGAGGGTCTGAAAGCCGCCAATATTGAGGTGGACCGTAAGATTCTTGCCGATCTCGCCGTTCAGGACATCGATGCTTTCAACAGCATTGTTGAGCAATCCAAGGCAGCCCTCGATAAGAAGGCTCCCGCGACTGCATAACACGAGCGATCAACAACTTACCACGGCCACTGGGTTTTCCCAGTGGCCGTTTTTTGTGGTCGCTTGGAATGTCCCAGTGGGACAATAGTGTGTGACATAATGGCACTTCCTGGTGCTTTTGAATTCAATACGAAGTCGCCAATCGTTTTTAATTCACTTATTGTGAATAATTTAAGTCTAATGTGGATGGTTTGGCATACAATTTGCATCTATGATTGTTGAATTAATCAAACCAACAACAAACCAATTATATCATGACTACCCACTACCCAATCAGTAACGGAATCTTCAGCGAGCTCAATCGTATCGTTAATCATACCCTGGCACCAGCAGGTGTCAGCAGGCAGAGTTCTCAGCGAGGGGAACATAAGCGAGCCAGTATTGAGGCCTTGAGTGATGATGGCGAGGGCGTAAAGCTGCGACTTGAATTACCCGGCTACAACAAGGACGAGGTGAAACTGAGCCTCGATGACGGTGTGCTCGCCATCATAGCAGAGACTCAGGATGAGAAACGTAGCTTCTTGAGCAAGCGAGAGCGACGCTTGAAGATCTCAGATGAGATGGATGTCGAGAATATCCGAGCGAAGCTCGAAAATGGCATCTTGTATTTAGAAATACCTCACCGAGAGAAGGCCAAGCCGAAAACGATCAAGGTTGATTAAGCTTTGTTCATAGTATACTGGTCAGGCTCATCGTGATTTCATGGTGGGTCTGATTACTTTACTGACTCTGGCATACTTTGTTTTGCTGATGTGGGTTGTTTTCAGATTGAAGTTTGACCAACTATGTTTAGAAAGCGGCGACCCAAGAGGGTCTTTTCTATGAGTGACGAATCTATGCAGCCAGTCGAAGACTTTACCAAGGTAGAATCTATCTTTGTACGCCACCGCAATTGTCTGTTGGTGCGTGCTCAGTTCACGCCTATTTTCACAGGGTATTACCTGCATCTCATGGAGCATCAACTGCGTTATGAGAATACAATGGATGCGACCCTGAAGGATATGCTCGCGGTCTTGTCCTTGCATCTGACAGCGCGTCCCTGGGCAGAAACAATTGCATGGACGGTGAACTTACGAGCACCACGGGTTAATTATTTTGTCACCGGTAGTAGCACGTTCGAAAATGTAACGGGTCGCCTTTTCACCAAGGATATCCGAGAGCCAGACAGGAACATGTTCTATAGTCAGACAAGTGTGTCGGGCCAAGAGCCTCGCACGACCACAGTCGACTTGGCCACGAATGATCCCATTGATTGGGTTGAGCACTTTTACCAACAAAGTGAGCAGCGGCCAGCTAAGTGCTTTCGACTTGATGATGAACACTACGCATTATTGGTAGCACAGCCAGATTATGATGCGGAGTGGTTTGAAGAAGTCGATGCGGCCAAAGCAGCGGCTATCACAGAAGTAGAGCAGACGAAGGTGCTGGAAACACGTAAGTTTCACTTCAACTGTGGCTGCAGCAAGGAACGCATTCTCCCGACTCTGTCATCATGGAAAAATCGTCTCGATGAACTTTTCCAAGGTGATGAACAAATCACCGTTAATTGTCCGCGCTGTGGTGCTCACTACCAAGTTTCGAGGCAGGATCTCAGTGGCGATTAGCTGACTGCTTAAAATTGGCGATTGCCCTATGCTCTATAATCCCCTAAATCGTGCCCTCTCATGAACCAGGAAATTGAATCGATTCAGACTGATGCCCTTGCTGCTATTGCTGCCGCGGATGATGAAAAATCTCTCGATGATGCACGTGTAGCCTACCTTGGAAAGAAGGGGCACCTCACCGCTGCTGCCGCAGGCATGAAAGATCTTTCCAAGGAGGATAAGCCTAAGATGGGCCAGTTGCTCAATGCTGCTCGTCAGGCGATTACTTCTGCACTCGATGATAAGCAATCGGCACTTGCTGATGAAGCAGACCGCAAGTCTGTCCAAGGTATTGACCTTACCTTGCCGGCAAGACCTCTGCCCGCAGGTGCTATGCATCCTCTAACTCAGGTCAAGGATCGTGCGATTCAGGTATTGCGCCGTATGGGCTTCGCTTTGGCAGATGGACCCGAGATAGAAACAGAATTTCACTGCTTTGACGCTCTTAATACACCTGAGGATCATCCAGCGCGTAATGAGAAAGACACTTTCTATTTCGACAGTGGCAAGCTACTGCGAACCCACACCTCCAGTGTTCAAATCCGAACCATGGAAAAAGCCACACCACCAGTGAGAATCATTGCTCCTGGGTCTGCATATCGCCGCGATGAAATTGACGCAACGCACCTCTCAGTTTTTAATCAGCTAGAGGGTCTTTATGTGGATGAGGATGTTAACTTGGGCGATCTCAAAGGAACGCTTGAGTTCTTCCTTCGTAGTATGTTCGGTGACGATACTGAGGTGCGGTTCCGGCCTCACTTCTTCCCCTTTACCGAGCCAAGTTTTGAAATTGATATCAAGCTTCATGCCAAGGGTCAGGAGCCAAAGTGGATCGAAATCGCGGGATGCGGCATGGTTGATCCTGCAGTGTTTGAGTCACTATGTGAAGTGCGTGGAGATGATGTCTTCTCGCCTGAGAAGGTAACTGGCTTTGCCTTCGGTATGGGGATTGATCGACTTGCGATGATCAAGTGGGGCATCAAGGATATCCGCTTACTGATAGAAAACGATGTGCGTTTCTTAAAGCAGTTTGCCTAGAGAGTATTACCGTTAAGCTCAATGCTCAGCTGCGCTGTCGACTTTGATCGCGTAGGTATGCAGCAGATACCTGATTGTTTGGGACAATTCGCCTTCGTCGAGTGGGCGCTTGTAAATGAGCAAACGGGCAATCTCGCCATCAAAGGACTCCAATCCTGGGTGGTTGATAGCATCACGCTCCTGACCGATAACCATCTTCGAGGCATTGGCTTCTGGGTTGATTGGAAATACGGCTGATGCGACAGGCTTTGTCTCGTTGAGGTAGAGCTCGGCGGGGACAGAACCTTGCCCAGCAGCCATTCTACCGGCTATGACATAAAACCTCCCATTCTCAAGGGCTGGGCCTAGCAGCAGGGGGTTGTTTTTATCGAAGCGACCAAAAGTCACTCCGTTTCTAGGACTCGTCCATAGGGAGTTGTCATCCCTCAAGCATGCCCAAAGGCCCTCGTACTTACCACCGTTGCGAAGATTGCCAAACAAGGCATTCACATCCTTAAGGCCGCGGCGTTGCTGGTGAGCACAAACAACGCCCAACCAAGTGAAACCGCTACCGGTGATGAGGGAGTCGAAGGCGTCTTCATCGTGATTTACCAGTTCACCTTGCCTGAAAACGAGGCTGCTCTTGCCATTGAGATCCACAATATCATTCTGGAGTATGGGGCGCCCTGATCCTGCTATTTTTCTGCCTTTGTCTTGCTTGACGAAGAGGCGTGCGCTACCTTCGGCAGCTTGGTTTTCCCACTGTGCGACCTTGTTGTCGTCTTCGAGGGTAACGCCTTGTTGAGCATCAAGGTCGAGTATTAGACCCTTAACTACTGGGAGATCGCCTGCGATGAGGCAAGGAGAGAGTAGAAGTAGGGTCAAAATGATCTTCATGGATCCAAGAATTTCAGATAGAAATTAATCTATGTTTTTGGTGATATGGTTAGGATTCAGGCAGGGCTGAGACGCAAATGCTCAACAGCTTCTCGAATATCGTCTAAAGTGACCTTTGAGGATACCTCCGCCACGCCTGGTGAGCTCAAGAGAACAAACTTGATGTGGCCACCTGAGAATTTTTTGTCGCGGCTGAGTTTGTCCATAATAACCTCCGTACTAATGTCATCAGGTAGGTTGAGGGGCAGTTGAAACTTCTCCAGAAGAGACAGGATGCGTTGGCTTTGTTCAGCGGCCAAGCCGTTGATTTTTTCTGACAGATAAAGGGCGGCGCGGATTCCAAGAGAAATGGCTTCTCCGTGTAGCATCGCTCCATAGGGGAGTGAGGCTTCAATGCCGTGACCAATGGTATGACCGAAGTTGAGAAGGGCACGCGTGCCTGATGTTTCACGCTCGTCTTCCTCAACGATGCGCGCCTTGATCGCGAGATTGCGTGCCAGTAAGTCGGCGGAGGGGTGTTGATTGCCTGGGTCAAGAGTATTGAGGTCGTCGATCATCGCCGCATCACGGATCGCCGCGTGCTTGATGGCTTCTGCATAGCCTTCACGGTATTCGCGACCTGGAAGGGTATCCAGAGTGAGAGGGTCAACAATCACAAGGCGTGGCTGGTGAAATGCCCCAATGAGGTTTTTACCCTCGGAGGCGTTGACTCCTGTTTTGCCGCCGGCTGAACTGTCTACTTGGGCTACAATGGTAGTGGGGATCTGAACAAACGGAACGCCACGGTAGAAGATTGCGGCAACAAAGCCGGCGAGGTCTCCTACTACGCCACCGCCCAGTGCGATGACAAAGGATGCTCGGTCGTGATCTGCTCGGTTGAGCTCACCACATAGCTCGGCGGCTTGAGACATCGATTTGCTGGCCTCACCAGCCCGCACGGTGTGGAGGCTAGCCTCAATTTCTGCTTCAGCGAGATTGCTAACGAGGCGGTCGGCGAAGTGAGGTCCGACATTGCTATCAGTGATGATGGCAGCTTTGCCCGATAAGCCACATCCCCGAATCAACTCACCTGCGCGATCTAGTAAGTTGTCTTCAACGAGGATGTCGTAAGAGCGCTCAGCGAGGTCGAGATGAACAGAGGGCATGAAAATATTAAAAGTTGAATGGTGAAAAGTGAATGGCTTTGAGTGGGAGCTGGGCTATTTCGACTGCTCAAGCATCTTGAGTAGGGGAGCTTCGGCTCGCTTTCTAATATCCTCGGGGAGTTGAACTTGCGGCTCGAGTAGATCGAGGCAGTCGTGAAGTTTTTGAAGAGTATTCATTTTCATGAATCGGCAGTCATTGCAAGCGCAGCGGTCTGTCGGTCCTGGAATGAGGTTTTTATCAGGAGCCTCTTTTTGTAGGCGGTGAAGCATGCCACTCTCCGTCACCACAATGATGTTTTTTACGGGCGCATTTTGGCAGTAAGTGACCATTTTCTCTGTGGAGCAAACTTCATCAGCGAGCAGGCGCACAGCCGTCGTGCATTCAGGGTGAGCAACAACCAGAGCGTCCGGATATTCGGCTTTGATTTTGTTGATGGACTCACGCGTGAACTCAACGTGAACATAACATGATCCTTTCCAGAGATCCATCTTGCGGCCGGTCTGCTCCATCACCCAGGCACCTAGATTTGCGTCTGGGACAAAGAGAATAGGGCGGTCTTGAGGAGCTTTGTTGACAATTTTAACAGCATTGCCTGATGTGCAGATGACATCGCAGAGAGCCTTCACGCCAGCGGAGCAGTTGATGTAGGCGATTACATAGTAATTTTTTTCCTGATTGTCGTTGAGGAATTTTTCCAAATCTTCGGCGGGGCAAGATTCCTCCAGTGAGCAGCCAGCGTCTTTGTCGGGTAGGACGACTGTTTTTTCGGGATTAACAATCTTAGCGGTCTCGGCCATGAAATGCACTCCACAGAAGGCTATTACGTCAGCGTCTGTTTCTTGAGCACGGTATGCAAGACCTAGGGAGTCACCAACATAGTCTGCTAAGTCCTGGATATCGCCAGTTTGGTAATTATGGGCGAGAATGATTGCGTTGCGCTCTTTCTTTAAGCGCAGAATTTCATCACGAAGATCTAGGGATGTGCTCGGCATGGCTGGATGTTTGGTATTGCAGCGTCAGGAGTCAAGCAGGTAGTGGAAAAGCAAGGCATCTGAATGCGCTCGTTAATTGTCTGCTCACTGCTTAGGCTTGGATAGAGATTTGGCCATTGTGACGAGCCCCTTTGTCGATGGTCATATTAGCTACGACGATGTTGCCATTCAATACGGCTTTCTTTTTGAGGTGCAGCTTGCCGCGGCAAACGAAATGCCCTGTTACATGGCCATCAATAATGGCTTCTTCACAGCTGACTTCGTTCGCAAAAGCTACATCAGCACGCTTATCGATAATAAGGCGCCGGCAACTGACGTGACCCATGATTTTGCTGTGGCTGTTGAGTGTGATGTCTCCTGAGCAATCAATGCCACCTTTGAGCGTGCCAAGAACAACAATGTCATGACAGCGTATGGTGATGCCTGTGACGGTAGCTTTTTTCTGGATGGTGACATTGCCTCTGGTTTCTATGCGTCCATTCCAGTGGTTGCTGATGATGTAGTTTTTGAGGCTGACATAAGCACCACAAGCAGGACACAGTGTTGAACTGGCCTCTGCTGGGGCGTTGTGCTCGTGCTCGCAATCTAGGCATTTTACTTTTCTGCGCTCTATTTTTCGATGGAAGAATTGACTCGCTGACGACACCTTCTTGGTGAGTTGGGCCCGTAGATCATCGATTTGATGAAGCGTATCAGGCTGCCTTTTTGGGGTAGGTAGATTTGGTTGATGGTCCGGTAGCGCAGCTTGTGGGGCATCGGGTGTGTTTGGCTCGGGAGCTTGGCGGTCGGTAGCCTCAGCGTCGTTTGCTTGATCGGAGCCAATAGAGGTAAAAGGATTCTTGGGGATGTTACTGTCAGTGGCTGCCTTGCCATCGATGATTTTGTAATGGCTGCTACAGCTGCGGCAATAGGTAGATACTGCTATCTTAGATTCGGGCTGTTGATGCTGGCACTCTGGGCAGATCATCATGCTCACGTCTCTCTTTTTCACTGGTTGTTGGCCAGTTTGAGGAGCTTTCTTATGAAAGAAGAGAGACATGGAGTGAATGGTTTGAGTGAGATTGCTGGAGAGTTTAAATCAAGATAAGCAATGAGATCAATGGTAATAAAGCTGAGCTGAAAAAACCCGCCTGCCGGAAATGATCCGGGGGCGGGCTGAAATGATTCTCTGGATAGTTCAACTAGCTTGATACAGCTTTGCTGCCTGCGCTTGGCTTGCTGGTGAGTGGTAACTCATTTGTGCTGTTATTCTCGCTAGTCTTGCTTGCAATACTATCTTTCTTGCCAGCATCTTTCGAGCTGCTTGAGCTTACAGATGCTGCTGGAGAGGCGCTTGCTTGTGGCTTCACAGATGGGCTGCCAACGGTTGACTTGCCTACGAAAATAGCACCAGGTTCGATAGACAGCGACGCCGCCTTGATGTCACCGACTAGTTCAGCGTTTGCCTTGAGCTCGACGATATCTGTGACTTCGATGTTGCCGTGAACTTTGCCGTAGATGATGACAGAACGAGTTTTGATTTCGGCCTTGATACGTGCATTTTCACCTACGGTGAGTGCGCCGTCTGAGGCAATACTACCGTCGATTTTGCCGTCGACAACAAGGTCGTTTGAGAATTTGATACTGCCTTTGATTTCAACGTCAGTGCTCAAAACATTGCGGCCACTGGGGGCTGCATTCGATTGACGCGAGGGAGCAGGAGCGCTGCTGGGAGCTTTGGGTGCTGAGGATGAGGCACTTGAGGCTTTTTCTTCAGAGGCGGAGCCTATTGAAGAAATGCCATTTTCTGGTTTTTGTCCTATTACTTTTTGAAACACGGTGAAGATATTGGGTTGGTTCTAGAATTGAGAGCAAAAGCTCATCTCACACAAGGGAAAACGCAAAAAACTCGGGGATCCTTTCGGATTATTCGGCTTTTTTTGCTCCTGGTTTGGGTGCCGCTGCGTCAGGTGTCACCTCGGCTGGTTTTACGGGAGCCACTGCCGCAGGTTTAGCTGCAGGTGTAGGATCAGCAGCTGGAGCTACAGGAGCTACAGCGGTATCTGGCGCCTCAAGTTTGAGTGGAGTGAGTTTTGAGTCTTGCTCCACGCTGGGAAGCGAGGGTTTGATTTTCGTCGGTGGCTTGGCATTGACCAACATTAAGCGAGCGGCCGCCAGGCTTTGGAAGGCATTACCGTAGCCAGCTTCATCAAGTTGAGCCTTTTCATACCATTCGCTGGCATTGCTTGTGTCACCAGCGGACTTGGCCATGTCTCCAAGGGCGATTGCAGCCATCGGAGCGATGTAACTGTAGGAATCATTGTCAGCAACATCGGTGAGAATCTCACGAGCTTCTTCAGATTTACCTTGATCGAGTAAGCGCAGGCCAAGGCTTGTTTTTGCAGTGCCAATAGACGGGTGCTCTGGGTATGAGGCGATGAATTCTTTAAGTGTGCTAATAGAATCATCCTCTGACTCAGGCCATTGAATGTCAGCGAGCAAGAGGCGAGCGCTCGCTGCTGCGTTGCTTTCGGGCCATGTTTTGATGACATTTTCATAGTCGTCAGATTTTTGTGACGCTAATAAGGCAGCGCCTGCGTCATTAGCTTCTGCTTGGGCTATCCCGTCGTAGACGACATAGGCCACAACGCCGATTGCAGCGAGTATAGCTAAAATGATGATCTTAGTTTGGTGGTTGTCCAAAAATTGATCGAGTTTGCTCGGTCCCAAATCGATTTCAGCGATAGGAGCACCTGTGTCTTGCGTTGGATTTGATGATGATTCAGCCATGGAGTCTGTAGTTAATGAACTTTGGTGAAAGTGCGTATTTCTGCGGGTGATAGCCGAGGACGAGCGTGATGGCAATTGAATTTAGCATTTATCATTGGTCCTTTATGATTTAAAGCTTCTGCCGTGCAAGAGGTGAAACAAACGACAAACGTAAGCCGCATGAGTATTGATGGCTTGCTCTATGGTATATTAGACACGGGCTACGTAGAGCCAGAGCAAATGCTGCAGGTGGCGGAGGCTCTCCTAGAAGGAGGGGTTGGTGTCTTACAGTTGCGTGCTAAAGGCTATGATTGCGCAGGTGTGATTGCGCTCGTGCGTGAGCACATGCCTCACCTAGTGGAGCGCTGTAAGGTTCACGGGGTTCCTTTCGTGATTAATGATTTTGCCGAGGCTGCCGTTGAGCTTCAGGCAGATGGTTTGCACATTGGTCAAGATGATGGTTCGTTGGAAAGTGTGAGGCAGATAGTGGGGGAGCATATGCTTATCGGTAGATCGACCCACTCAGTCAGTCAGGCCTGCGCGGCACTTGAAGAAGGTTTTGATTATATAGGTTTTGGACCCCTTTTCCCAACGCCGACAAAACAAGGGCGGCCAGGGATTGGGATCGAACAGGTATCAGAGGTTGAAAAAAAGGTAGGCGGAAAGATTCCAGTATTTTGCATTGGGGGGATAAAGCCGCAAAATCTGGAATTGGTTCTTGCCTCAGGGGCACGTCGTGTGGTCATTGTCTCCTCGTTGCTGCAGGCTGAAGACATCACCAAGGCTGCAGAGCAAATTCTCAATCACCTGCGCGCAGTTTAACGCGTGCCATTCTTAACTTTTACTCATTATGTCTATTATCATCGGCGGAACAATCGCCATCGACAACGTGTCTACCCCCAGTGCCAAGGCTGAAAATCTGCTAGGTGGCTCTGCTGCATATGCTTCTTTATCCGCCAGTTACTTTTGCAAGCCGGCCCATTTAGTGGGTGTCGTCGGGCACGATTATCCAGAACAGCACCTCAGCATGCTTGAAGATCGTGGAGTTTCACTCACTGGGGTGGCTCGGTCCGAAGGCGAGTCGTTTACCTGGACGGGGGAATATCATGAGAACATGAATGATCGCACAACTCATCGAGTGGGATTGAATGTGCTCGAGAGTTGGCATGTTGAAATTCCTGCTGAAATCGCTGACAGCCGCATCGTGGTGCCTGCCAACATGTCACCGGATAATCAGGTTCAGATGCTCGACCAGTGCACTGCTGCTGAGAAGTTTGTCATTGCCGATACGATGGACCTCTGGATCGAGATTGCTAGTGAAAGACTCGACGAGGTGATGCAGCGTATTGATCTGCTGGTAATTAATGAAGGTGAGGCCCGTGAGTATGCGGGAGTTAATAATTTGATTTTGGCAGGAGAAAAACTGCTTGAGAAGGGGCCGCGTTACGTTGTCATTAAGCTGGGTGAGTTTGGTGCTATACTCTTTGGTCCAGATAATTCTATTTTCCGTTTCCATGCATGGCCACTGCGTGAGATTGTTGATCCTACAGGCGCTGGAGACACTTTCCTCGGTGCGATGGGTGGATATCTTGCTTCTCTGGGTGGCGTGGATTTTTCCTTTGATCAAATTAGGGATGCTATTTTACGCGGTTCGATTCTTGCTAGTTTCACCTGTGAGGATTTTTCCACTCGTAGACTTGAAACCGTCACAGAAGAGGAGATTCAAGCACGGCTAGAGGGTCTCAAGGCGATGAGTCATTGGGCCTAATGCCCAAAAGATTTTAATTTCTGCATATAAGGAGGGATGGCTGAGTTCGGTTTAAGGCGCTCGATTCGAAATCGAGTG
>JAQXBQ010000268.1 GCA_029252325.1 Akkermansiaceae bacterium
AGTGGCCGATGGTGCTCCAAACTATGAAAAAATGATGCGCGAGAATGTATCCATTATCGTAGCAGCACTCGCCCCGTAGTCTTTTTACCGGTCCACACAACCTTCTTCTTCCTATATCATGCGAGGTCTTCCTCCACTACAGGCATTGTTGCTACTCATTACTTTAGTCATCCTCGGGTTCGCCGGCAGGAGCTACATTCGCATGGATGAGACTAAGAACCAATCAGCTCCGGTGGCAAAAACCAACGTAGAAAGTCGCATCGTTGAAGCCGAAATCGAATTTATTTTCTCTTCACCTCCATTATCATACACCCTCACCCAGCCATCTGCTGATGGAGAGGAAAATCAGGTGCTGCTCACAACGACTGACTCAACAGAAAACCCCTGCTATGAAATCGTGCAGCTGGTATCAAATCAGTCCACGACCTACTGGCTGGATGTTGTCTGGCCAGAGGCCGCCACGAATGGCGGGCACCACTTTGTGCAAATTTACATCGCTCCTAATCACGGGGATCATCAGCGTTTTTCTTTTTACGCTACTACCAAGAGTATAAACGAGACTTTTGACTACAACACGGGGGATCATCATGAGTAAGTGCAGCCACAGCCACACTCAGGGACAAACCCATGAGCTTATCATCAAAGATCTTGAAGTAGCCTACCGAAAAAATACGGTCTTAGAAGGTATCAACCTACACGCATACTGTGGCACCAGCCTAGCGCTCGTTGGCCCAAATGGCGCTGGCAAGAGCACCCTGCTCAAAGCTATTGCTGGACTCGTCAAACAAAGAAAGGGAGACATCACCTGGTCAGGTGAGAATAACGTACGGACCAGAGGTGGTGAGTTTGCTTACCTACCCCAACATGAGGAAGTCAATTGGGATTTCCCAATTACCGTGCGCGGCGTGGTTGAGATGGGCCGTTATTCACAGCTTGGCCCATGGCGAAGATTCACAAAAAAAGATGATCTTGCTGTTGAACGAGCACTGGCCCTGATGGAAATGGACGGCGAACTCGCCAACCGCCAAATAAGCGAACTTTCTGGCGGCCAAAAACAGCGCGCCTTTATCGCTCGAGCAGTGGCGCAGGAAGCTCATGTTCTATTATTGGATGAGCCTTTCACCGGTCTAGACCGCGATCATACCGCGAACCTCACCCGCTTGCTGCGCAAACTAGCACAAGAAAACAGCCTCGTGATTGCCTCCCACCACGACGTCAACACCCTCGCTGATATTTTTGACGAGGTCATGCTATTAAACAAACGGGTAGTAGCATGCGGCGAATGCCAAAGTATCCTCAGCGAAGAAAACTTAGATCTCACTTTCAGCAATATGGCCAATGTCTGAACTACTTGAAATACTCGACATGCCGTTTTTTCGGCGAGCACTCGTAGCAGCAGCATTGATTGGCTTTACCAATGGATTTGTCAGTGGCTTTGTACTGCTAAGACGAAGCTCGCTCACTTTAAGCGCTCTCTGCCACACCATGCTTCCCGGCATTGTCATTGTTGTGCTCATTACAGGTGCATTGACACAAGCTGGAGCATTTATGGGTGCATTATTAGCAGCTTTGATAGTCGGGCTAGGGTCGGTTGCCATCACGCGCAACACACGACTTCCTCAAAGCACCGCGCTAGCTATCTTTTTTACAACAGCATTCGCCCTTGGTGTATTATTGCTCCAATATGTACACACATCCCAAAATCTTGAAGAGTGGCTTTTTGGCAGCATCCTCTCAGTCAGTGATGCCGATCTCAAGGTATTCTTCGCGATCGCGTGCTTTACCTTGCTGAGTGCAACGCTCTTCATGCGTCCACTACTACTAACATTGTTTGAGCCGAACGTAGCTGCCGTTCAAGGCGTGGGTGTTCGCTGGATGAATTACCTCCTTTACGCATTGATGATTTTTGCTCTGATGGCGAGCTTTCAAGCTGTCGGACCGATTTTATCCATCGGTTTACTGGTAGTCCCAGGTGCTATCGTTTCTCTATTCACCAACCACACCAGATGGCTGTTTTGGGGTGGTGGTGTCGTTGGGTGTGTGAGCGCTATTCTCGCAGTCATTATCTCCATACCGCTCAACATCCCGACTGGTCCCGCCATCGTTCTCGTGCTCGGCACCCTCTTTATTCTAGCCTATTTCTGTAGCCCTAATTACAGCCCATTCAAAAAATCCCAAACTAACTAAAACAAACCTAACAAAAAATATGAACAAAAAATACTATCCTTATCTTGGTATTACATCAATTATTGCTTCGTTAAGCTTCTCTGCCACGACAGAGGCAGAAGAAAACGCCAATGTCATAAACAAAAGCACCAGCTCAAACAAGCAAGTTGAAGCAATACGCCTCGAACCTACACTGCACTTGAGATTAGCTCACGGTAATACCACACTTCCTTCAGATGAAGTTGAACTGGGTGGCCATGACCCTTCAGAAGACAACTTCAACTTCCAAGGTTTCGAAATCGGTGCCAACATCTATCTTGGTGATTACGTGTCCGGCTTCGCCACCGTCAATACCTACAAAACCGACGGAAGTGACTTTGAATCTGAATTTGAAGAGGGCTTCCTTAAATTGACTGACTTGCCAGGAGGTTTTGAACTTCGTGGTGGTCGTATGCTGGCACGCTTAGGCGACCAAAATGCACGTCACCTTCACGCATGGGATTTTGCCGATGCAAATATGACCAATGTCAGATTTCTCGGTGAAGAAGGATTCGCTTACGATGGTGGTGAGCTCACATGGCTCATACCAACATCATGGCAAGATGCGCTAAGTATCGGATTGGGCTCAGCAGTTGTCCACGATCATGAAGAAGAAGATCATGGCGATGAAGAGGCGGGTGGTGAAGATGAGCATGGCCACAACGAGGAGGCCGAAATGGCACGCCCCGAGAAAAATATTGTCGTTATTCGCTACCAAACACAATTTGGTCCTAGTGACTTTCACCGTTTTCAAGTGGGAGGTAGCTTCCTCACAGGAGATAACGGCTTTGATATGACGACCGATGTTTATGGTGCTGACTTCACCTACACCTGGCGTCAAAATGGATTCGAATCCGGCGGACAGCAATTTCGCTGGCGCACTGAGTGGATAATGCGTGATGTAGAAAACGATGAAGGTGGATTCGATGATAGCGGCTTTAACACCGCTTTACTCTGGGAATTCAAAGAAAACTGGGAAGCCGGTCTTCGTTACGGATATCTTGAAGGTGTATCTGATCCTGAGCTCGCTGAGCGCCAACGTATCTCACCATCTCTTACCAAGAAAATTGATTTTGGTAGTGATCTCACAGGTCTTGTACGTCTCCAGTACAACCACGATGACATCAAGGGTCACGGCACAGAGGACAGCATCTGGCTACAATTTGGATTCGATTGGGGTCCGGGTGAGGTCCGCTAATATTTTCTCATCGTTTTTATGCTATTTAGTATTGGATAGCGTAATTGAGAGCTAATAACATGACGGAGTTGAGCATCTTGCTCAGCTCCGTTTTATGTCTAGATACTCGGCTCTTCGTTATCCCCTTTGTCTCGCTGAATAGCATCACACATCTCAATCGCTCACTCATTATTTTTTGAAAATAAACGGCCCTAAGCTCACCATGGATATTGAACCTATCGGCTACATCAAAACATGCTATGGAGAAAAGTTTGGTGTTCCTCGACAACCTGGGCTTGTCGATCAAGCGTGGGGTCAACTTGTGTTTGAGCCCAAATATCGGACTCCAGATGCTGTTCGTGGATTAGAGGGGTTCTCTCATCTCTGGGTGGTTTTCGTTTTCCATAAAAATAGTGACAAAGACTGGAAGCCAACGGTTAGACCGCCGCGTCTCGGTGGTAATAAAAAAATAGGCGTCTTTGCCAGTAGGTCGCCATTCCGACCCAACCCGATCGGGCTCTCTTGCCTTAAAATAGAACGAATAGATTGTGATGATCCTCTCGGGCCCATCATTCACCTGCGCGGTGTGGACCTCGTTGATGGCACTCCCATCATTGATATCAAACCCTACATTCCCTATGCTGATGCGCTACCCGATGCAATAGGAGGATTTGCGCAAGCACCACCTCAATCTCTTGCTGTGCATTGGCAAGAGAGCACCGATAACGCGATCGATTCTAAGACAAAATTATTGATCGAGCAATCTCTCTCCATCGACCCACGACCTGCCTACCAACAAGATAATGATCAACGTGAATACGGTTGTCTGATTGCAGGACTTAACGTCAGGTGGACGGTAGAAAACAACGCAGTCCTTATCCTTGCGTGCTCGCCTTGTGAGTCTGCCTAATGATGATGGCGGCCAATGCACAACCAATGAGGTTGAACACAAGATCCCATCCTGTGTTATTGTAGCCGCCGACATTGGTTTCTGGAATCGTCAAGGTGGCAATAAACTCGACCACTTCATTGAGTGCACCAAACCCCATGCCCCCAGCAGCACTCAAGATGCATAGTCCATAACTTGGCTCAGGATTATAGCCTGTTTGTTTTCTGATATTAGATCTTAAAATTTGCCAACAAACCCAGGTAGTAATTCCAAATCCGTAGGTATGCACAACCTGGTCGTATTTTAACCAATCCCTAATAATCCACCATGAATACAGTACCGGCTGAGAACCATTTTCGGTAAGCGATTCAGGTAGGAGAACCAGGCCTCCCGCCATATGAAGCAGGCCCCAACAGCTCATACCCCATAACACGCCCGCTGAGAAATTTACTCGATGATGCACCAAGGCCAGGCTGGTGATCAGCACAACCATCACCACGATATAGAAGACAAATTCCGAGTTGCCTTGCCTGACAGCTTCCAGAATAGCGATCAGCATATAAACAGTACTAAAGGCAATTAAAGCTGGGCTAAATATTGGACGGTTCTTATCCATAAAAAAATCAGGCATTACCCTGACAGAAGCCTGCTCTTTTTTCCATCGCAGAATAATAAAAATGCGCTAGAGTTTAATTATTGTTTATCACCCATGAAATATCGCTCCCTCATCTTCGACTTCGACGGCACCATTGCTGACACACTTAACGAGGCCTTGAGCATCTACAACATCATGGCTAACGAACATAATTTGCGGCCCATCCAAGACGATGAGGTTCATTACCTGCGACATATGAAACTGAGTGATTTTCTGGATCACTTAGCCGTTCCTAAAAGACTTGTTCCAAAATTACTCATCAAAGGAACCAGTATGCTTAAATCAAGAATTAGTCGCTTACCTTTGATTCCAGGTATTGCAGATGTGTTGCCGAAGCTCAGTAAACAAAGCGACCATTTTGGAATTTTAACATCGAACTCTGTTGAGAACGTAGAGTTATTCCTTGAGCATCATGGCATGTCAGATGTCTTCTCTTTCGTTTCCTCGACTTCCAAACTCACCGGTAAGGCGAAGCACTTACGCTCTATATGTAGAACTTTTTCAATTGAGCCTGAGGAAATCATCTACATCGGAGATGAGATTCGTGATATCAAAGCTGCCAAAAAAGCAGGCGTCCCAGTCGCCGCTGTTGGTTGGGGCTTCAATTCACCTGAGGCATTAGTGGGTATGAACCCAAATTTTCTTTTTCACGAGCCCCGTGAGTTACACAATCTTTTGAAGTAATGCTCACTGGCGTCACTTGCTGAGTAACATCTTAATACCAAAAACTAACAACACGACGCCAAACATTCGGGTCAAATATTGGTTACTTAGTTTATGCATCAAGTCTGTGCCAAACCATGCTGCCAGTGCTGCGGCAACGGCTGCCACTGCAACTACGCGCCAGTCAATAAGGCCCTCGCCCTTGCGAAGTGAGGTATTCAGTGTTGCTACCAGAGCAACAATTACAATGATCGCCAGTGACGTCGCCACAGCTTTTTTTTGTTCAAACCCGAACGCTGATACAAATGCGGGTACCATCACTATTCCACCGCCAACTCCACACAAAGCACCCAACAGGCCAGCAGCTATACCAGTAAAAGTAGCAATCAGAAAAAACTTCATAGAGACTTAGGAAGTGCACACCGTTGCAATAAGGCGGTGCAACACAGTGCGGTGATCCAAACCTGAACTCACCAATGCTTTGTCAGCATCAAGACAGGCCTTCATCGCCGCTGCTAATTTATCAACACCAAATGACTTTGCGCTCTGACTCGCTAGAAACATAGGATAGGCGTTTACTCCACCCGCCTTCTTCTGAGGCAACCACGCTCTTTCGTTGGCTGGTAGCGCATCAAGTGCACTCGCGTACTGCCGGTAATTATTACTCGGCACATTACGACCTTGGCTGACCACTGCAGACATAAATAAATTACGCACGGTAGGTATGATTGACGCTCTCAGAATACCAACTGCACTCTCCTTGCGAGCGAGTTGTTGATCAATAAGCTCAAATGCGCGACCAGCATTTTTTCGCTGTAATGCATTGCCAATTTCAAAAACAACACCTGCATGACTCAGCGGCACAAGCATTCGAACATCGTCTTCACTAATCTCACGGCGTTCTGCTAAATAAACATCCAGTTTATCTAACTCACTCAGAATTTGGCGTGTATCAACACCCACTAAAGTAATAAAGAGATCCAAGGCATGCCCTGAAAAAATCAAACCTAACTGGCCCGCCTTATTTTTAACAATAGGGATCATTTCCTGCTGCCAACCATCACGCCCTACATCAGGCTTATCAAATACTTCAATATTGGCAGCCTTCTTGAGAAATTTAAAAAAGCGTCTGCCCTTATGAATCGCAGTACTACTAATCAAAAAATGCACATCATCTGGAAGGCCCTCCTCCAAGCAAGATATCAGGGCCTCTGTTCCCTCCTTAGCTCGCTCAGCTTCACTGGTGCGATCACTACCCAGAAAATTAGCATTTTTTAACCATACTGTCTTACCCCCTCCAAAAAATGGAAGTGTCTGCAAAGCCTCAATAGCTTTACCACATGCGATGTAAGCATCCTCTGCATTACTGACCACGCCATCAATCGTCTCCTGTGAGAAGTCATCACCACCCTCCGGCTTCAGCTCTGTAAAGAGCGCAAGTGCCGCTTCCGCAACACTACCCTCATCAGAACCATAAATGACATGAAATTGACTCACGCTCGAGAGAATCAGAAATGAACTGCCAAGAAGCAAGTGCGAAAAGAGTCGCATCACCCACTTCAGCATAAATCCCCCGAACGGGTGATAGACAATTTGAGGCAATTTAGTAAGATCCAGTCTCATTTTACCTTACTGCTGAGCACGTAGATTTGTTAAATTTATGCAACATTGTGTAACGCGT
>JAQXBQ010000275.1 GCA_029252325.1 Akkermansiaceae bacterium
CATATTTCCAGGTCATCAATCGAGTGTTTTTATCAGAGCCCTTGTTGAACAAAATCTTAGTATTGGTGATAGCAGGCATCCTCACCTCGTATTTGTCATTTGAGGCAATCGAGCTGATACGGTGTTTGTGATAGTAATCATACTTATCAGACCCCACCTTAAGCCTCATTTTTTCTAAATCCTTTTGATCACTCGCAAGCTGTAATATCCGGCTGAAGCGGTGGGTCATCATGTGACTCATCATTTCCGGCGGATCGGAGCCGTGCTGGCTTTGCATCCATGTGGTAATACCTTTTGCATTAAATTCATAGATGAGCTCACATTTGATTCCAGCCTTGAGCATCACCGATAGTTCAACCCGATCCGGATTCTCTGCGGGCTCCCCGTGTTTGAGTATTTCCACTATTCTCAAACTGCTCACCGTTCCTAGCCTGTTCTTCCGGTAAGCAACCGGCTCGACAATTATTTTCCAACCATCAACAAGCCCGCTTGTCTGCTCTTCATCTTTAAGAAAGATATGCATAACACCATTAGAGTAGATATGAGCCTGATAATAATCGCCTTCAACATATGCAAAGGACCCCTCGCCATCTCCTTGGTGCAAAACGGGTAAAAGAGCCTTCTTTCCCTTACCTGAATTCCGGTGATTTTCTTTGGTTTCTGGTTCTGATGTCTGGATATCACCAGCTGGGTCAGAACCATTGAGCTGCTTCAAGTAGTCTTGATCGGCATCACTGAGCTGCTTGACAGCTAGGGTGATCTCTTTGCCCGACGCTTGTTTAAGCGTCAGATGGGTATCAGTTTTACTGACAAGTGCAGCTTTCAAAGTACTACCCTTAGCACTGGTCCAAGTTCTGGTTTCAGCAGCTTGTGCCAAAAACGACAACAAGGAAAAAAATATGACGAACAAGGTGATGCTACTGTCTAATCGCTTCATAATATTAAATGCTTAGGTCATTCACCCTCATTGAGATAGAAGTTCATTAAACTATGACAAACATGGGAAATAACGAAAAGTAAAAAACCACCCGTCAAGGTGGTGATGGAGGCGGGAATGGACTCGCTCCGCTCAGCCTATGCCTAAATGCAAGTTTCCTCCTCCGGAAACTTGGGGTGAAACGCGTGATACACGCACTTCGTGTGCGTTCAAACCCGAACCTCCACTCACTGACGTTCGCTTCGGAGGGGTTCTCATCCCCCATCCGCCTGGGGGTGGAAAACCTCTAAGGGTCACGTCAGCCTGAAAGCAAAAAACCACCCGTCAAGGTGGTGATGGAGGCGGAGGCGGGAATGGACTCGCTCCACTCACCCTATGCCAGAATGAAAAATGCCTCCTCCGGCATTTTGCTTCTATGAATACATCGTGATACACGATGTTCCTGCGTTCAAACCCGGGACCTGCGTTCACCGTCTTCGACGGCTCACTTCGGAAGGGTTCTCATCCCCCCTCCGCAAAGGTCGAACATCCATTTAAGTTCATATCACCTGAAAACGAAAAAACCACCCGTTAAAGGTGGTGATGGAGGCGGAGGCGGGAATCGAACCCGCGAATGTCGGTTTTGCAAACCGATGCCTTACCACTTGGCCACTCCGCCTTGATGAAACTTCATCATGCCTTACGAAATGGACTCGCAAAGCGGGTTTGTGGTAGAGGCGATACCGAATCTTGTCAACTGCACAATTGTTGAATTCTTACTCAATGGTGATACTTGCCAAAGAATGATTTTCTGATTATGTATCGCCCAGCTTGACTCTAGTTGTGCCTCAATCGGTGAATCGCAAAGACTAAGAGTCATCATTTTTTGAAGCGATGGAAGGAATAGCAATAATGACCTCAGGCGGTGATGCCGCAGGAATGAATCCGGCAGTCAAATGCACGGTAGATTACTCACGTATGCTCGGCTACAAGCCTTACCTTGTACACAATGGTCTGAGAGGACTTATTGATGATCATATCAAGGAAGCTACGGCTAGCGATGTGTCAGGTATTCTTCATCGAGGCGGTACGGTTCTTCGTTCATCCCGATCAAAACGCTTCTTCGAATATGAACATCGCAAACAAGCGTTCGAGAACCTCAAAAAGCATGGCATTACCAAGTTGATCGTTATTGGTGGTGACGGTTCATTCCGCGCACTTAATCAATTCTATTGTGACTTCAAGGTCCCCTTCGCCGGTATTCCCGCAACCATCGACAATGATATACCAGGAACGGACTACTGCCTCGGTGTCGATACCGCTCTTAATATGATACGGCAAAATGTTGATAGTATTCGAGACACTGCAAGCTCCTTCAGTCGTGCCTTCGTGGTTGAGACAATGGGTCGGCATTGCGGCTATCTAGCAATGGCGTCAGCAGTCACCAGCGGTGCTGAAATTTGCCTCGTCCCAGAGCTTGAGTATGACCTTGAATCGATCGAGAGGCGACTTCAGAAAGACATCAAAAACGGTCGCCAGTTCCTCATCGCGATTGTAGCTGAAGGTTGCAAGATGGGTGATTACTTGACTCGATGGATCAATGATAAGTTAAAGATGGATGCTCGACTTACAACACTGGGACACATTCAACGTGGGGGATCACCTACAGTTCGAGATCGACTGATGGCATTCAAATTTGGCATTGCAGCTGTAGATGCGCTTCATCGTGGCGATACCAATAAGATCATGGTCTATCGCTCCGGTAGCTACGGCACCGTGCCCATTCATGAAGTCACCGATCAGACAGCAGGCATGGATCCTGTATTGGTCGATATATGCAAGCCACTTTGTCGCTAGGTCGGCAGGCAAAAGGGAAACGCTTCCAATACCCGCCCCAGAGAGCACCTCGGAGAACGCGTAAGTTTAATACTCACGCTCCAGCAGGTAGCGTGCTATCTGCTCGAGCTTTTTGCCCTTGCTGCCAAAGACCTCGAGAGCGCTGAGCGCTTTTTTAGTCAGACGAGCGGCCTCCTTTCTGGAAGCCTCAAGCCCAAGCACAGCAGGATAAGTTGACTTATCTACAGCCTCATCCTTGCCTGCTGTTTTCCCTAGCATCTCTGTGGTTTGGGTCACATCGAGAATGTCATCTATCACCTGGAAGGCAAGGCCGAGATTATATCCGAAGGTGGTCAGCGCCTCCAACTTACGCGAAGTTGCATTGGCAGACATAGCGCCCAAGCGCACCGAGCTGGTAAGTAGCGCTGCGGTCTTCGCTTCGTGAATTTTCACCAAATCTCTCTTTCCGAGTTTTTTACCTTCACCCTCAAGGTCAAGCACCTGGCCACCAATTAGCTTTCGACTTCCTCCCGTCACGGCAATTTCTTCAACATATTCCTTAACACCATATCGCTTGGTAGCGGGAGTTTGGGCAATAATCGCAAAAACCTCTGTGAGTAATGCATCACCTGTTAACACCGCCATGCCCTCACCAAACACCTTATGAGAAGTGGGGCGGCCGCGACGTAGATCATCATCATCCATGCTCGGTAAGTCATCATGCACTAATGAATATGTGTGCATCACTTCAGTAGCACACGCTGGTGCGAGTGCATTCTCGGCAGAACCGCCGCATGCTTCAGCCGCAGCAAGACACAGTATCGGCCGCAGGCGTTTGCCTCCCGCAAAGATGCTGTAACGCATCGCTTTGTGGATTGTCTGAGGTTTGGCACTCTCACGGGGTAAAAATCTACCCAAGGCCGAATCTACTTCTTTCTGCTTGGCCCTTAGCCACGGTTTAAGGTCGTCCATCGCACTGGTGATAGCGGATTAGCCCATTTTACACAAGCTCAGCAATTTGCACTGCGTTGAGTGCAGCCCCCTTCCGGACTTGGTCTCCTACAACCCAAAGCGCGAGAGCATTATCAAACACCATATCTTTACGAATGCGGCCTACAAGACAGTTGTCTTTTTTGGTCGTATCTAATGGCACTGGATACAGACTGTTCTCTGGATCATCCTTAGCGTCTACCCCGGGACAATCTGCATAGGCAGCACGAGCCTCTTCCACATTAACAGGGCGTTCAAATTGGGCTGTTACGCTCACTGAGTGTGAACGGTGCACAGGAACACGCACGCAAGTGCAGGTCACCCTCAAATCTGAAAGGCCCAGAATCTTACGGCTTTCATTGAGCATTTTCAGCTCTTCCTTGGTGTAGCCGCTCTCAGTAAAGGCATCGACATGCGGAATAACATTAGATGCAATCTGATGCGGATAGACATTCTTCATATCCTCGGTGACTTCTCCTCCAGCCCCTAATACCTTAATCTGCTCGTCGAGCTCGATGATACCTTGAGCACCACTACCAGAAACAGCCTGATAACTAGAGGCAATGATACTACGCAAGCCGTATAGCTTATGCAAAGGACTCAGCGCCATCAGGGTAATAATAGTGGTACAGTTCGGATTCGCAATAATACCCTTGGGCCGGTCTCTAATAGCCTCTGGATTGACCTCAGGAACGACTAAGGGAACTTCATCATCCATGCGATAAGCTGATGAGTTGTCAATGACAACGGCCCCGGCAGCAGCCGCGCTGGGCGCAAATTCAAGAGATAAGCCCCCTCCTGCGCTAAATAAAGCGATATCGACCCCTTCAAAGCTATCATGTGATAATTCCTTAACTTTGATTAAATTACCTCTGAATGGAATCTCCTTGCCGGCAGATCTGGCGGATGCAAGCAAAGTTAGTTCGCTAATCGGAAAATTACGTTCGTCTAAACAATCGAGCATTTCTTGGCCAACGGCACCCGTAGCCCCCACGATTGCTACATGTTTTGGATTTGAAGTGGTCATGATGCTTGATGACATCGCTGAAATAAAGCGGCCTGTCAACTCTGTCATTTTGACAATTTGTCATTTCCAATGACACGAAAAAACCATCGTTTTTTTGCTTTTTCTTATTTTCATTTAGCAGAAAAGCAATAACGTGTTATAATTTGCCCATGGCTATTACGAAAAGAACTCGTTTCTCTCGCCGCGTCCCAGATCACGTGACTGATGAAATCGTCAACGTTTTAGGAGATGATGACAGCTTCTTCGGATTCAATGATTTATTTGAAGCTGTATACGCGAGACTGAAAGAACGCAACGCCGTCAGCGGTGGAGAAGAAATGCTCCGCCTGCGCGCATACGAAAAACTACAAAACCTTGTCACCCGTGGGATGATTGAGAAGGAAGGTAAAGAGTATAAAGGATTAGCTAAGCTGTCCGAAGCTCACAGTGACTTCTTGGCAGCTCAAGATTCTGCCTAGGTCGACCTTTACGATCTAAGATCCCTCAACGAAATTTCGTGCTGGTTATTACCATGCGAATTGTTTTAAAACCCGCATCACCCAACAACTAGGTGGTGCGGGTTTTCTCTTTTTTGCACCTACCAGCTTCCCATTTCGCAACTATTCAGTAACTACTGCAGCTCCAATACAATGATTGAGAATTACTTACCTGTCATCATGCAAGCCATGGTCGCTATCGGATTTTGTGCCAGCATGCTCATCATGAGTGTTCTACTTGGGAAGAAAGGTAGCAAAAATGCAATTAAGGACTCGCCCTATGAGTGTGGAATGCTTCCAATTGGAGACGGAGCACCAAGATTTAGCGTAAAGTTTTACCTCGTGGCCATGTTATTTGTCATTTTTGATATCGAGGTTGTCTTCCTTTACCCTTGGGCAGTTCAATTTCGTGAGCTTTCAGCCATCGGAAACATGGCATTCTACAGTGTATGTGGTTTTGTCGGCATACTGACCGTTGCTTATATCTATGCCCTTAAGAAAGGGGCACTAAGCTGGCGCGGCTAGATCACCCCATAGACATGTTCCCCCACTCATGGTGATGCTAGCTGGGTCATTCTATAAGTCCTCTCTTTGCTATCGCCTTCTCCCGAGTAAGCAGCACTCACCCCCAGAGAACTTCCCCCATTGACTCATTGCAACTCAACGACTAATGTAACTAGTTGAAATAATAGTTTATTGATTAGATGCATTCACAGGGATCCCATAGCAAAAATGCGCCCGCCACACAGGCAACAAGCGCAGTACCTCCAAGGTCATCTAGTCCAACCTTTCTCATTGCCTGCTGGCTTCTGGCATTAATTGCATTTGCCCAGCTTATTTCAATCGCGGCGGCCTTAACCATCGATAAAAGAGTAGTCGCAGCTCCGGAAGCTGCCCTACCTGTGACACGAGCTATCAATCCTGAGCCGATTCGGCCAAGAAGTATTGATGAAATTCTCGCGAGCCTCAGCTCCACGTCGACATCAGATACACTCACCAGAGATCTACACCCTGACACCCAATCCAGGAATACTGCGAATGCTGACTCTGACGCAGGATACATTACCAACAACGAAGCCGGCGAAGCATCTGAATCATCGGTAACGTTAAATGATGCTGCGCCAGTTACCGTCATAGGATCATCTGGCCCCACCATGCCTCCGAGGCATGCTTTGGTAATCATTGCAAATCCTGTGGTAGAGAAGCTCATCGCTGAATCACGAGCCCATCAGCTTGATGGTGATATGATGCGCGCCATGCTCAAGCTTGATGAGGCTGCTCGCAGAGACCCCTCCGAAGCTGCCGTCATCTATAATAAAGGCTTACTGTATGAGGAGATGGGTCTGTATACCCAGGCCGCTGACCAATACCAGCAGGTCCAACAAATGGGTATCGTGGCGGGCACCTTCTTTAAATTATCAGCAAAAAAGCTAACCAAAGGTATGGATGCCGCTCACGCACACCGACCTATCATTTCGATTGGCCCCATGAATGTGCGCCGCAATAATAGTGCACGAGCCGATAAACAAGTGGATGTAGCCATCACGATTCTTGCTAGACCAGACAAAAGCATTAATCCATCCGATGTCAGTGTTCAGGTTCATTTTTATGACAAGCTTGATGGCGGTGAAATAAAAAAAGCCAGAGACCACGCTAAAATCAGCGATGGAAAGTGGGATGATAAAGTCGACTGGAAAGGTGCAAGCCATGAAGAGACGGTCAATATTTCCTATACCATCCCCGAAGAAGATCTTGCTCAGGCTCATTTATTCGGGCAACGCGAATTCTTTGGCTACGTGGTAGAGCTTTATTATCAGAACAAAGTGATCGACCAACAGGCATCTCCACGGAGGTTAAATAGCACCCACGGCAATCATATCTCGCCTCAACATCATCAATCTCTACCTTGGCTTCCGGGAGATAAAAACTCATTGTTACCTCATAAAGATGAATTTGATAACGGTAATGACCTTGATTTACCCAGAAGGTGACATCGAGCCACGTAAGCACAAAGCAGAGGGCCCATGACGGAGCTGAACTCTATGAGGCATCCTAAAAGGTGATAACCTTGCCCAAAACACCGACTTCAACGTCACCATCATGAATGGCTTGTAATTCTTCACGAAAAAGCTCAGATCTAGACTGTTCACCGTGGATTAGCCACACCTTCTTTTTACTGCCAGTTGTGGCTTTAAAATAATCGATGAGTTCCGAATTGTCTGCATGACCAGAGAACGAATCCATAATCTCAACATGAGCACGGAGCTTATAGGGCTGCCCAAAAATATTAACCTCAGGTTGGCGATGGCGTATTTTCCAACCTAAGGTATTTTCAGCACAATATCCCACAAAAAGAATAGTATTGTTAGGATTGTCGATGCCATTTTTTAAATGATGCAGAATACGGCCAGCTTCGCACATACCCGATGCCGAGATGATGATCCCCTGCTTGTCACTATCATTGAGCTCTTTGGACTTAGCCACAGACCTGATCAGGGTTAGCCCTTCGAAACCAAACGGGTTGCGTTTTTCATAAAGAAAATCATTCACCTCTTTATTGAAGCATTCCGGATGCAGGCGAAAAATCTCAGTAGCATTCACGGCCAGTGGACTATCGACAAAGACAGGAACTTCGGGCACCCGTCCATCCACGAATAATTGGTGTAAAACGTAAAGAATCTGTTGAGTCCGCTCGACAGCAAAACATGGAATAATAATCTTTCCGCCACGCTTAATGGCATCGTTTAATACGTCAGCGATACTGTCATCAGCTCCAGCTCCAAGCTCATGCTCTCGCCCACCATAAGTACTCTCCATCAGCATATAATCGATATCCTTCACGGCAACAGGATCATTGAGGAGGTCATTATCTCCACGACCAACATCACCGGAAAAAAGAAAGCGCTTCGTCTTACCGTCTTCCTCGTCCTCGATTTCTAACAATATTTGAGCACTTCCCAATATATGACCCGCATCGTAAAACCACATCGTCACACCAGGAGCAATCATCATCGGGCGCTCATAACCAACATTTACAAATTGCTTAAGGCACTTCTCGGCATCTCTCGCCTCATAGAGAGGTTCAACGAGGGGTTTGTTTTTTCTGGCCAGGTGCTTATTCAGCCATTTGGTATCACTCTCTTGAATATGAGCGCTATCCTTAAGCATTACTTGGCACAAGTCGCGGGTGGCAAATGTGGCATAAATATTACCCTCAAAGCCTTTGCTACATAAGTTGGGAAGATTGCCAGAATGATCAATATGTGCGTGAGATAACACGACACAATCGATGTCCTTAGGATTAAAATGGGGAAAACAACAATTAATCTCGTAAGCATCACGCCTACGACCTTGGTATAAACCACAGTCTAGCAGAATCCGCTTACCATTTACCTCCAATAAGTGCTGCGAACCTGTCGTAGTTCCAGCAGCACCACAAAATTTGATTTTCATATTCCCATTCAAGGCCAAGACTCAATCCGTTGCAAGCCATCAGCTTGTTTTCTGACAACTTGAGACGACAAGCAAAAATATGTTAGGTTAGCTACCAAAAGGCCAAAATAACTTCAGCAGGCGACTGAAGAAGCCCCTAGATTCAGCTTCGCGTTCTGCATCAAGAATCTGAGCATAACGAATGAGTCCGACTGCTGTCGAATATTGAGGATCACGGAAACTAGCGTGTATCCCACTCATATTGACCTGATCTGCAACATAAATAGACAAGCCAAATACCTCGTTAGCTAATTCTGTAAGACCGCGCATTCGGCTCGTCCCCCCTGTTAAAAATACTCCAGACCCTACTCCTTTAAGGGAACCCTCAGGGAGTCGGTCACGTATCAGTCGTAATGTTTCTTCCAGGCGCCCGTGGATGATATCATTAAGAAGTGAACGCTTTATCTCACTCTCCACAAGGCCGTGATCATCCTTCACTGGAACATTACCGACGCCCCTTGCTGGGTCTCCCGAACAATCCCCCTCCGTCTTCTTCAATTCTTCAGCGCGACTCAATGGAATCTTCGTGACCAAGTGAATATCATTGGTGATATGATCTCCTCCGACTGGGATACACCCTGAAGCGGCGATCGCCCCCTTTAAATACATCACGTAATCCGCTGTACCACCGCCGATATCAATGACCAAGGCTCCAGAATCTTTGTGCTCTCTCTCGAGTGCTACCTGGGCTGTTGCAATCGGCGCAAATACAACATCATCCACATCCAGTGGTATTTCTCTTACGCACTTGATACTATTTTGAATGCGAGTTCTTACGCCATGGACAATGTGAAAATCGACCTCGAGTGACCGCCCAAGTAAACCGACTGGACTTACTGCATGCTCTTGTCCATCTAGGCGATAGTGACGGATAAAGTTATGCAAATACACATGATCACCAGGTATGGCTAAATCTCGTGCTATCTCAGTCGCCTCAGCAAGGTGCCCCTCGTGGATCTCATCCTCCTCGTCTGGAAGACGATAGGTTCCTAGGTTATTAACTCCCTCAATATGCAAACCCGTGACCGATAAAAGCACACTGCTAATATCAACATCACATATGTCCTCCGCTTGTAAGAGAGCTTCTTTGACACCAGCTTTGGCTTGTGGGTAGTCTGTAATTTCACCTTTTCTGATACCAGCACTTCGGGTTTCCCCAACACCTAGAATCTTCACAGAGCCGTCTGGCTTTACCTCGCCTACTACCATACAAGTTTTAGTGGTGCCAATTTCGAGGCCTACATGAATTTTTGATTTTGCCATAGGATGAATAAAAAAGTGATTTTAAGTCTGTAGTCCCAACGATACCTATCAAATAGGACCTACTTTAGTGTTTAAGCGTTCAAATAATTGCCCGCAAAAAATTTAAGGGTTTGTCGAAGTGAGCGGTTTTATAAGTATGGGTGTATTGAGTTGAGCCGTTTGTTTTTTGAACACAACTGGGATATTGATACGTGGAATTAAGTTCATGCGCTTGATCTTATGCTTCTCCACATCCACACCATTCTTGATATTCGCTGCCAAACAGTGCTCTTGAATAGTAATGAAATCTTTGACCTGACGCTCATGATCATACATGCCAAAAATGGCTTCTGATCCGTTATTACAAAGAAGCTCCATGGAGTAATCATTGAGCAATGTAATATGCGCAGGAAGCCATTGCTCTCGAACATCGCTATTCTTACAAACTTTGATAAGATGAAGCGCCCTCATTAAATCAACATGATCTGCCTTCATGCCGTGTTCAAAATTTTCAACTCTGGCTTCTCTAAGTTTGATGACAGGCAAATTTTTTGATGTCAAAAACATCGCTCCTACACAAGGAAACGTAATGCCATTTTCATCAACCAATACACCATCTACCACTTTACCTTGACTATCTTTAGTCCTCAAAAAACCTATTTTTTCACACTCTAACCAAGCAAAGGGAACCCGCTCCTCAATAGTAATCTTGAGAGTCCCTGGCAGACGACGCTCCACTTTACAATGCACGACTTCCGGCAAAGCACTTAAACGGCTACGAACATCATCAGTATCTACAGCAAACAGAGTCGCCCTCAAATCCAAGTCGGCCAAATCGACCACTCTTGCATGATCAAGAGCCCCATTAGTATCTAATTTAATTTCCTGGATTTGATATTTTTCATTACCCAAAAATAAGCTTTTTACACCCTGAAAACCTCCAAACAAGGCCAGGCTCACAAGCAATAGACACAGAAAGCATTTCACTCCTTTGTTCATCCCTCGCATGACTTGATACATCACGATTCGGGGAGAGCTCACCTTGATATGGAGACGCTGAAGGTCCCCTCCTTGACGTGTGTTACGCTGGATTGCGGTCGTTTTTCTTCGGGTTCTTGATCCTGCCATGGTTGTATTCTAGGTTCTAAAGGAAAGAGAAATATCAGCGATTTTTTCACACAATGCTCCAAATTCGTAGCCTGCCACCTGCGCAGCCTTGGGCAATAAGCTACTGGCCGTCATTCCCGGAATAGTATTGGCTTCGAGGACGTAAGGTTTCCCCTCTTTGTCCAACAGGACGTCGACTCTTGAGTATATTTCTATGCCCAAGGCCTTGTGAGCAGCAAGGGCGGCTTGCTGCACTGAATGCGTGGTAATCTCATCCAAATCAGCTGGGCAGTAATAATCCGTTGCACCATCACCGTTAAGCCATGGATACTTATTATTAATATCATAAAAACCACTGCGAGGCGCGATATGAACGATAGGTAAAGCAGCACCGTCCAATACGCCCACCGTCAACTCTAGACCATCAACATACTGCTCCACCAAAACCTCTTTGCCATACTTTGCGGCATCTTCCATTGCTGCCGCAGCCTCTGACTGATCGTGCACAATATGCACCCCGACGCTTGAGCCTTCGCAAGGTGGTTTAACAACGTAGGGCGGGCACATCTCGGGCAACTTAGCCCCTTCAGAGCAATCCACGATTTCCGATGCAGGAGTCGGCACTTGATGTGCGATAAAAACCTCCTTACTAGCGACCTTATCAAAAGCAATTTGACTGCTCTCACGCCCGGCCCCCGTATATGGCATTTGCAGCTCTTCAAGGATGGCTTGCAACTCACCATCCTCACCAAAGGTCCCGTGAATCGTATTAAAACATAACCCCGTGCCTTCCGGAAGGTTGAGTGCATTGTCGCACACATCAACCGCTACCGCATTAAGCCCCTGCCCTTTGAGCGCTTCTACTACAGCACCACCAGACGCCAACGAAACCTCCCGTTCAGAACCGGGGCCGCCCATAAGGACCGCAATGAGTGTATCCTTATTCATATGTGTGTATTGAAAATTTTCTGCATGGCCTAAAAAGTAAATTCGTCTTCACCAATGATTTGAACTTCTGTCTCCAAGTTAATCTCTCGTTTTTCTTTAGCTTCTTTTCGAATGTGATCGATCAATCCTAAGACATCTGAGGAGCTAGCCTTACCACGATTGACAATGAAATTTCCATGTTCACGAGACACTTGCGCTTTACCTACCGAAGACTCTTTTAATCCAAGCTCATCAACCAGTTTGCCAGCTGGCATCTCTTCTGGGTTTTTGAAAATACACCCGGCACTGGCCGCAATAGGCTGTGACGATCGTCTTTTCTGCTTTGATTCCTCAGTGCGCGCTTTGATCGATTGAACATCAGAAACATCCGCTTGAAAGCTCGCCTGGAGAGCGTAGTTCCTGCGTAACTCTGGAACATTTCGGTAGAGCGCCTTGATCTCGCTACAGCTGCGCTTTCTGATCTCTCCATCTTCATCAAGAAATGTTACCTCAATGACCTGATCAAAAGTTTCTATACCCATGGCACCTGCATTCATGCGCAACCCACCACCGACATTACCGGGAATTCCCTCCATCCACTCCATGCCAGTGAGCTGATTGGCCGCAGCAACACTGGCTAACTTTTTAAATCGAGCACCCACTCCCGATACGATCACATCACCCTCGGTCCTCACTTCGGAAAATTCGCCTCCAACGGGGTGAATGACAGCGCCACGTATGCCGCCATCACGAACCAACAAGTTTGAACCCCGGCCAACAACACGCTGTGCAATACCTCGATCACGGCAATACTTCACAATACTGGAGAAAGCCTCAAAGGTCTTCGGCTCGAGCCAATACTGCGCCGGCCCGCCACAGAGAATCGTTGTATGACGGCTCATGGGCTCGTAAAGCTTCGCTTTAATAGTCGATTCTTGGCCTTTATTGCCTTCGCCATCGCAACTGCGTGTCAGCTCCTCAAGCACCGCCATATCACGAGCGATTTTCGTGCCAATCTCGTGCACGTTACCTGCACCTAAGGTAATCAGCAAATCACCTGCCTGCAGTGAATTTCCAACAGTATGATGCGCATTCTGAATGGGCCCCACTACCTTAGCGGTCACATTACCATGAGCGGCAACCGCATCCACAATGGTTTGTCCGCTTACACCCTCGATGGGCAATTCACTAGCGGGGTAAATATCAGTCACGAAGACAAGATCTGCATCCTGTAAGGCCTTACCAAAATCATCTGCCAACTTCTGAGTTCGGCTGTAACGATGCGGCTGGAACACAACCACCAAGCGCCCTGGGTTCAGTGAACGAGCCGTTTGCAGCGTTGCTTCAACTTCTGTTGGATGATGGCCGTAGTCATCAACAATACGCAAATAAGACGAAACATATTTATTCTCGAATCTCCTCCTAGCGCCTGCAAAGGTTGCCAGAGCACGAGCGACAAGCTGAAAATCAACTTCCAAGGTATCAGCGACCGTGATCGCAGCGAGTGCATTCAATACATTATGCCTACCAGGAATACCAAGCTCAACCCTGCCAAGACGCTCTCCATTCTTTACTACCTCAAATGAAACCATGCCACCACTTTCATGGATTTCACTGGCTGTAAAATCAGCCTGCTCCCAGCCATAAGAAACCGCT
>JAQXBQ010000280.1 GCA_029252325.1 Akkermansiaceae bacterium
ATGAGTGCCTATACGCCACCCGCTAGCCCCAAAGACGAAGTCTCGGGCTATGTTTACTTTGCTCGTTTGTGTAGTAAAATTCGTCTTTGCCAAAGTGGGCATCTCGACCCCGAATTCCAGCCCAATATGGGCAAGGCAATGGACTTATGGACATGCCAGTTCCTTGAAGTCGATTATGATGCCCTGCGAGGAGTTGTGCACACAGGTGTCAATGATGAGGATGCACTTGAGTGGTGCTGGCAAAATGGCGTGAAGCCAAGCGAGCATCAACTCGAGTGGTGGAATAGCTACATGCGCAATCGAGGTTTTCGAGATGACTTTACGGATAAGCTCGTGTTTCGGAAAGAGGAGGCTGGCTGGGAGAATCGAAATGATATCCAGAGTTTCTTTGATTATCTGGACGCTGATGATGGACGCTTGTGATGACAAGCATGGCCTGCTAGTCTAAATGCGGATGACACTTGCAGATCTCGGTTGGAATGATGATTTTCAGAAAGCTTTTAACAAGCTTTCCACCAGTAAGTGTGTGCCGGCGCGTCTTATCCGTGACAATAAAATAAGCTATGGAGCGCTCTTCATCGACGATGAGGGCGATGTCTGTGAGCGTGAGGTGGTCATGAGCGGCAAAGTTTATCATGATGCATCTAGTGATGCTGAACTTCCCGCTGTTGGTGATTGGGTAGCTCTTGAGTTAGCTGGCGATGAAGACAACGAAAATATGATTCGCTCACGTCTGCCTCGGCAGACCTGCTTCTCACGTAAGCTCCCTGGCAAAAGTGCGGAGGAGCAAGTGATCGCAGCCAATGTTGAGGTGGTTGTGGTGGTAACTGACGCTGGCTCAGATTTTAGCCCTCGCCGCATGGAGCGTTATTTTACCCTGATCAGGCGCAGTGGTTCAAAACCTGTGGTGCTGGTCAACAAATCCGATCTCTTTACTGATGAACAAAATCAAGAGGCCGCGTCAACCATTGCTGAGCTCAGCGAAGAGGCCGATGTTTACATTAGCTCTGCGGCGCGCAATGAGGGTCTTGAGGTGCTCAAAAAGTATCTCCAACCTGGTGTTTCGCTAACCATGGTCGGCTCCAGTGGGGTGGGAAAGTCGACGATGGTCAACCAGCTATTAGGTGAGGAATTCCAGTGGACTAGTGACGTCAATGAAACCACTGGCAAGGGGCGCCATACCACCACCGCACGCGAGTTGATATTGCTCGATGACGGTGGCATCCTCATTGACAACCCGGGTATGCGTGAGATCCAGATGTGGACCGATGAGCAGACGCTGCGCGAAAGTTTCCTCGATGTCGAGGAGCTGGCAACTCAGTGTAAATTCCACGACTGCAAACATGGCAATGACGCAGGCTGTGCCATTCGTGCAGCCGTCGAGAGCGGTGAGCTTGATGAGGGGCGCTATGAGGGATACCTCAAGCTTGACGAGGAAATAGAAAAACTTGAGCAGCGGCAGAAAAAGCGCCGTATCCTCTCTGAGCGGCGCGCCAAACGTGATCACCGGATTAAGGCGAGGAACTTAGCAGATCGAATTGAGCAGGATCAGGAGCAAAACCCTGACTGGCGCTGATAAGGTATACTAGAAGAACAGGCGGCCGATGATCGTTAGGATCACGGCGAAGACCAAGTTGAGAACGAGGCCGATGCGCATCATGTCTCGCTGTCGGATTTTCCCTGACGCAAAAACAATAGCATTGGGTGGCGTGGCGATTGGCAGCATAAAGGCGCAGGATGCTGCAAGGGTGAGAGGTAGAACCAGCTGATTGGTGGGAATGCCCATATCAATGGCAACAGCGGCAAAAATAGGCAGTAACAATGCCGTGCTCGCAGTATTGCTGGAGAGCTCGGTGAGAAAAATGACAAAGAGAACAACGGCACCGACAAGGAAGATGATGGGCCAGCCAGTGGTGAAGAGCTGAATTTTTTGGGCGAGATACCAGCTGGCTCCGGTGGTGCCGAGGATTTTACTCAGGGTGAGCCCGCCCCCAAAGAGCAGGAGAACACCCCAGTCTGTGGCGCGGTCGATGTCTTTCCAGGTAACTAGTCCACAAGTTGCGAGTAGTAGCACCCCGCTGATTGCGACGATTGTATCAAAGGATTTGGAGATGCCAAAAAGCTCTGCCAATGGGGCACTGAAGAGCCAGCCGCAGATGGTGAGTAAAAAGATCCCTAGGGTGAGTAAGTGCTGGCGGTCAAAGGTGAAGGGCTCTGGCTTGACCTCGATAGCTGGTATCTTTCCTGGCCGGGCAAGCAGACGCAACAATACAAATAAGATGGGCAATAAAATCAACGAGGCTGGTAGCCCGATTGCCAGCCAGTCAGTGAACGAGAGATTTAGATGTGCCGCGGCAATGGCGTTGGGCGCAGTGCCAATGAGCGTGGCCATGCCACCCACGCTGGCTGAGTAGGCGATACCTAGAAGCAGGTATGGCGCGGCCTTGGCGGCAGTCGGCTGGTCACAGCGTGCGGTAATGTTGGCAAGGATACCAAGGGTTACAGGGAGTAAAAGTGCCACGGTGGCAGTATTGGAAATCCACATTGAGAGTGCGGCAGCTACCGTGAATAGAGCTAATGCGGTGGTATGAAAATTACCGCGCCCGATGACAAGAATGCGCATCGCCAGCCAGCGGTCCAGACCTTGTTTGGCAAGTGCTGCTGCCAGGCCAAAGCTACCTAGAAAAAGAAAGATCAGGGGATGGGCGAATCTGGCAAAACTGCCGCTCACATCAAGGGTGCCGGTGAGAGTGGCAAGGATGGGGATAAGGATCGCCGTCAGGGCCAGTGGTAAGGCCTCGGTTAACCAAAGTACTGCGGCCAGGGTGAGGATGGCAAGCCCGGTGCCGACAGATTGCGGGTCATACTTTTCATCCGCCACTTCGAATGAGATGGCATGCCGCATCACAAAAAAGAGAGAAAAAGCGATGCCGATCAAGACTGTTTTCCTCACCGCCGGGGAGAGCTGGCGGCCCGAGAATTTTTCACGCAGAATGCTTTCTTTGTGTATTCGCATAGCTCACTGGTATTACACCATTGCTGTCGGGGTTTCAAGCTCTGGCTAGATAGCAGCGTAGCCAAACAGAGATGAAGTCGCTGATGTAGGTGACCAAGGCTCACAGTAAGACAAAATTAAATATCTTTTAGCCGTGCGGGCCGTAGTTTCTCAGTCTATTCCTAACGATTTCTGAAGCAAAATCTCCAACCATGACAATGCAGGCACTGAGGAGAATAAAAAAGAACCATTCATCATAGTTGTCTCTCGCTCTTGCTTCATCAATGAGAAAACCGAGAGAGCTGATGCCAAGAAGACCCAGCACCGTAGCGTCACGAATACACGTTTCCCAGCGATAGAAAAAATACAATACCATGCGGTTAAAGTAAGCGGGAAGAATTGAGAACAAGTATCCCTGCAGGCGGTTTCCACCACGGGCAAGCTGAACTTTGGAGTGATTTAAATCTGAGTGGTCGGTTAGCTCTCCCCCGAGTCTGCCGATAATACCGTAATTGTGGATAGCGAGTCCTAAGATGAGTGGCCAAGCAGTAGGACCGAGCATTTGTAGTAACAAAAAGGCCAGTAGAAACTCCGGCATGCTGCGGCAGAGAATGAAAAGGGCCCGTAAGAATAGTGAGATTAGCTTATGGAGCAAATTCAAAGCACGATTATTACCAGCATAAATACCGTACGGTTTTTCCTCATTGAGCGACTTAGAGCTCCACGGCAAGGTTATCAAACCCAATAGAAAGGCGAGTATCATCGCCGCAGTGCCAATGTAGAGCGTCTGCAGGGAGGCCTCCACTCCTTGCTCTAGGAACAGCTGCTTTGCCCATGGCAAGGCATCAAGCCAATCGCCGGATTT
>JAQXBQ010000245.1 GCA_029252325.1 Akkermansiaceae bacterium
ATGAAGAATACAGGGAAGAAATTCGCCAGCGGCAGACAAAGCTGCAAAAAAAACCACCCACGCAAACACCCCCAGCTCCCCCAGCTCCTCCCGCGCTGCCTGTTTCAGTAACACCACAACCTCAGCGCGCTCATGACGCCTACCGCCAGCCAAGTCAGCAGCGCCCCGCAACAGCCCTAGAGAGGCCAGTCCACGCCAAGCAGTCTGCAGCTCCTGTTTACACTCCGAGAAAAACAGTAGTGTCTGCTGAGCAGAGAGCCGCCGCTTCAAAATTTGAGCGAAGCTCCAGCAACCAACGCAAACCAAGTGCACAGAATTACGTGCGCACTTTATTGTCTAACCCTGAGTCCACCCGCCAAGCCATTATTCTATCAGAAATTCTTGGCAAGCCAAAGTCCGTCCAAGGCGGTTAACTGACAGCGGGCAAAATATCAGCTTCCCGCCAGTCGATTCTCGACAGCGTTCACTTTTCTGAACAAGATCTTGCTTATGGTACGCCTCATGGATCGCTACATCGGCAAGCAAATTGCTGCTGCGACGATCTTTGGCGTCATTGTGTTGAGCGTGCTTCTGGTGATGGGCAACCTGTTCAAAGAACTACGGCCACTACTAGTCGAAGAACATGCCTCGCCGGCGCTTGTCGCCCGCTTCATTTTTAGCGTCCTGCCCTTCTCCCTTATCTACACGATACCATGGGGATTTTTAGTTGCCGTGCTCCTCGTCTTTGGTCGGCTATCAGCTGAAAATGAACTTGTGAGTATGCGCATGGCGGGCTTGAGCCTGTTGCGAGTTGCAATGCCTGTCTACACCATCGCTGCAATACTGTGTTGCTTCTGTTTATGGCTCAATGTTAGCATGGCTCCAAAGGCTAAAGACGAAATGAAATTTGTTCTCTACGAGGCCGTCAAAGCAAACCCGAATGCGATGTTGGACCCAGGGGTAGTTCAAACTCGATTCCAAGATCAAAAAATCTTTGTCGAAGGGCGCCAAGGCGACGTTTTGAAAGGAATGCATCTATACGCACTTAATTCAGAGGACGAGACCGGATTCCCGCAAGCCAGCGTCTATGCTCGAGAAGCGAAGCTCCGAATCATCGAAGAATCAAAACAAATTCGCCTGCACCTTACCGATGCCTATATGGAAGTTCGCAGCCCAGAGGGCAATCGTGAATTGGCATTCATCGGTGAACAAGAGCCGCTTCTTTTTGATTTCGCAGCTGACCGCAAGAAAAAGCAAAAGGCGAGCATGATGACAAATCAGCAAATACGTAAAACTCTTGCCCAAAACCCTAACATGCAGGAGGAAAAACGCTACGGCTTTCAGAATGAGATTCACCGTCGCTACGCGTTCTCCATGGCTTGCCTGGCATTGTCGATGGTTGCCGTGCCGCTTGGCATTCAAGCACGCCGCAAAGAAACCTCCACAGGACTTGCCATCAGTATCCTGGTGGGCCTGTGTTACTTTCTCTTCTTCATGGTGGCTGATTCTTTCGAGAAGAAGCCAGGCAACACAGCCTTGCTCATGTATTGGCTACCCAACGTTAGTTGCCTAGCTCTCGGCATCATGCTCTTCGTCAAAGCTCGCAGAAAATAACAATTCATGATCCGCCAATTCAAAGCGATACTTCGCAAGGTCAGACGAGAAATTCTCAGGATCGCTTATGGTAATGGCCTCGACTGGTTTCCTATTCGAAAAACGCTACCTGCATACAACGGAGATAAATTTGGTCATGATATCAAAGCGGCTCTCAATGTTGCCCTACTAGCCCTGCCTCAAGGCATGGCCTACGCAGCGATCGCCGACCTGCCCATCTACTACGGTATTATTTGTTCTGGATTAGCTGCTATCGTCGCGCCTCTGTTCTCCAGCTCCCGCCACACCATTCTCGGCCCCACCAATGCTACGTCCTTCATGGTTTTCAGCTTCTTCGCTGTATCCGCGGGCACCCTGGAAAAGTCGCCTGAAGCCTACATGCCCTTATTGGTGATCATGGTCGGCATTATGTCCGTACTCGGAGCCCTTTTCAAAGTTGCCGACTTATTACAATACGTGAGCCGAAGCGTGCTAGTTGGCTACATCACCGGAGCTGCACTTCTCATCCTAACCAATCAACTCAAGCACGTTCTCGGCATCGCAGACGCGATGAATGAAGGCTTTGCAGCCAATACCTTTTTTAGCATTGCTGAGAAAATGGCAGGCCTCTCGCAAAGTTATCAACTGCAGCCCATTATTCTCGGGGGAGCTACTCTTCTACTTTATATTCTTCTCCAGAAAAAAATACCCGCACTCCCAAATTTCGCCATCAGCTTAACCATCTCTGCGATTGCCGGCTGGGCACTAAGAACATGGGTGCCCGGATTTGATTCCCTGCAAACCTTCAGAGCCTTCCAACTCGACGCTCTTTCGCCGGCATTACCTGACTTTAATTGGAATGATATATCCGCCCTCATGGGAGTCGCTTTTGCCATCGCATTTCTTGCCTCTCTGGAAAACACTGTAATGTCAAAATCTCTAGCTAGCCGCTCCGGTGGCCAGACCGACGTCAACCAAGATATGCTCTCTGTGGGCATGGCAAACATCGCCACCTCACTCGTTGCTGCGATGCCAGCTTCTGGCTCGCTCACGCGCTCTGCACTCAACTATGAGTCACATTCAAAATCACGTTTTTCATCGATTTTTTGTGGCATCTTATGCCTGCTTGGATTCTATCTTTTAGTGAAGCTTCCAATCGTTGAAAACATCCCTAAAGCTTCCCTCGCTGCACTTGTTATCGGCATCGCCATCTCCCTCTTTAATTGGAAAAACATCCGCATCTGCCTGCGCTCCACACCTGATGATGCTCTGGTTATCGTTACCACCTTTGCAGCCACACTACTAACGCGCCTTGATTACGCAATTTTCATCGGGGTGGGCCTCTCTATCACACTCTTCCTTCGCAAAGCCTCCAAGCCTCACCTTGTTGAATATGAAATGAGCGCCGATGGTGATTTGCGCGAAATGAGCAAAAAAGGCAAACGGCAGATCCCCTCCATTTCCATTGTTCACGTCGAAGGCGATCTCTTCTTTGGCGCTGCGGATCTTTTCCGCACCCAAGTACAGCGCACCATTGCCAACGAGAACTTGAAAGTCATCATCCTTAGACTTAAAAATGCACGTCACCTTGATGCCACCAGCGTATTGGCACTCGATGACCTTATCAAAGACACCCGCAGAAAAGGTGTTCACGTACTCGTCTCAGGAGCTACCAGAGAAGTCTACCAAGTGCTCAAGAAATCAGGCGTATTGGAAACACTGCAAGACGGTTGTGACCGCAACTTGGGCGAGACGAATCTCTTTATGTATTTCAGCGAAAACCCTAACATATCGACCAGAGATGCGCTGATTCGAGCACAAGAACTACTTGGCACGAAGGAAGCTGACATCAAAATCTTCTTCGACAAAACCAAAGAAGATTAACTAGCTTCGCCGAGCAACCAGCGACAGCATTTTTCTCTTGGCACTTATTTACCGATACAAAAGCTGCTAAAGATCTCCCCAAGCAACTCCTCCGTATCTATCCTTCCCGCGATCTCCCCGATCGCCTCCATGGCATCTCGCAGTTCAATGGAGACGAACTCAGCCCCCATCCCCTGCTGCAATGTTGTTCGAGCAGATTCTATCGCCGCCTTTGCACGCTTCAAACAAGCTTGGTGACGTGCATTGATCGCCACAGCATGGCCACCCCATTCACCCGCACTCATTGAAAGCTCATCTGCAATCACATTGCCAAGTTGATCGAGACCTTCACCACTTACACATGAAATTCTTACCCCTTTCTTTCTGACCCAGTCAGAATGCTCCGAAAGGTCAGACTTATTGATCACAAGTATATGGTGCTTCCCAGCTATCGCATCATCATCCAGATGGTGAATCATCGGCTCAGTGCCATCAACCACCTCGAGAATAAGGTCAGCCGTCTTCACTTGAGCAAGCGTCCTCTCAACCCCCTGCGCCTCCACCACATCATCAGAATCACGCATGCCTGCAGTATCGATCAAGCGTATTGGGATACCCTGTAAATTGACTACCTCCTCAACCGTGTCTCGAGTCGTTCCTTCGATATCACTCACAATGGCACGATCATAGCCAAGCAGTTTATTGAGCAAGCTCGACTTACCTGCATTGGGTGAGCCAAAGATAACAGTTCGCACCCCTTCTCGTAGAATACGGCCCTGCTCCGCAGTCTGCAACAACTTGGAGATGCTCATGTCCACGCCAGCTAGACGGCCCAGTAAGGCGGCACCTGTATCAGTATCAATATCCTCCTCTGGAAAATCAATGTAGGCCTCGATGTGAGCAGCAATGCCGAGTACATCCTCACGAATGGCCTCCGAATCATCTCCCAAAGTGCCTTGGAGCTGTTCATGCGCTGCTCGCATCGCAAGATCGGTTTGAGCTGAGATCAAGTCCATCACCGCCTCAGCCTGTGTCAAATCCATCTTACCATTCATGAACGCACGCTGACTAAATTCACCAGCACCAGCAGGCTCAACTCCCAGATCAAAGAGTCTCTGCAAAATACTTCTCACCACCAGCACACCACCATGACACGCGATCTCCACAGTGTCCTCACCCGTATAGCTTCTCGGCCCATGAAAACAGGTTACCAACACCTCATCGATCGTATCACCGTCAGCATCAACAATCTTCGTCAGCTTGGCATAGCGCTCAGCAAATTGAGCCGCATCTTGGCCTTGCACAAGACAATGGCTGACGCGAAGAAAAGCATCTGGACCACTGACTCTTATCATTCCCACCGCACCCATTCCAGGGGGAGATGCAATCGCTGCTACCGTAGTGTCCACAGACATTATTCGCTACTTTTTTGAGGATCCTTGGTCAGCTCAGCAGCCTGCTTTGAAGCTTTCCCGTCCGCGCCACCCACACCGAGAAATTCCCAACATATAAAACGCTCAATTTGTAAGCGAGCCGGCTTGTCCTTACTCCACCCGAGCTCGATTGTAGCATTGCGCGATTGATATTCACGATTCATGCCCCTCCAGTTGATATCAGCCAGAGCCCTACCAATCTTGGAATCAGCCTTCACAGCGACATTCACATGCTCCTCGGGATAAGCGAAGTCTTGAATCCGGTAGCTTCGATATTGTTGGTCGTCACGAAGCTCATGATCAATAGACTCACTGATTGCGACACGAAATATTTTTTTATGGCCCAGCTTAGGGTAATCAACAAAGGATCGGAATGTACGAAACTTACCCTGAATAAAAATGGACGCATCAAGCTTAAGCCCTTCTTCCGTGCCTTTGAAAAAGGCTACGACAGCGATAGGAGCAGAAACGTTACTTTTATCAATTGCATACGCCATATCGATGAGCGTCGCACCCTTGATCTCCATGATTTTATCCAGCGTACCTATAGGGGCAAAATATTCACTTAGTTCAACCTGCCCTGGCTGACGATATTGCATTCTAAAAATACCACGCTCATGATCTTGTATGGCTCCGGACCGATGAGCAAAGAATTCTATCGGAGTGTCACGGTCATCGCTACCAGGAGGATAGAATTCACGCAGATCGTCCAACACCCCATCATTGGCGATGGCATACTTCATGCGCTCGTCTATCGACTTTGCCGCCATAAACCCAGCCAGCACCTGGCTCGCCTCCTTTTTCCAGCCATGCGTTATCCATTCTTGCCGCAACTCTTCAGCAGTGACGGAACCCTCGGCTTCGGCTTGAAGCCCACCCTCAACAACTGCCCCTTCATCTTGGTAGGCCAGCCAAGCCGCCAGTCCAATAATTACTGAGAGAAGCACAATCAAAACAATCCATACAAATCGAGCCTCGTTACCACTTCCTACACCCACCTCGTTAGATTTCGTCTCAGCATGAGCAAGATCAGACGTCTTCTTGATGGTCGTGCCATCACCGCCCAAAATAACAGGTTTTTTGTGAGCCGCACCCTGCACCGGCACAGATGACTCAACATCATCGTTTTTATCGATCGCTGCGGGCTTAGAATCAAGCTTCTCCAGCTCGCTAAAATCAGGAGAGGTCACCTCTTTGCCACAATATGGACAAGGTGCCGTGATCGCCGAAAGCCCTGCAGGAACATGAATGCTCTTCTGGCAAAACTTACAGGGGAATGATACCTTAGATGGCTTGATTGAGTCACTCATGATGGAATTGAGGATAATGCGATATGATGATAAACATGCCTCCCCCACTGTCAATGATGCATAGCCAACTTGACGCTACAGCAACACTGTCAGCTCATTTAAGCTTCATCGCCTAGCACCTCATCCAGAACCTCAATACAGCGCTCATTTTCGGGCATTGTCCCGATCGAAATACGCACCCACTCCGGCAGCTTGTAGCCACTCATGGCACGTACGATCACGCCCTTGCGCAGCATCTTAGAAAACAAATCATCACCGTCGCCGACCTTCACTAGCACAAAGTTCGCCGCACTCGGCACATACTCCAGATCACGCGCCGCAAAGGCCTGCTCATAAAATGCCAAACCCGTGCGGTTCGTCTCCATCGTCTTAGCCACGTGCTCACTGTCGTTCATCGCGGCGAGCGCCGCTGCCTGAGCCATCGAGTTGGCATTAAACGGCTGCCGCGCCTTTTGCAAAATTGCCGCCACCTGAGGAGAGGCCAAGCCATAGCCAATCCTCAAGCCAGCCAAACCATAGGCTTTTGAGAACGTGCGTAGCACACAGACATTACGCCCTTCTCGGACATACTTCACCGTATCGGGAGCATCATCTAGAAATTCATAATACGCCTCATCAAGTACTGCCACTACATGATCTGGCAGACGGTCCATGAACCGATCCAAAGCCTCTTGGTTCACCATCGTGCCCGTGGGGTTATTTGGGTTGGCAATGAAGACCAAACGTGTGTCCTCGGTAATAGCATCAGCCATGCCATCAAGATCGTGAATGAAATCAGGATCCGCCACCTCCACATACTTCGCTCCAAACAAAGTCGCCATCAGCTTGTAGACCACAAAGGCGTGCTCCGCAGCGATTAGCTCCGCTTTTGGATTGAGAAAACAATGGCACAGCAACTCAATGATCTCGTTTGATCCATTACCAAGCACCACATTCTCCAAGCCCAAGCCATGATGATTCGCCAATGCTTGCCGCAGCTTATAGCCGCCGCCATCAGGATAGATGTGCACCCCTGCTGCCTCATTTTTCATCGCCTCAATGGCGGCAGGAGCAGGCCCAAGCGGGTTCTCGTTGGACGCCAGCTTGACAATCGTCTCAGGATCAAGACCCAGCTCACGGGCGGTCTCCTCGATAGGCTTCCCCGGCTCGTAGGCCACAAGGTCACAGACAAACTGATTGGCAAACTGCTGAATCGACATGCGGAGAAACTAAGCAACAAACACCAGCTGCGCAACGCAATATATCATTATGCTGTGGCAGTATACACACTCGCCACCCCGAAGGTCAAAGGCTGTGCCTCTGCACTCGTGAATCCAGCAGTCTCGATCAGCGCGCACATGTCTTTACCACTGGGAAACTGCTCAATCGTCCCGGCAAGATATTCGTAAGCATCGCCCTCGCCAGTGATCAGCCCGGCAATTTTAGGCAGCACCTTATTTAGATAAAAACGATACGGCCCGCGCAGAATCCCGCTCGGCAGAGAAAAATCAAGAATCAACAAATGCCCCCCGGGCTTGAGCACTCGGCGCATCTCCTGCAGAGCACGCGGCCAGTCCGCCATATTACGCAAGCCAAAGGCCACCGTCAGCACATCATAAGAATCATCCTCAAAAGGCATCGCCAAGGCATCCGCCACAACAGTCTCAGTGACCCCACCCTCAGCGGCATAGGCGAGCATCTCTTCGCAGAAATCAGATCCTGTGACACGCACATTGGGACAAACCTGCTGCAGCTCCAGCGCCAAATCCCCCGTGCCTGTTGCCACATCCAAGATGCACTCTGGTTGCCAGCCCGCGACAATCCTACCCACCTTCTTACGCCACAAGATATCCGTGCCCAGGCTGAGCACATGATTGGTCAGCACATAACGATCTGCGATTCGGCTAAACGCCGCTTTGACATACTTAGGGTCCTGCACAGGATGAAATTCTTCTAGATAATCAAAAACACCAACCTAATCCGGCAAAATGTCACGATAAACTCCTGGGTCACTACCCTCAATTTCCACCGCACCACAGGCTTTCTGATAATACTCCTTCGGCCCGACACCCCCGATCACACCATACACATAGCCCATCTCCTTGAGCCCCTCCAGAGACTTAAAAAGCAGAGCCTTGCCAATACCCGTGCCGCGCGCATCCTCACCCACTCCAGTAGGCCCGAAAAACCCGCGTGCTGTCGTTTCATAACAGGCGAAACCGAGAATCTCCATGTCCCGTGTGGCAATATAGCAGGTCACCGGCTGGCGTGACATAGCCACCTTGACCTCGCTCTCCCACTTCGGGGAGAAATGCTCAGCCACCCATGCCGCCACAATATGCCGCTCGTAAGCCCGGGCACGACGCAAGGTAATCCCCTGTTCCTCTACACCCGCGTATATCTCACCAGCATCGGGCAGCTCGTATAGTCTTACCAGCATGTCAATCATGCCTCATTACTATATCAATCCGCGATGCGTGTCCAATCCAGATGGCAGTCACTTCAAACTAGCTGAAGTGCTCAGTTCAAGATCAAGCCAAAACAAAACAGCTGAAAAGCCGCACCAACCTACCCACGCCTCCTACGCAACACAAAGTCCATCGCTCCGATGACCAGCAAACCGACACTTGATGGCTCAGGAACCACTTGCAGCTCAAGAGCTGCGACACGAAAACCAATGTAGTCCGCCTCGGTGATTGGGCTGGCACTGCCACGGGCAGACGACTGCATGCTAGTTCCGATGCGGCCCCAGTGAGCACCACGAATGACTCGCGACTCACTACCCGTGGGCTCTCCACCTGCAAAAGCGCTTTCATTCCATTCCCATACATTGCCACCCATGTCATCGGTTGCATTATTCTCGGCAGCCCCTGTCCCTATGCTCCATGGCGAGGTGCCGCTGCTGTAGTTTGCCTCAACTCCCGCCGTTGGGGCGGTATCTCCCGTGGGATAGAGCGTGTAGCCACTACCATCAGATTTCAGATACGCGGCTTTATACCACTCGTCATCAGTAGGCAAAACGTAAACAGTTTGGTAAGTTTCCAGCGCAGATTGCCTGTTCACCCCGCTGAAGGTAGTGGCATTACTAAAGAGATAAGCACCAACAAGAGCGTCGCCACTCGTAAGCCAGTTCGCGAATTTGGCTGCTTCATACCAGCTTACATTGGCTGTGGGCTGCGAACCAGTCCACGCATCAGACACCCCACCGGTGGCAATGTTGCTATCATAAGAGGTTACCGTTGTCCACTGGTTGGCAGTGACCTCATAGGTCCCCATCTAGTAATCATAGCTTAACGCTCCAAAACCGGTCGTTTCATCGGCAACATTGCTAGCATTGCCAATGTCAACGAAGTCAATGTCCACACTATCACCGCCATGTGTAATAGTGGCAGCTTCGGCTCGATACAGTAGCGCGACCCCGAAAAAAACAGTGATTAAGACGAATAACTGCATATTACGGAGGCGGCTAATGATACCAAAAAATTAGATGTGCACGTGCTTGCGTGCGGATCTGGAAATTGTATTACCCACGCTTCCTGCGCAGTGCCATCACCAGACCTCCGAGACCAAGAAGAGCCGTAGATGAGGGCTCAGGGACAACGGCCATGACCTGGAAATAAGATACATTGTGCTCCATATTAGCCCCGAATGAATTAAATTGCCGGTAGCCAAATGCCTGCGCACCAGCAATCGTTGGGCTTTTCGGCTCGTCGCCTATAGGATCAGCTCCATTAGAATGGGGTGTATAGTCATACCATGTAATGTCAGATGCATTGACGTTGCTGGTATCAAAACCCCAAAAAGTGGTATTGCCTTGAATATACCAATCTCCAGCACCGTCTTGCATGACTAATCCGTATTTAGCTTGCTCAGGAAACCCATTAGTTGCCGAAGAATTGAGATTAAACGTGTAGTCGAGAACGGCCGTCATCGGAGAAAAGTTCTCCCAAATAACGATCGAATCGGTATTACTATTAGTGCTTGCGGCAAAAGTGATGCTGTCACCAGCAGCATCATTTTCTACATTAATCGACCAAGAGTTATCTGATCCAGCTACGTTAAAATCAGGATTGCGCCCACTTGCGTTAGGGTAGTAGCTGGCGCCTACTGTTGGACTGTCGACATCTGCTGAAACAAAAGTAGTGTCAGTGGTGACAGATTGGGTGCTTGTGACGATGTCCGTAGCTCCGACATCCTCGCCCCACTGAACGAGGGTGATGTTGGTGGCTGCAGGCAGCACAGCTGCAGAGAAGAGGAACGATGTAGCTATAGCTAATGGCTTAGTGGTCATGTTGATTGATTTAGTAAGAGTTGAAGATTAAACGATTAGTTTGAATGATGTAGTTGAAGTATACGTCTATATCATGACGGAGAAGTGCATTACACACTCTCCGCGTTTGGATTATAATGACCTGGCGACACAAAAAACAACCTTTTTTTCAGAAAAAAT
>JAQXBQ010000048.1 GCA_029252325.1 Akkermansiaceae bacterium
AAACAAAGTATTTTCGGACTTTCCCCCAGCGGCTGGAATTTGGAATCAGGGGCTGTAGAGCACTGGCTGCACGGCCATTTCAACTTCAACTGCAGCTCACTCTACCTCAGGAAGTTGAAGCTGCTCGGTAATGACCCCGCTCACTTGGGTCGCGAGTTTTTGGCTGCCGGAAGGCTAGAAATGCACGTCACCACGTTTTTTGCGAAATTCTGAGCTGGAAAAGCTAGCAGTGAGGGCGTGCAGGTCATTGACACCGATTCCGTATCTAGCCATGACCTTGGCTGCCACCTCGTTGTAGCGGAGGTCATCCCCCACCTTGCGGCCCGGCTCGCCCTCGGGGACCACGGTGGTGTTGGCGAAGATGATCTTCGCCCCGGTCTTTTTCAGGCGGAGCACGATGGTCTCGAGGTTTTTTTGATACTGCTCCAGAGACACCGAGAGGGTTCCGTTGACCTTGTCCCGATTGCCATAAGCCTTGGCAGAGGGAGATCGGTAGCAAAGATCATGCAGGCCGGCGTTGAAGTGGATGACATCCCACCGGGTGTCGCCAAGCCACTTGTCGAGCGATTGCAAGTAGAAGGTGGTGGGCCCGCAGTTGGTCTTGGGGCGGCTGACATTGGCCTTGCCCTTGAGTAGCTCTATGACCTTGGGGGTGTAGCCCATGGAGATGTAGTCCCCGAGCAGCAGGACATTGGGCAGGGAAGGGTCATGGCTAGCCTGGGCCGCCTTGGCACGCTTCAGTCTTTGTTGGTCGTCTGCAAGGTTAAAGAATTCAGCTTTTTTTACCCTGCCCCGCTGCCTTTTTATTGGCAGGCTTCTTGGCCGGCTTATTAACTGGCTTCTTGGCAGGCAAGGGCTGGTGTGCCTCTTGGATGATCTCCTCCATGCGCTTGACGATATCCGGGTGCTGGGCGGCGATATTGTTGGATTCACCCAAGTCTTTTTCCAGATCAAAGAGCTGGAGCTTCTGCGGTGTTTTCACCTTCCAGCCCAGCTTAACACCCTTCCACTTGCCGATGCGCACTGCCTGGTCACGCTTCGCTGTCTGCGGGTGCTCCCAGTAGAGATATTCGCGCTGCTGCTGCTCGCCCTTACCGGTCAGGGTCGGCAGCAAGGAAATACCGGTGCTTTGGGCGGGCACGGGCTGGTCAAGCAGGTCACAGATGGTAGCAAGGATGTCATAGTGGGCACTTGGCAGGGCACTGCTGGTGCCGGCCTTGATCGTGCCCAGCCAGCGGGCCATGGAGGGAGCGCGGATGCCGCCCTCGAAGAGGTCGCGCTTGTGGCCACGCAGCGGGCCGTTGGAGTCCCAGAACCTGGGGTCATGGCCGCCCTCGAGGTGGGAGCCATTGTCTGAGGAGAACATGATCAGGGTGTTCTCTGCCTGACCGGTTTTTTCCAGCAGCTCTAGTAGCTGGCCAATCTGGTTGTCGAGGTTTTCCATCATGCCGGCGTAGCCAGCGATCGGGTTTTTGACATCAGGACAGGGCACGCCGGGACCGGCGCCATATTTGCCAATCTTGTTCTCAAACTGCGGGTAGATTTTGCGATACTTATTATGCAAGGCTTTAGGCGCATGCATGGCCGCGTGGGGTACGGCGGTGGGAATGTAGCAGAAGAAGGGCTTGCCCGCCTTGGCGTTTTTCTCCACGAAGGCGAAAGCGTCATTCATGATCAGATCATGGATGTAGGTGCCCTCTTCGAGCTTCTCCTCCTTGCCATTACGCACGATGCTCGTCGGGTAGTAGGTGTGGGCGATGCCCTGACTCTTCCACGCGCTAAACTCGTCAAAGCCGTGGGTCATTGGTGAGGGTCGCCCAGCTTCATTGGTGATACCCAAGCCCCACTTACCATACATACCAGTGGTGTAACCAGCGGCCTTGAACACCTCGGGCAGCACGGTCATTTCCTCGCTCAGTGCCAAGGTGTTTTCCTTGCCATTGCCACGGGCGAGGCAGTGACCAGCGTGCTGGCCGGCCATTAGCGAGTGGCGGGACGGGGTGCAGACGGTGTTGGCGGAGTAGTGATCGGTGAGCTTGATGCCCTCAGTAGCGAGGCGGTCGATGTTGGGTGTCTTGAGTTTCTTCTGCCCGAAGCAGGAGATGTCGCCATAGCCGAGGTCATCGGCGAGGATGTAGATGACGTTTGGGGAGCTTGCCTGCTGCTGAGCATCAAGCGAAGACTGAAGGGTAAGAAGCGAAGTGAAAACAAGGCAGAGGAAGTGCGATTTCATGGTGTCCATTTTCTAGGTTACGCGAGCGGAAAGGGCAAGCCTACAGGTTTTTACACAGCCGCTGTGATACCCAAGACGGCAAGACGGCAAGATGGCAAGATAGAAGCCTCTGCAGTTTTAGGTTTTAGGAAACATACCTTGGCGTCCTGGCGTCCGCCTCAACTTTCCAAATTTCTACTTGCTACTTGCTACTTGCCAATTGCTACCTCCTGCTTAGCAAATCCTCAATTCCCTCGAGCCAGCTCTGGGCCATTTTACCGTGCATGGCGTTGGTCGGGTGATTGATTTTGTTGGAAAGACGGCTGGCATCGATGGACTTGGGATCGTCCGGATCGGTCAGGAAATGGCGGTAAAGATCTACTGTGGTAATAATGTGGCCTTTATCGGCATGCTTAGGCACCAAGGTCTGCCTGATGTAGGCATTGTAGTCATACAGGTCTGGGTTGAAGCGGCTAAGCGGGGTGATCTGGGCAACGATGAGCTTCACCTCCTTATCGGTGTCAAAGATGGTTTTGACCAGTGCCTCGAGCTGCTGCGGGCTTTTCGGATTAATGCCGTTGATACCAATGAGCAGCAGAATGATATCCGGCCGGTCCGTGGTGATCCAGCCTGGCACTTCCTTGTGAATAGCACCAATGCTCCATCCACCATAGCCTCGGTGCCCGTCCTGGCCGAGCTTGCGCAGATCCAGCGTCGGGCTCACTGTGCCACCGTGCGTCGGATCTCCGGATTTATTGTTCCAGGGTTCTGGGGATTTGCCAACGAAGACAAAGTCGTGCCCCGCTTGTTTCAGTAGCCGGTAGAGGTGGCTACGATAGCCAAACTCAAAAGGATGAGCCCACTTCGAATTATCTGTGTAACCCGCGGTGATTGAGTCCCCCAGCGGCATGATGCGCACGGGATCCTTCGCGAGTGCAAAGCAAGTGCATAGAGCAAAAGCAAAGCTAAGGATAAGTGTCGCTCGCTTCATGTTTAATGCTTTTACAGGGACGTATCCTATTGTGCTGCCGTGTAGCACGTGCACTGCTTACTTGCTAAACTCGAGCTCACTGAATGCCACCGGGTGCTCGATGAGCTTCTTGCCGTCCTGGTTGATAGAGCAGAGCGACAAGGACTTCTTTGCCCAATCAATTTCGATCAGTCCGGCGTTGATTTCCCAGTGGGATTTACCCACCCGTAATGAGTTGTCCGCGTTTGCCCAGTTTTTAGAGCAGTGAGTCATGCCACTACTGGTCATGTCGTAGAGCGGGTAGTCACCGATCATGACTTTGGAAAGCTCGGTGTAGTGGACATCTCCTGAGATCACCACGGTGTGGTTAGCCTTGTGTTTTTTGAGCATCTCAAAAAGACGCTGCTGCTCGTGGGGCACGTTGCCCCAGTTTTCCATGCCTTTCTCATAGGCCAGCATCTGGATGCTCGAGGCGATGATCCTGACATCCGCCTTGACCTGCAGCTGCTGCTCCAGCCACTGCCACTGTGCGTCCCCCAGCAAGGTCATGCTGGTATCTTTGGTCGGCTCATACCAGCCAACCTTGCCCTTGGAAGGCTTATTCTTGGTCTTGGAAGGCTTATTCTTGGTCTTGGAATACTCTAATTTATCTCGGAAATAACGTGTATCCAGCAGGATGATCTGCACCTTTTTACCGTCCTTACCAAATGAATACGAGGTGTGGATACCCGGCCTGGTGCGCCTGACGGAGTCCTCAGGCTCAGCAAAGAAATCCAGAAACACTTGCTGTGATTGCTCACGCTTGGGGTAATCCTTGGCACCATCATTGACCCCGTAATCATGGTCATCCCATGTCGCGAGCACTTGGGTCTGCTTTTGTAATTTCTGGTAGCCCTTTGCCGCGGCCAGTTGCTGGTATCTTTTCTTCAGCAGCTCCATGTCCTCGGTGTCACCGTAGATATTGTCCCCCAGGAACACAAAGACATCGGGATTGTGCTTGAGCACCCCGTCATAGATCCGGGTGACTTTCTTGCGCGAGGGTTTGTTGCAGGCACCAAAGGCGATCTTGGTAAGAGTCTTGTCCTTGTCGACCACATCGCTGGAAATTTCTGCGGAAAGGCAGCATGCGGTGGCAATCAGTATCAGTAATATTTTCATCATTGGTGGGGTGTCAGTTTTTGGGTGTCAGTTTCTAGGTGTAAGTTTAGGGTGCCAATTTGGGGCTTATTGCACAAACCCTTTATTGGTGTTATTTTTAGGGACTGTAATGATACGTCCACGAGCTTGAGGATGTTACATGGTTTATCGCTGTTATCAAAATTACCCTAAGCCTACATGGTGGGGCCTTGGCAAGTCCGAAGTCAGTGAAGGCTGACAAGTATGTCCTAGTCACGAGCCAAAAGCTCATTAAGAGTGTAATAAGCGCTGTTGTTACGCAGGGCTTTACCCGAGGCATCGGTGATACCCTTGAGATGAAACTGATAAATTTTGTGTTTCTCCAGCCCGGAAACGCGGAGTGTGGCTGTGTTACCATCTGCCGAAATCTCCACCGCAGTGACGGGCACGGCTTTGAGATTCATTTTGGGTGAGCCGTAATTGGGGGTGTAGGCATAGTGGTATCTGCTGAGCTGAATGTTATCAGGAGTAAGCTTGTGTGCGGGATTGAGGGGCTTGGTGAAGTGCAGCTTAAAGCCGTCTTGTTGCAGCTCGATACGGTGAATTTCAAAAGGCACCACACCAGTGTAAACCACTCGCTGTAAGCCGGTGCCAGGCAGGCCGCGGTTCCAGTTACCCTCCCCCACCCGGCCGATCATCAGCGAGTGATCGGGAGCAAACGCAAGCCGGCAGATACCTGCCTTGAGAGGCCCCCCTTTGATAAACGGAAAGCACGCGCCCTGATACTGGCCGTCCACCTTTTCAAGAGCGACTCGCATCAAGTGAGCATGCACGACATCCCCAATGAAGAGCTGCCCAGCAAAGGGGCCGAACTTGCCTGCGGTGGCATCACAGAGGGGCGCTCCCGGTGAGTTACTCAGCTCCCCGTGCGGCAAGAACACCGCTGGCATTTTGCGCAGGCGGTCAAGTTCATCGATAGGCAGCCTAGTGGGATCTCCCTTGTCTTTGAATCGTGGATCCCAACGCAAGGCTTCCGGATGTCCGTGGAAGTCTCCCTGTTCCAGATGATGCAGCATCGAGCTCCCCACCCAGTCCCCCTGATTGTCTGTGGCGAACAAATCCCCCTCCAGATTCATGCCGATGCCATTAGCCGTGCGCAAGCCTGAGGACCACGGCACAAACTCCCCCTCCGGGCTCACCTTGTAGGACCACATCCGGTAGAGTTCAGAGGAGAAAGCATCGGCACTTGCCGGGCGACCGTCAGGATTTGTTTTGCCACTTCCCGAAAGCGTGCCCCAGAGGTTGCCGGCATCATCTTGCACCAGCCCGTATGTATACTGATGAAAATTCGGCACCATCGAAAACCCGTCGCTAATCGTCTGGTAAAGATCCGCCAACCCGTCGCCATCCTCGTCGATGAGCTGAGTGATCTCCGGCCGCTGGGAGACAAACACCTCCCCCTTATTACCGATGCACATACCCATCGGCTCATGCAACCCGTGTGCAAAACGTTGCCACTTACCATCCTTCTGCGTCCAAATATCCCCGCGCCGGGTCGCCAGATAGAGAACCCCATCCGCGGAGTAATCCATGCCGGACACCTCCATGATCACGCCCTGCGGAACCTCCACCTGCTCCACGCGGTAAGATTCGTCCGCGCGCAGTACCGATACCGCGGCCAAAACAAAGCTGATGATATGGATCGTGACACGCTTCATGGCTTGAGTGTGATGGAGACGGAAAACCTGACCCGCTTGTCCGCATGCACCAGTAACACCCCGGAGGCCCAAGTAGCATCCTCAGTGTCATAGTGCACATGCTGTTTGGTTGGCAAAAACGAAACCTCATCAGTGACCCCCGGAAGCGAAAAATGATGCGTAATCTGGCCGGTATTACTCGCCGACTTATTGTCCGCCCTCGCTTGATAAGTAATACGGTGAGCCACTTCCTGAGCATTAACCTGATAGAGAAACTCGGGCTGCCCCTCCACTATACGGTAGCCTTTGAAAACAAGCTCGGGTTTTTCAGGCCATTCGTTAGGCTTGCCAATCCTTAGCGGAAAACATGCGGGCGCCTGATAGATTTTCGCACCCAGCAGCTTGGCATACCAACCACCGAAGCCCGTCCAGGCTTTATCCATGTCCAGGAAACCACCACTCCAAACGTAGAGCAGCCGGCAGTCGGCGGCATCAAAGGCGTAGGAAATCCCCCCAAGTTTCTGAGGCAAGCCAACAGCGATCGCACGTGATGAGGCCCCAGGCAAGTAGACGCGGTAGACCACAGGAACATCACCCACCTCGACCACCGTGCTCACGCGTTTCTCGGAAATCAGAGGACTATAGAAACCGGGCTCGGCGGTTTTCGGTGGCGTGGCGGGGGCTGCCTTATCGTCACCCTCAGCCTTGGGCCTCAGCGTCAGAATCCAGCGTGCCAGATGCCGCGCATCTTCCCCAGTGAGGTGAGTTTGCGGAGGCATCTCATTCTGCCCCCACTTGCCCTTGGCTCCCATCTGCAAGGAGTGCAAAATCGTCTCCAAGCCTTTCGGGTCATTGGCATAGTGACTACCCACCGCCGCCATCGTCGGCCCCACATAGAGCTGGTTGGCGCCACCCAGCTTATCGAGCTGATGACAAGCGATGCAGCCCTGGCTGACGTATAGATCCCGCGCCTTCTTCCGTTCAGGGTAGGTTAGGAGTTTGCCAGCAGCTGGCGCCGCCCAGGTTTGATTCAGAGTTGCCAACAGGCCACCTGCAATAATCAATCCTTGGGCAAGTTGGTTCATTTTTGTAGGCTTAATGGATTCCACTTTTCGCGGTATTCCATCTTCACCTTCCCGGTTTGAGAATCAAGAAAAAGCGGAAGAAACAGATAGCGTGACTTGTTGATGTCTTTTTTATCAGGAGTCCACCACTGGTCGCAGAGGGCCATCACGGTGTCGGACTCTTTCAGGTAAATCAGGTCAGTGACCTGGGAACTCCAGGTTTTTTTCTCACTAATATCTGCCTGCCTTTTATATTTACCCAGCGGCGAATCAGCCGTCGCACACTTGGTATTTGAACCCGCCCAGCCATGCACGCCGGATGCAACGGCGATGTATTTGCCTTTGTATTTCTCCATGGCCGGAGCCTCACAGTCTTTGTCAAAGATCAACACTCCATCCCTGTTACTTGTCAGATAGTCATCACTCAAGCTGTCGATCCGGATCCCATAACGCCAGCCTCCGCCTTCTTCCGGCTTTGAGTGATCGCAGTAGATGACGTAAGCTTTACCATCGTCATCCTGAAATACATTCATGTCCGATGCGAATCCGTTGGATGTGCCCATCTCGCGTGGTCCGTGAGGAGTAAAGGGACCCTCCGGGTGATCGGCTGTCGCGACACAGAGGAACGATGCGGGCATCGCCACAAACCAGCGGTACCACATCACGTATTTCTTGGTCTTCTTGTTGTAAATCACATGCGAACGACCGGTAGCGCCCAGCTTGCCAAAACCTTTTTCCGGACGGGGCATGCACACGCCCTTGTAGGTCCAGTTCTTGAGATCGGTGGAGCTATAAACTTGCACACCGTTCCAGACAGGTCCCGCTGTCATGCGGAACAGGCCTTTAGGATTATTGGCGTAGCTGCTGCCGTACCAGTAAAACACCCCGTTGAAGCGTGACAGTTCACCCTCATGGGCGGCGATGAGGTTTCCCTGGATATCTTTCCAGTCGGTGCCGTTAACGATGGTTTTGCTGTTCGTTTGTGGCTCTGCGTAGGCAAACAGCGTTAGCCAGATCGCTGACAGGGTGAATGACCCGATTTTTTTTTGCATTGGCTTTGGTAGTTGGGCGAGGCGGCTGGAAGCCACCGCCACGGATGCACTATTGATGGGTTTACAGCTCATACTGCGGGATTTTCATCCATTCGCCGTCTTTGAGCGCGGACTTGTGCGCAATCACTCCGGACATGGTGATGTTGAGTGCGTCGCAAACATCGACAATAGGTTTTTTATCGAGCAAGATCGACTCAATAAAATTATTGGTGAGTTGCCCGTGTGAGCCACCGTGGCCACCACCGCCGACTCCGGGGGGAAGCGGCGGGCGTTGGCCGCTGATTTTCGGGTTGTGTGGCTTTTCACCATAAACCCGGCCTTTTTCGCCGTGTGCGTTTTTCATGTCCCAACTCACTGCCATACGCGATATGCCACCTTCACTGGTTTTATACATCGCGACTTCGGTGCCGAAGGGGTTTTTGTGGCCGTTGTTTTCTGCCTGAAATTCCGGGTAGCGCCCTGCAGTGCCAAGTCCTGAGACCTCAGTGAAGCGGCCACCGGTAATGGACACATAGTAGGCGGCCGAGTGAGTCGGATACCACATCGGTGGCAGACCGCGGCGCCAGCCGAATTTGTCGACCTTACCGGTCTTCGGGTTGTAGCCGGACAATCCATTCGGTCCAAAGTCGTGGTAATACTCGCCCTCCGAGTAGATGATCTTTCCAAGGGCACCCGCCTGATACTGCATGCGCTTCGCATAGAGATCAGCGTGAAACGTTGACGTCTCGTTCATCATGTATTTCATGCCACTCTTCTTAACGGCCTTAAAAAGGTCCTCTGCCTCTCCCTCTGCCTCGAAGCCGAAGACGGCGGGCACGGCCGAGCAGACATGCTTACCGTGATTGAGTGCCATGATGGCGAGGCGCGCGTGGCTGGGTGCATCGGTGGCAATGTAGATGGCCTCGATCTCCTTGTCCTTGATCATCTCCTCACAGGACGGGTAGGTTTTCTTCGCTCCCACCCTCTGTGCCAGCTGGGCGCAACGGTTTGGGTCTAGATCGGTGGCCGCGACCACCTCCACGTTCGGGTGATTCTGGTAATAGAAAGCGGCACCAAACTGGCACAGACCGAACCCGGCGATGCCCACCTTGATTTTACGCTCTGACACAGGCTGCCAGCCTTGGGCGGCGGTAGTCGCTTGCTGGTCTTTTTCAAAGCCCGGGATGATGTTTCCCTGGGCATCACGGGGAGCGTTGTCTGCCTTGGCAGTGCCGGCAAAGGCACCCAGACCAGCCATGCCCAGAAACGACCCTGCCCCCGTCAAACCCTGGATGAACCCCCTGCGGGAAAGTTGCGATGATGCGGATGGGTCGATAATGCTGCCTTGTTCTTCCTTATTCATGATGGTTGATGTTTTTTGACTATAAACGGTGGTTTTCTCATTAGCAATGAACCGTCCTAGCTAAATACATAGATAAATCCGACTTTCTTGCACGCCAAGCCGCCAAGATCGCCAAGCCGCGATGCGGCAGTTCGAGTTGAGAGTTCGAGTCACAAGTGAACGCTTCGTGCTGGATTTCCAAATTCATCATTCCAAATTCCAAATTCAAGCCAACGGCTTCCCTCCTCAATTTTATGGGTATCTATTCCACCCAAGAATATGATACGGGATATCTCATACTTACGATGAAAAAACCTTCACCCTAATAGATGAGAATTGATGCTAAGAAACATGACAGCAGGGTCAATTTCAGGATTTATTCGGTATCAGAAAGCAATCGCTCTTTGATTTCACTCAAAGTGAATCGTTCTTTTTTAAGTTCCTGGATTTGCTTGATACGAGATAGCGTCTCCGGGGCATAGAGAGCGTAGTTGGATGCCGTAAGCTCTGCAACGGTAAGCAATCCCTCCTTCGTCCAATAGCGGATGGTGGGCACGGTTTCTTCAGACGCTTTAGCGATAGCACCTATTTTGAAGAGTTCTTGATGATCATCCACAGGGGCAAGATCCTCTCCCTTGATGGCCTTGAGGTAGATGTCCAGCGAGCGGTCCACAGCCTTGGCGATGATCTTAAGATAGTCATCCTGTTCTCCTCCCAGCTGGGCTTTCTCCAGAGACTTGATGTAAGCCAAGCGATCTCTCTTGCTGATGATGGCAGGAGGATAACCATGACTGATGAGGATCAAGTTCATCAGCAGTCTTGCTGTTCTTCCATTACCATCAATAAACGGGTGGATGGTAACGAAACGATAGTGCGCCTGTGCCGCCAATTCCACAGGATGGAGGTTTGTGCTGCTAGCAAGCCATTGGATGAACTCCTCCATCAGCTCTGGCACTTTGAAGGGATTGGGCAGCAGCACACTGGATCCGGAAATCATCACGGTGACATCCCGGTAACGTCCCGCATGCTGGTCATCGATGCCTCGTAAAATAAGCGCGTGAAGCTGTAGTAGTTCATTTTCTGAAGGAACGGCATCAGGCTGCGCTGCAAGCTCTCTGACCCAATCCAATGCGTATGCGTGGTTACTTGCTTCAAGGTGCTCCTGAATGCTCTTACCACCCACAGTAAGACCTTTCTCAACGACAAGCGCCGTCTCGCTCCGGGTCAAGGTATTACCCTCAATGGCATTACTCGTGTAAGTAAGCTCTACGCGAAACCAATCCTCCAGGTTCTTTACCAACGCAGACGGCAAGCCTTCACCATCATTACGGTAATTTTCTAGCTCGGTCTTTTTCTCTGTCAAGTGGCTGAAGTTCATGTTATTGCCGCAAAGCATAAAGTGTAACGTAACGCTTTGCAAGAGTGAAATTGCATCCTGTATTAGTGACGCTACAGATAATTAAGTTCAGATCTCTTGTTTTGAGTTCGCTTGTTAAACTGGTAGGCTTGCCTCCTCAATTTTATTGTCTGTCGTACGCGCCCAAGAATATGCTATAGAATATCTCATACTTACGATGAAAACATTCCGATTCTTTTCCCGCCTCTGCCTCCTGCTCTGCCTGTTGATCACGACGGCAACCATTGCATCCGCTCTCGAAAAGCCCAACATCATCATCTTCTACGTTGATGACCTCGGTTGGCAAGACGTGGGGCTCAATGATCTCGATGATGAGTGTCCCTACGAGACGCCCAATCTGGATAAGCTCGCGGCCATGGGGATGAACTTCACCCAGGCGTATTCACCTGCACCGAGTTGCTCGCCATCCCGCGCGGGCATCATCACCGGCCAGCACCCGGCACAGCTCGGGATCACCCATGTCTATCTGGGAAAAGTGACCGAGGGCAGACCCAAGGAACAGTTCCTCTCGCCCTACCTTGATCAACACCTGAACTTCGATCACCTGACCTTGGCCGACGCCATGAAGGGCAACGGCTACAAAACCGGCCACGCTGGCAAATGGCATATTGGCCCCAGTGCTGACAACTATGGCTTTGAATTTGTCGATCATAGCCGCGGCGTGCACCGAGGCATGAAAGACCGCACCAAGGATTTTTCCACCGCTAAAGACAAGCAGTATCCCTTGAGCCAGGAAAAATATGCCCCTTTCAGCGACAAGAAGCCCAATGGCATCTCCTACCCCTATGACCAGCTCACGGAATCTGCCCTGCAGTTCATGGCTGAGAGCAAGAGCGAGCCATTCTTCCTCAATATGTGGCACTGGATGGTGCACTGGCCCGTCATTACCCGTAATGGTGAGCTGCTCGAGTATTACTGTGATAAGATGGGCCAGCCCTTCCCTCCCAAAGACGGAGACATGACCTTACCGGGCCAGCAGAACCCCTACTTCGCCGCCATGGTCACCACCGTGGACTGGAGCCTAGGCCGCGTGATGGACTATCTGAAAAACACCGACGACCCCCGCAACCCCGGCAAAAAACTGAGCGAAACCACCTACATCTTCTTCAGCTCCGACAATGGAGGTGCGGAAAAGAAAGCTGCCGAGATCATCTCCGACAACTTGCCCCTCAAGTATGGCAAAACCCACACCGAGGAAGGTGGTATCCGCGTGCCGATGGTAGTCGCAGGCCCAGGAGTTACCAAAGGCAGCCAGTTCGACGGGCTGGTCAACCAGCTCGACTACTTCCCCACCATTCTCCAAGTCACCACATCAAGCATCGCCCCGGAGCACAAAAAACTGCTCAGTGGCGCGGACATCTCCGGCGTTCTTACAGGGGCGAGTGAAACGATCCTCAACAGCAAAGGCAAGGAACGCACCCACCTCTTCTGGCACTACCCACACGGCGGAGGCAGCATGAAGTCCTCGATTCGTCAGGGAGACTTCAAACTCTACCAACACGCCCAAGCCGGCAGCTACGAGCTCTACCGCCTCTACCAAGACGGCGCCAGAAACGACCTGGAGGAAATGATCAACGTGATTGATGATCCGCAATACGCCGAGCTCGCCAAAGGCCTCAAGTCCCGACTCGACGCCGAGCTAAAGGCCCACAACGCGCAAGGCCCTTATCTCAATCCCACCTTCAAAAACAACACCCTGCAAGCCGCCAGCATCACCAGCTCCACCCTCTCCACCCTCTCCACCCTGTCTGACAAGCAGGCGAGCCTCACCCTTGACCCAAAAGGCCCGGGCATCGCCCAAGCCTACGTCATCTACCTGCCAAGCCCTGATGCGCCAGAGAAGAAGCACAGAAATGAAACCGGCATTGACACCTCAGCACCCCAGATCGGGGTCAAATACCCGGTACAGATCTCAGACAAAGGCTACCGCGTAACAGCCACCATCCCCGAGGGCGTCAGCCGCTATCGCTTCATCCTAGTCGATGAACACAAGTTCCTCATTTATGGGGAAGAGTCTCCTTAGCCCTGCCGGGGTGAATTTAGAATTTGGAATTTAGAATTTGGAATTGGGAAATAGCCGCTAGGCGGCAGTTCGAGTTGCCAGTTTAAGCTTAAGTTAAGAAGCTCACGCCAAGCCGATAAAAGAATACAGCTCCGCCTGATAAGTTCTCATCCAAATGGAGAGATGAGGACAAAAAAACCCCGCCGTCGTGAGGGCGGGGTTTTGAAATTATTTCACTCTTCTTAGCTCCTGCGTCTACGCAGGGCTAAGGCAAGGCCTCCGAGGCCGAGCAATGCCGTTGAGCTGGGCTCGGGCACCGTGGCAAAAAGAAGGCTGGTTTTACCCGCGTTGGCCCCGTCTTCCCAGGCGAGACCAGCATCGCTGTTAGTGAAGAAAAATATGCTCGGTGGAGTAAACGGGTCAACATCGGGATCATTAAGCACCCATGAAGCATCACTGCTGGCAACTGTATTATAATTGCTACCCGCGG
>JAQXBQ010000055.1 GCA_029252325.1 Akkermansiaceae bacterium
AGTGAACAGGGTAAAGGCTCTTAAAGAAGCTCCGCTCATCATCTTTGTGTTTGTTACTTATCGTGGTGTGCGGAGATTATTCTGGCTACTTCTTGATGATGTGCCTGGGCCGTGTTCCTCGAAAAGGAAACTGCTTGGAGGGCACGTGAGCCTCACGGATCATTCCGCGCAACTCGGCAACTTTCCCGGGGTGGGTCGCGGCGATGTTGTTCTTCTGGGCAAGGTCGTCTTTGAGGTTGTAGAGCTCGATGGGGTCGGCATCCGGGTTTGAGGTGGTCACCTTCTCCTGAATGGCCACCCAATCACCCGCGCGCACCCCACGTTTGTGCGGGCTGTTGAGCTCAAAATACAGATACTTGTGCTTCGCCTGTCCTGCTTCATTTCCTTTGAGCAAGGGAGCATAACTAATGCCATCAACCTTGGCAGGGGCATCCACACCGGCCAGTTCACAGGCGGCGGGCATCAGGTCCCAGTGGGCACTGAGGTGGGCACTGGTTCTACCCGGAGCAATCACACCCGGCCAGCGCGCTACGAAGGGCACGCGAATACCTCCCTCATACATGTTACGCTTGATACCGCGCAGCGGGCCACTGTCATTGAAGAACTCCGGCTTCGCTCCGCCTTCACGGTGGGCTCCGTTGTCACTGGTGAAAACCACCAGGGTGTTTTCCTCCAGACCGAGCTCCTTGAGCAAATCAAGGATGTCCCCGACATGGCGGTCTAAGAGGGTGATCATGCCGGCGTGGCGTTTTTGAATCTCAGGCCATGCCTTGTCGGCATAGAGCTGGTAGGCGGGATCGCTGTGCGGGATCTGCATCGCCGCATGCGGAATGACGTAGGCGAGATAGAGGAAGAAGGGATTCTCTTTGTTGCGGGTGATGAAGGACTTCGCCTCATTGGTGAGAAAATACTGGCTATGGCGCTCTACGGTGCCCCCCTCTCCTGGTTTTGCGGGTGGTCCCAGCTGCACCTTCTCATGGTTGCGCCAGACCCAGCCCGGGTAGTGGCTGTGCGCGTGGCGCTGGCAGTTGTAGCCGGCAAAGAAATCAAAACCCTGCTTGAGCGGGTCGCCCTCGCTGTGCGGGTAGCCCAGCCCCCACTTGCCGATTAGGGCGGTCTTATAGCCCGCCTCCTTCATCTTCTCTGCCACCGTGATGGTCTCATCCGGGATGGGGAGTTGTCCGGACTCGTTGTGCTGCCCCTTCATGATCTCGTAATTACCACGAATGAACGTACGGCCCACATGCTGCCCGGTCATCAGCGAGCAACGGGAAGGCGCACAGACGGCTGTGCCCGCGTAATAATCCGTCAAACGCAAGCCCTCCCTGGCCATCTGGTCAATGCGGGGTGTCTTGATCTTCTTCTGGCCGTAACAGCCCAACTGCCCGTAGCCCATGTCATCGCACATGATGAAGATGATGTTGGGTTTTTCCGGGTGTGCTTCCGCGGGTAATGGCGTCGCAGAGGCCCGCGCCCCTGGTGAGGATATCATCAAGACGGCCGCTAAAGTCGCGTATTTGCGGTAGTTTTTCATCATGGTTTTTTTATTTAATTTCGATTGAGTCAATGCACATGCCGCCCCGCTCAATGGTGGTAATGCGGATGCGGTTAGCCCCCGATTTGAGCTGTATTTTGACATCGAGTGTGCTCCAGTCCGTTCCATAACCTTTGGTGTTCTGGAAGAATAGTTCTTGTTTTTCATCATTTACACTGAGTTGCATCGAGCGGCCTTTGGTGTCAGGTCGTTTGCCACTGTAGCGGATGGATAGAGTTGCGGGGCCGGGGCTGCCGTCATTCTCCTGATACCATTCCACGTATGCTCCGGTATGACCACCAAAATTGAGATAGCCTTTGCCCTCAAAACCCTTGCCTTTGGTCGATATGACAGCCCGCTTGAACTTGGCCTCCTCAGCTTGGTCGCCTCCGTAGTTGATCGTATCAGCCGTTTCGTCTCCCCAATAAATCCCTTCCTTGGGGCCAAAGCCTTCCTCCATACTGAAGATCAATTTGCCACCATCAAAAACGTCTGCCTTTACGATGGTGCCGGGCTCTACGGAGAAGGGTTCGGTGTATTTTTTCGAGGGTTTGGAACCATCGGTGGAGTAGAGAATGTCGAACGCTCGTTGAGCAAATTGTCCGCGAATGGCTAGGCGTTTAACGTCGATGGATATCTGATCAGAGGTCATCAACTGTTTCTCTCCACAGATCGCCCCAATGATGACGGAGAGTGGCTCGCCTTTGCCAGCAGTTTGCAGAAAGGCACGTGTAAGCCCAAAGAAAGCGGTCCGCGAGCTTCTTCCATAATTGTTCTCGGTATTGACCGGGTTACCGCTCTCGAGGCTCAGAATGCGCGCCGGGCCCTCTACATGGTAGTGCATGCGGTTCTCGGCATAGGGGTTCATCACACCCTGCTTGTCTTGCTGGGTAACGGTGATAATCGGGCAGGTCTTGCCATGCACGGAGAGTGCCAGGCGGGCCGGAACTCCCGCGGTCCTGTGCGAGGCGCGGACCACCTCTTTGCCGCCCTTGTAGCCGACCGCCTCAATGGTGCCGGGCGTCCACGGCACCATCCAGTCACACTGCATCTCATCCCATTTCGTACCGGGCTTGTCCCTGCCCAGTGACTTGCCGTTGAGAAACAGCTCGACCTCATCGCAGTTGGAATAGACCCAGACGGGAATTTTGGTCCCCTCCTCCATCCTCGGGTGGGTCCAGTGCGGCAGGATGTGGACCATCGGCTCGGTGGTCCACTGGCTCTGATAAAAGTAGAACAGGTCCTTGGGGAAAAGCGCGAGGTCGAGAGCCCCGCCCATGAAGGCGCGGAAGGGCCAGCCACCGTGGACATAGGAAGCCTCACCCAGATAGTCGATGCCGGTCCAGCGGTAGTGTCCGCTGTGCCAGGGCAGGTCACGCATCAGCTCCCAGTTCTGGCGGGCGGTGATGCGCACCGTGGCATTGTCATAGGAGGAGTTGAATATCTGCTTGCGATTCTTGCGATTCGCAGGAGCGGTCCAGTCATAGGTGAAGATCTCTTTTGACGTCAGGTCCGGGAGCGGGAAGACACCCCTCTTCATCCCATCACGAAGCCAGGTTTTACTGCGGTAGAATCCGCGCACCTGCCAAGTGTGCGGTGCCTCGGTAGAGACGAAGGGCTTGTTGATTTTTTTTGCGTGATGTTGGAAGAAGTGGCTGTATTCGCTATGGCCATTGACCCCTTCAATATCCATTTCCTCGGGGTTTGCGTGCCCGGAAGTGACCAGCCGGGTCGGGTCCAGTTCATGGCAAACCGCGACGATTTTCGGCGCGATGGGACCTCCGGTTTCATTACCCAGACACCAGCCGATCACGCAGGGATGATTGCGATCGCGCTTGAGCCAGGCCCGCAGGTCGCGCTCCCACCATTGTTTGAAGGCTTGTTTACCGTAATCCTCGGGTGCCTTCTTGTTCCAACCATCGAAGATCTCGTCCAGTACTAGAATGCCCATCTCATCACAGAGGTCATAAAAGATGGGTGTCTGCGGGTTGTGGGCGGTGCGGATCGAGTTGCAGCCCATCGCCTTGATCTGCTCAAGCTTCCAGCGCAGCAGCTCGTCCGGCCAGGCTGCTCCCACGGGACCGGCTTCGGAGTGGTCGGCGACGCCTTTTAATTTTACCACCCGGCCATTGAGCCAGAAGCCGGTGTCTTTTTTCCATTGGATGTCACGTATGCCGAAGCGGGTGGTGACCTCGTCAGCATGCTCATGATTGGTTGCCTTCACCCGCGAGACGACCTGATAGAGGTGGGGGCTAGTTGTATCCCAGCGTTTCGGCCTGGGCACGATGAGGGTCTGCTTCACAGTCGTGCCGGTCTTTGCTTGAGCCGTCACCTCTGCGACCACCTTGCCATCCGGATCGAGGATCTCGGTAACAAGTGTCGCACCTGGCGCGGATGGGAGCGTGCTGCTTAATTCAGTCTCCACGACCACCTTCGCTGCGGCATCGGTGATCTCCGCTGTCCTGACACAGACCCCATCCCTCGGGATATAGACCGCGTCCGTTACAAGCAGCTTCACATGCCCGTAGATTCCGCATCCGTGGTACCAGCGTGCTGATGGCTCCCGGCTGTTGTCCACCCGCACGGCGATCACATTCTCACCCGGCTTGAGATGCTTGCTGATCTCATACTCAAAACTGATATAACCATAGGGCCGCTTGCCAAGATACTGCCCGTTGATCCAGACTTCGCTGTTCATGTAGACGGCATCAAAGGCAATGATTGCCCGCTTGCCGGCCCAGCGCTCAGGGAATTTGAAGGACTTCCGGTACCAACCGATGCCACCGGGCTTGTATCCCCCCTGCCCGCCCTGAGCTGCATCCTCGGCGTAGTCCGCCTCAAAGGCCCAGTCATGCGGCACCTTCAACATCCGCCAACTTGCATCCCGGTGCCCAACACTTTCAGCCCCCGCCGGGTCACCGGGCGTGAAGCGCCAGCCCGCATCAAAGTCAATCACCTCACGCGCTGATACTGAGCTGGCCGCCAGAAGAACAGCAAGTGTCACCGTTCCAATTTTAATTCGATTCATCTCTCTTGTTGGTTCGTTTATGTTGAACCCTTTGGAAACTGAGACGAGTGGGGTGGATTTCCTTTGGTGGCATTATTGGTGATTTGAAATTCCAGACGCCATTGCTTCGGGTCCGATCTCAAAACTAAGGTTTCACCCACAGTATATGATGTTCCCTCCCCCTGATGAATCAATCCATGAGATCGACCCACTCACCCTATTTACCAAGCAGGCAAAACAATAGGGTTTACAGAATTGGTGCCGATAATATTTTATTTTTGACGAGTATTCACCGCCTGGTTATCAGGTTAGAATTTAACGATGCCTGGCAGGAGCAAAAGAGCCATTTCTTACTTGCGACGGCGGAAAGCCAAAGCTAGCCCACCGAGAGCGATTAGCGCGGTGGATGATGGCTCGGGGACGGCGTAGGCTTCGAGCACGAGGTCGGTGCCGCTGAGCGCGATCGCCCAGTCCCAGCTTGGAGCGTTGCTAAATCCACTGGCGTCGAGGGTGAAGAGGTTGGCATCAAAAGTACCATTGAGACTATCGAAGCTGGCAATAATGAAGCTGTAATCAACAATTCCGTCTCCTTTGCTCCAGCTCTCAAAGCCAGCCGCGTCACCGATGCTGTTGGCCAGTGAGAGGGAGTCAATATCGATGGTGAAGCCGCCAGCGCTGAGGTTTGCCAGATCGAGGGTGCCGGTGATGTCGAGCCAGTCCCAGCCATTTGTGCCTCCTCCGGTGAGGCCTTTGGAGCCGTCAGAATCATTGATCTCCCAAAGGTAAGATCCTCCGTCACGCCAAGTCTGGCTACCGGTGGTCGCGGTTCCTGGTGAGTTGCCGGGGCTGATCACACCATCAAGACCGATGGTCATGGCGTGGCCGCTGATGTCCACGCCATCGGCGATTTTCAGCGTGCCCCCCACAACCGAGTAGAGCCCACTACTACTGCCGTGGGCATACCCCGTGGCGAGGGAGAGCGTACCCTCGGTGACAGCGGTTTTGCCATTGTAGGTATTTGCCCCGGAGAGTACTAAAGTGCCTGATCCCACTTTTTTAAGGCCGGCACCACTCGCGGTACCCGCCGGAGTGATGTTGCCGCTGTAGGTCAATATATCATCCGCACCCACATTGAACTCAACCCTCCCAAAAGTCGCGTGTCGGTGAAACATTTCACCGCTGAATTCACCGGTTCGTGCTCCATCGAGATCTAGCTTGATCGTGCGTACTCCATCGCTCCAGTTATTCATCGCTATGTCGTTGCTGATGTTTAGCCCATCCACACCCAGCTCGAGGATTCCGCCGCGCTCAAAAACAAATTCGCCCGTTCCGAGAGCATTGTTGTGCCGCACGTTGACCGTATTTGTCGTGGAATCGACCCCGGCAATGGACGTTCCGCCGGAGTGCGTGCTTCCACCAGTAAGGGTCAGCGTGCCAGTACCTGTCTTTTTAAGAGTCAGGGCGCCAAGGGTATTTGTGAGTGACCCATCAAATGTGAAGCTGCCATTGTTGTGGCCTACAGTCAGGGTGCTATTACCAGCACTGGTGTCAATCGTGCCTGAGCCTGTCAGGCGGTTGATGGTTTCCGAGCTGCCATTGAGGTCCAGCGTGCCGTTGGTATCCACAAAGACATCCCGGAAATCTCCGATAGCGCTGCCTCCGGAGAGCTTCAAAACACCAGCGCTGACGGTAGTGGTGCCTCTGTAAGTGTTCGTACCTGAAAGCACCAACGTGCCGGCGCCTTCCTTGGTCAAACCAGAGCCATCGGCAGCGGTGGTGACGACGTTACCGCTGAAGGTCAATGTGTCATCCGTTCCTACGTAGGCGACGAATGAACCGGGCGTGTATTCGTGAAGGGTGATTGTATCGTCAAGTACACCAGTAGCGCTGCCTGCAACATCGAGCCGTATGGTGCGGTCGGAGGTATCAGAGCGATTCGCGATAAAAATCTTATTTCCAACAGTCAGACCGTCCACCCCGAGATCCAAGGTTCCACCAGCCTCAAAATTGAGCTGACCGGTTCCCAGTGACGTATCGTTCTCAATCGAAATCGTTCCCGCAGCAGATCCGTTGGTGATGCCAAAATTGAAGCCGGAATTGGTATTATCACCTCTCAGGATCAACGTGCCGGTGCCGGTCTTCGTGATTTTATTCAGCCTGATTTGCTCATCAGCGATCAGCGTGCCCCCTGCGATCACGTTCCAGCTCTGATTGACGGCGGCCTCGACGTCAACGTTGAGGGTGATGGTGGAAGCAGTCTGCACATCGATGCCGCCTCCCTTAATGTTGAGGTGGTGGTCGGGCCCATCGTTAGCCAGGCCGTCGTCACCTCGCGGGTTGATCTGAAAGTCGCTTGTGATGTTGCTGCTGAACTCGATCGAGTTCGCGTCTCTCTGGCCATTTCCGGTGACAGCATTGTTCAAGCCAGCGAAGCCCGTGTTGCCACTGAAGGGATTGTCGTAAAAAATCGCATCGTCATTAGCGTCCGGAGATCCGGCAATGTCCCAGTTGGTGCTGTCACCCCAGGCGTTGTTGCCGTCTCCTGTCCAGACATAGGTCGCCGCATAAGAAACGCTGGAACAAAGAAAACCTGCGGACAGGAAGATCGCAGGAAAAATACGCCCAAAGGGCTTGTTGTGTGGGGTTTTCATGATGTTGTTTTGGGTTTAAGGTTTGATTTACTTGGAAAATATCCAACTTCATC
>JAQXBQ010000058.1 GCA_029252325.1 Akkermansiaceae bacterium
GTGAACAAAGCGATCACATCAAGCTGTAAGCTGGAGGCTCAGCCAAGATACCGCGCCAAGAGCGAGCCGGTAACCGTGACGCCAATAGATGACGGGAAGTTAAGCCTTGAGTTTGTCCGGCCTCAACGAGCGATCACGGCGGGACAGATTTGTGCCTTTTACGATGGCGGGACGCTGCTGGGAGGCGGTGTGTTTGAGCAGGTCAAGCCAGCTTAATAGGTAAAATTAGCAAAGAAACGCTAACTAATGCAGGCTTGTTACGCAGGGTATGGGCGTGCTATATTGTAAATGTTATGAAAATGAAAATAATAATTGCCGTATCAGGCCTCGCTCTAGCTGCTACAGTGCAGGCTGGTGAAGAGGCGTCAGCCAAACAAGTTATCGCTGCCCCTCCAGCTCCTTCATGCCTTTGGTCATGGTTTGCTGGTGGATCTTTAGGAGTCATTGATGGTGATGACTGGGACGAGGAAATCTACACCCTCCATATTGGTAAAGAGAGAAAATGTGTTGGTGATAAATGCTCACAAGCGATTTATCTGGAGGTAGGCTACACAGAAAGTGACTTTGTTGAGCAAGAGACATCAGGGAGTGTAAGTGTAATTGAAACTACGACTACTAGAACAGACATTGATATCATTCCAATCACGCTCAATTACAAATATGAGTGTGAACTCGCGGACAATCTCAATTGGTACGCTGGTGCCGGTGCTGGTATTGCCCTGGTCGATGTAGACATAGAAACTTCTATTTCAGGAGGTAATGGTGGCCCCACTTCAGAATCTGACGATGATACCGCCTTTTACGGTCATATTTTTGCAGGCCTTGTTTATAATGTGAGTGATACCATCGAAATCTTTGGTGGTGCACGTCTGATCTTCATGGACGACGTCCTAGGTGAGGAGTCTCCGCTCGACGAAGAGGTTCATTACGAGCTTGGTGCGCGTTATAATTTCTAGGTTAGCAACAACAAATTATCTCAGACTCGCATGGCATTGGTCATGCGGGTTTTTTATGATCTAACAGTCAGCTTGCTGCGTAGTGCTAGCCAGCAAACACAAGCCATCATCATATAGGCAAACCAATCGCCCGCGAGGGCGTAGAGGGTGATGGGGCCATGGGTCGGGGCGTAGGCGTGACCGTAGATGCTGCCTTCTACGAAGTGACTGGCTTGGTCGTCCTCGATGACTTGGCGTGTCCCTGTGGCGGGGTCGACTAGACTACCAGTGGTAGATATAATCGCACTCACCCCGGTGTTGGCACTGCGCACCATCGGTCGGCGCAGCTCGATAGCACGAAACTTGGCATTGGCCATGTGTTGTTTGGCGGCCTCGCTGTGTTTGAACCAGCCGTCGTTGGTGACGTTGATAATGAGTTGGGGCTCGGGGCGGATAAACTTACGAGTGAGGCGGCCGACGGTATCTTCGAAGCAGACGCTGGGGATGAGCTGCACATGGCTGTCTCCTACAGGGGCGATCATCGGTTCGGTGGATGTTCCTGCATCAAAGTTACCGGCGAAATCGGCCCCTGAGGAAAATTTAAATAGCTCACCGAGGAAGGGTAGCTTGTCGATCAATGGGATATATTCACCAAAGATCACCAGGTGCATTTTACGCCAGGTGGTGATGCTTTTTTCCAGCTCACCCTCAGCAGCAACCATGGCAATGCTGTTGTATTGGCCGCCCCCTTCTTTCCAGACGGCACGCTCACCATTGAAGTCAGACTCAAATTCATTCATGCCTGAAATGAGCGCGAAGGGTCCCAGCACAGAGTGAAGCGGGCGAATCTCCTCTTCAATTAAATGATGGGTTTCTGCAAACAGCAAATGACCGTCGAGGTTATCGGCAAAATAGAGGGGGGTAGGGATGGCACTTTCTGGCCAGATCACGAGGTCGGGTTGCTTGAGCTCTACGGCATCGCCATTTACGTTGGCCTGCAATCGGTCTAGGTTGTCTTGCTCAAGGGCTTCAATGGCTTCACTCGTCGTGTCGGCGTAGGTTTGTAAAATATCAGTAACGGAGGCGGGGTCCCACTTGATGTCTTGGGCTATATTGCCTTGGACGATGAGGACGCGAACGCGCTGAGTTTCCATGCCGTTGAGATGGTTGATTCGCCAGACGCCGTAGCAGAATTGGAGGGCAAGCAGTAAGGCGGCAACACTGAAGTCAAGCCGGGGCTTGAGCTTGCCGGATGCGGCCTCGGCCTTGAGCCGCACAGCGGTTTGAATCACTACCGCGCTCATCAGAACGGGTAAGAAAGCCAAGCCGGTGATGCCGATGAGATCAGCCGCTTGCGCGAGTACTGGGGTTTCGTGAAAAGCAACGCCGAGCCCATTCCAGCTAAAGCCAGTGAAGATCCAGCCGCGCAACCATTCGAGCCCGACCCAAGCTGCCGCATTGATGAAGGCAAACTTTAGTGAGCGTAGCGAGTCTCCAAGGGCACCGTTGAGCAAGCCGATGTGGGGGCGTGCCTGTCGTTGTTTGGTGGTTTTTTGGCTGATTTTTTGTTGGAGGCTACTGACCTTGTTTGGTGTGCTTTTTGGTTTCCTCCACGGGTTTCCAAGGCTGACAGCAATCGCACCCCAAGTACCAAAATAGAGAGCAAGGAAGGCGGCCATCGCCATTGCGCCAAGGCCACTGACGGTCCATAGCCACTTGAGATTGACAAGCCAAAAAACGAGGCCTGAGAGGTAAGCGATACTAAAGCCATAGCGTTTAGTAGTTCCGCGCCAAAGAGCTGGAAGCAAGGGCAGCATCCAGACCCAGACAAGCCCTGAGAAATTTCCAAAGCCCGGAAAGCACATAGCCAGAAGCAAGCCGCTGATGAGTGCGGCAATTACTGCCCCGAGGTTTTTTCCGGGCAGGCTTTTTTTGGGCAGGCTTTCTATGGGTTCTTCTAACATCGTTAGGGTGTGAGCCAGTGTTGTGGCTCTAGAAGGCTATGCTAGACTGTTGTGTTAGGCCATTCGCGTCTTGGCGTCTGTTTCGAGGGCGGACCAGAGAGAGTCTAGTTGTGAGGCGACCTTACCTTTACTTGCTGGCAGGTCATCTGAAGGAGTATCTTTGCCAAAGAGGTAGTATTTGATCTTTGGCTCGGTGCCTGATGGGCGCACCGCGCATGAACGCCCGTCTTCTAGATCGATGATAAGCATGCCTTCTTTGGGTAGAGTATCTCCTTCTGCATCTTCAAAGTCATCCTTGGAAAAATCTCGCACACGTGACACGGCAGCGCCGTCGATCTCGCTCGGTGGATTTTCAGAGTAGGACGCTGATAGGGCTTTGATTTGCGCGGCGCCATCAGCACCTTCCATGACGAGAGCTTTGCCAACTTCTAAGTGATAGCCGTATTCGGTGTAGAGGTCGTCCATCAGTGCGGCGATGGTCTTGCCCTCGCTTTTAGCGAAAGCTGCAAGCTCAGCAAACATGACGGCAGCACCATTGCCATCCTTGTCTCGAATCGAGTCGGTGCCCAAGTAGCCGTAGCTTTCTTCACCACCAAAGATGAAGAAGCGAGAATACTCGAGGCGTAGGTCGCGGCTTTGCTCAGGACTTAGGGCGCGGTAGTTGCCTTTTTTGTCGGCAGGGATGGCGTCCTCATACTTTTGCAGCTTCGCGGCAATGTATTTGAAGCCAGTCAAGGTATCGACGATGCCGACGCCGAATTTCTCAGCGATAGCTCGTTGAAGTTCGGTGGTAACCAGGGTCTTGATGAGCACGGCGCGACTTCTATTGGAGTCAGTAATAATGCCTTGGTCGACGAAGGTCTTGGTGCGATACCATGCCATTAGCGAGCCAATCTGGTTGCCAGTGAGCAGTTGCATTTCTCCTGCATCATTGCGAACGGCGACGCCCATGCGGTCACAGTCAGGATCGGTTCCGATAACAATCTCAGCACCTTGCTCGTCAGCGAGAGCAATGCCCATGGCAAGTGCAGGCCCATTTTCTGGGTTAGGGGAGGCTACGGTTGGGAAGCGTCCGTCCTGAATATCTTGCTCGGCAACGGTGAATACCTCGAAGCCAAGTTCGTTGAGCAGTGGCACAATGCAATGGCCACCAGTGCCATGCAGGTTGGTAAATACTACCTTGGTCTTATCATCGCCTCCTTCCATAAGGTCAGGGCGGAGTAGTAAGCTCTTGGCATCATCCATGTAGATGCGGTCCATGTCGGTAGACAATACGTGCAGCGTTCCTTGCTCGCCCTCAGGCAAGGCATCATAAGCTTCACTGGCGATCGCGTTGACTTCGTTGATAACGCCTGAGGCATTCGGCTCGACCAGCTGAGCTCCTTGGTTGAAGTAGGCCTTGAAGCCGTTGTCGTGAGAGGGGTTGTGGCTGGCAGTGAGGACGACTCCGGCATCGGCATTGAGTGCACGAATGGCATAAGATATTTCCGGAGTGGCTCTTGGCGCGTCAAAGAGGTGCACATCGCAACCTAGCTCGGTGCAGAGCTTGGCACAAAATTCTGCAAAATCTCGTGAGAAGTGTCGGGTGTCATGACCAAAGACAAAAGCTGGTTTGCGCTCGATACCTTGCTCCGCAAGATAGCGTTTGAGGTAAATGATCATACCACGAACAGCACGGCTGACGTTGTAGAAATTCATCGAGGCAGTACCCACACATGGGTGCTCAGGGCGCTCATTGGGGCCGCCGGCGCCTTGCTCAGCACTGGTGACGACTCGGCCAACGGTGCGGCCACGTAATCCGCCAGTTCCAAAGGCCAGTGTTTTGAAAAAACGATCATTGAGTTCTTGCCATGCGGCGCTCGCAGTAAGTTCGGTAATGGCTGCTGCTGCGATGGGGCTGGTGGTGCCATCGAGTAGTGCGCGAATGTTGTCGCGGGAAGATTTGAGTAGTTGGCCAGAGGCCACGGCATCATCAAGGGTATCGAGAACAGATTGAATATCAGACATTTCGGGCTGGATGATAAAGAGAGTTCATGAGATTGCAACCCTGTGATCAGGCATAAACTTGAAACGGCGATCGATAAACGTGCAGCTATGCTCGGAGCTGATACGGATGCATTGAGGTTGGTCGACGGCGATGGAGATGAGCTGCTAGGTGTCTACTTGGATACTTTGGCGGGTCGGTGGCTTGTGTCTACGACGGCTGGGGAGCTTGATCCCGAGGTGCGCGAGTGGCTGATGCAAGAAGGGGCAAAGGGCCGAACGATCTATTGGAAGCAACTCGACCAGCACGAGAAAACAGATCCTACGCATGTTGCGGGACCCAAGCAGGAGAGTGCATTCATGGTGAGGGAAAATGGGGTGGCTTATCAGTTGAGTTTTCAATCTGGCTATTCGCAAGGCATCTTTCTTGATCAACGACTCAACCGCAAGCGTGTTAGATCAAGTAGCGAGAAAGGAACGACTGTGCTGAACACTTTTGCCTACACCGGGGCTTTTTCGGTCTGTGCTGCACTCGGCGGAGCGACAACAACGACATTGGACTTGTCACAAGTTTACCTGGATGGGGCGCGTGATAATTTTGCAGCCAATAAGATGAATGCTTCAGACCATTATTTCTGTAAGGGGGATACCTTTCACTGGTTGCGGCGCTTCGCACGCCAAGGCAGAAGCTTTGATGGCATCATTCTTGATCCGCCTACGTTCTCGCGTGATGATAAAGGCAAGGTATTTCGAGTGGAGAAAGATTATGGTCGCTTAGTGTCGATGGCGCGTGCTTGTCTAGCTGACGATGGTTGGATGCTGTGCTGCACGAATTGTCGCAAGCTTGATCTCCGAGATTTTACCCGCATGATTCAACAGGCTGCGCCTGATGCAGAGTTGACCTCCTTGGCCATGCCGGAGGAATACAGCGCCGCACCATACTTGAAGTCCGTATGGCTAAATGCTTAACGAGTTCACTGCTTGACCCATTGGTAGTATTTGGCGCAAGTCACAAAAAACCCTCAGCTGCAAAAGCATCTGAGGGTTAAATCGTTGTTCGAGGGAATCGAGCTTAGAACTTATAGTCGAGATAAAATTGGAACTGGCCTCCTTGATCAGCTTCTTCCTCTAGACCACCCGGTGTGCCCAGTGGGAACGCGTAGTCGAGAGCGAGAGGGCCGAAGGGTAGGTTCAAGCGCAATCCCAGACCTGCATCGTGGTAGAAGCCATCGCCAAATTCCCATGAATCGGCATTGACGGTTCCCACGTCGTAGAAGGCAGCACCGCGGATTTTCTCAGCGATAGGGAAGGTGTATTCGAGGGATACATAAGCCGAGGTGTTACCACCTAGAACCTCGTTGGTCACGCCGTCACGAGGGCCTACGTCACGGTTTTCGAATCCGCGTAGGTTGTAGGGGCCACCGAGAAACTCACGATCAAAGATAGGCACGTTTGATGAGCTG
>JAQXBQ010000074.1 GCA_029252325.1 Akkermansiaceae bacterium
AGCGCATAATACGCTTGCTGATATAGAGGGTGTCGCAACAACATCACCTGCAGGTAGCTCTCGCTACAAACGCATTGAAGTCTCTAAGGCTTAACCCCCACTAACTAATTCTGATGAAAACGCACCGTCTTGTTATGCCAGGTGACCTAAACCAATATGGTTTTTTGTTTGGAGGGAAAATGCTTAGCTGGATCGATGAAGCATGCTGGATTGCCGCCAGCCTAGATTTCCCTAGCAGTCGTTTCGTAACGGTAGGTATGGATCATGTAGAGTTTCGACACGGTGTGGTAGAGGGGGTTATCCTCGAAATAGATTGTCAAAAGAGTAAGCAAGGAAAGACATCAGTTTGCTATGAGGTGCAGGTGAGTCGTGGAGGAGACGATGCCAAGAGTGTGATTTTTTCTACTCGTGTTACTTTTGTTAATGTTGACAAATATGGAGCGAAGCTTGCCATTTCTTAACAAGCTTCAGATCATTATAGTATGAATCGTATCGAGACAGTAGATATCATCGTTGCGATTGATCGTTCTGAGGATGAGGATTTTTGGCGAAAAAAAGTAGCTAGGAAGCTTCGTGTTCATCCCAAGCAGGTTCAGGAATTGCGCCTGCGAAAGCATTCAATTGATGCTAGGCAAAAAGACATCAAGGTGCAGTTGAGGCTTGAGGTGGGAGTGGGCATGGCTTTGCCCCCCGAGCCGCTGTATGAGTCGCGCTATCCAAAGCTTGCCTCATCGGCAAAACGTGTAGTCATCGTGGGTTGCGGGCCAGCCGGTATGTTTGCGGCGCTGAAAGCAATAGAACTTGGCATGAAGCCTGTCATTCTTGAGCGAGGTAAAGATGCATCTGCAAGACGTTTCGATTTAGCGCCCTTACTGAGAGAGGGTAAGGTGATTGAAGATTCAAACTACTGCTTTGGTGAGGGTGGAGCAGGAACATTTTCCGATGGTAAACTTTACACTAGGGCAACAAAACGAGGGCCCGTGCGTGATGTCTATGAGACATTTGTTGCGCACGGGGCACCATCAAAAATTCTTATAGATGCCCATCCTCATATTGGATCCAATTTACTACCCAATGTAGTCAAGGCTATGCGGGCAAGCATCATAGCTTCAGGTGGAGAAGTTCACTTTGAGACCAAAGTAGTCGAATTTTTAACTTCTGCCGATGGGAAGGTGATGCGCGGGGTTGCCACTGCAGATGGCACTGAGTTTGTCGGTGATGCGGTTATCCTTGCCACCGGACACAGCGCTCGAGATATCTATCAGCTTTTAGCAAAACAGAGTATATTAATGGAGCAGAAGACCTTTGCCGTTGGTGTGCGCATCGAGCACCCACAACCATTAATAGATAGTATCCAATATCACTACCAAAGGGGGTTGGAGCGCCCACGTATTTTGCCAGCTGCAAGCTATCGACTGGCTTGCAAAATAGGAGGAAGGGGAGTTCACTCATTCTGTATGTGCCCAGGTGGATTTATTGTCCCAGCGGCTACAGAAAACGATGAGGTTGTGGTCAATGGGATGTCGTTGTCTCGGCGGGATTCAGCTTATGCCAACAGCGGCATGGTGGTTAGCGTTGATCCTGATGATACGCGTGATTTTGCTCCAGAGCATGGTATACTCTCAGGGGTGGCTTTCCAAAAATCGTTAGAAGTGGCTGCTTCCGTTCATGGTGGGGGTAAACAAAAAGCGCCCGGTCAGAGAGTCACAGATTTTCTGGAGGAACGAGTTTCATCAAGTTTGCCATCGACGAGCTACTTCCCAGGTTTGAATGCGTCGCCGCTTCATGAGGTGATGCCAAGTTTCATTGTGTCACGTATGCAGACAGGTTTGCGCAAATTTGGCAAAGGCATGCACGGGTATATCACAGAGGAGGCAGGGTTGATAGGCTTTGAAACACGGACGAGTAGCCCATTAAGAATACCGCGTAATGAAGGTGATATGCAGCACCCAGAAATAGCAGGCCTCTACCCTTGTGCAGAGGGCGCTGGCTATGCCGGTGGCATTATTTCTGCAGCTTTAGATGGCATCAAGTGTGCCGAGGCTGTGGCAGCGGTCGCTGTTTGAGTAGTCCACAGTGAATATCAAGGTTAGCTCTCGCCGCATAAGATCGTTGCCTACGCTTTTACAGCTCCCATGGTTCAGGCTCGCGCGTGAGGAAGGGGAGAAAACGTTTCTTATCAATGCATTTTTCAAATGCCTCGTCAGGGCTTATGCGCCCAGCTTCCAAGTGCTTCAAGATGGCTTCATCGAGCGGCACGTTTCCTTTGCGTTGCCCTACTTCAATCATGCCGGGGATTTGGTA
>JAQXBQ010000025.1 GCA_029252325.1 Akkermansiaceae bacterium
AAGCGAGCAAAGTAAACATAGCCCGAGACTTCGTCTTTGGGGCTAGCGGGTGGCGTATAGGCACTCATATTGATCTGTTGATGAAAATTCCCTACTCTGAATAGGCATCCATACCAACACAGGAACAAACAAGGTTACGATCACCATGGACATTGTCGATGCGTCCTACCGACGGCCAGAATTTGTGGCTACGTAATGACGGAACTGGGTAAGCCGCTTGCTCACGAGTGTATGGATGACTCCACGTGTCACTGATGACCATTTGGGCAGTATGCGGCGCATTCTTCAATACATTGTCTTCCTTGTCGGCCACACCATCGACAACTTGTTGGATTTCACCATGGATAGAGATCATGGCATCACAGAACTTATCGAGCTCACCTTTGGACTCAGACTCGGTCGGTTCAATCATGAGAGTGCCAGCAACTGGCCAACTCATCGTCGGAGCATGATATCCATAGTCCATCAGGCGTTTGGCGACATCCTCAACAGTGATACCGCTACGCTCAGCCAATGGGCGTATATCAATGATGCACTCATGTGCTACTAAGCCCTTGTTGCCCGTGTAGAGAACAGGGAAATAAGCGTTGAGTCGCTTTGCCATGTAGTTGGCATTTACAATGGCAATCTTGGTCGCCTCCGTGAGCCCCTCGACCCCCATCATCGCAATATACATCCATGAAATAGTATTAATACTTGCGCTACCATACGCTGCCGCACAAACGGGAGAATCTTCGCTCTCCATCATGCTATGACCAGGTAGGTAAGGAACCAATTGCTCAGCTACTCCGATGGGCCCGACACCTGGGCCACCGCCTCCGTGAGGTATGCAGAAAGTTTTGTGGAGATTGAGGTGGCAAACATCTGCACCGATAAGTCCGGGACTAGTGAGACCAACCTGCGCGTTCATATTGGCTCCATCCATATAAACTTGGCCACCATTGGAGTGAATAATTTCGCAAATCTCCACAATGGTAGACTCATAGACACCGTGGGTGGATGGATAAGTCACCATCAGAGCACCTAGTTTATCAGCATGCTGCTCAGCCTTGGCCTTCAGGTCAGCAACGTCAATGTTACCTTGATCATCACAGGCTACCGGAACAACGTTGAAGCCCGCCATCACAGCAGATGCGGGGTTGGTTCCGTGCGCTGAGGTGGGAATAATGCATACATCACGTTCGGCATCACCTACGTCACCATTGGCAATGTGATAACGGCGGATTGCTAAAAGACCAGCATACTCACCCTGGGAGCCTGCATTGGGTTGAAGAGAAATCGCTGCAAATCCAGTAATGCGGGCTAACCAATCTGACAACTCGTCTAGCATTTCACGGTAACCCACAGATTGATCATCCGGCACAAAAGGATGAATATGAGCTACCTCAGGCCAGCTCATCGGCATCATTTCAGATGTCGCATTAAGCTTCATCGTGCAGGATCCCAGAGCGATCATAGACTCGTTAAGTGCTAAATCCTTTTGTTCAAGACGTGAGATATATCGCAGCATCTCCGTTTCTGAGTGGAAACTATTAAATACAGAAGCGGTGCAAAAATCAGAGACACGGTGGTGGCTCTCACCCCAGGCTGTTTGACCGGGTTCAGGCAATACCTCTTGATCGATTTTAAAAGCCTGTAATACAAGTTTCAGCTCAGCTACGCCCATGACTTCATCGCAAGCAATCGCTACATGTTGATCATCAACACGGCGCAAATTGACTCCGTGTTCAACTGCAGCCAATAGAATTTGATCAGTGTTGTTCGCAGTCTTTACCGTGATGGTGTCAAAGAAGTTATCACTGACAAGATCATAGCCAGCTTGGGTAATACTCGCCGCAAGAATACGCGCAGACTGATGAGCCTCGTGAGCAATTCTTTTTAAGCCCTCAGGTCCGTGATACACAGCATACATCGATGCCATCACAGCGAGTAACACCTGCGCCGTGCATATGTTTGAGGTCGCCTTGTCCCGCCGAATATGCTGCTCCCTCGTCTGTAAAGATAGGCGATAGCCGGGGTTTCCTTGAGAATCGATCGACACACCAATCAAGCGACCGGGCATTTTGCGTTTGAGTTTGTCTGTGCAAGCCATGAAGGCGGCATGCGGACCTCCAAAACCAAATGGCACGCCAAAGCGTTGACTATTACCCACGCAAATATCGGCTCCGAAGTCTCCCGGAGGGCGCAGTAGTGTAAGAGCCAAAATATCAGCAGCCACGATTGCCAAGGCCCCAGCTTGGTGAGTCTTCTCGACTAAGGCTTGGTAATCCTCAACTCGGCCGAGTGTATCTGGATATTGTAGTAAAATGGCAAAAAGACCATCGCAAGCAGAAGGATCAAATGTCTTCCAGTCCCCCACAATGACATTAATTCCGAGTGGCTCAGCACGGGTTTCCACCACACTAATGGTTTGTGGGTGGCAAGAGTTGGCGACAAACATCGTTGTGCCTCTTGGCTTGCCAGACTTGGCAAGCGCCATCGCCTCCGCAGCCGCCGTGCCCTCATCCAATAGAGATGCTCCTGCAACGTCCAGACCTGTAAGGTCTGAGATCATGGTTTGAAAATTCAACAATGCCTCCAGACGGCCTTGAGCGATCTCAGCTTGATATGGGGTATAAGCCGTATACCAGCCAGGATTTTCGAGAATATTTCGCTGGATGACAGGTGGCACTATGGTGCCGCTGTATCCTTGGCCAATGAATGACTTGAGCACCTTATTTTTGCTCATGATAGAACGAAGTCTCTCAAGTGCAGCGGTCTCAGACAACGCCTCGGGTAACTCAAGGGCATCGCCACCCCGAATACTTGCCGGTACGGCATCATCAATTAAGTGATCAATACGGTCGTAACCTAGCTCTTTAATTAGCGTCTGACGGGAAGCTCCAACACTTCCAACGTGGCGGCTACAGAAATCTTTGTACATTATTAATGTTGTTGGGCGAGAACTCGAACATCCTTGTAATTGTGCACCGATATAAGTGCTTAACCAATCAGTCCCTTGTAGGCGTCAGCATCCATGAGGACCTCAACAGCAGCTACATCATTCAGCTTCACTTTAAAAATCCAGCCTGCCCCGTAAGGATCGGTGTTAACTAACGACGG
>JAQXBQ010000094.1 GCA_029252325.1 Akkermansiaceae bacterium
GATTTCTACCTCGAGCTCAACGATCAGAGCCTAGAGGTGCAGCAGGAAATCAACCAGCAGCTCAAATCCTTCTCAGAAGAACTCGGATTGAAAATGGTGGCAACCAACGATGTGCACTTCCTCGCTAAAGAAGATGCTGAGGCTCAAGACGTATTGCTCTGTATTGGCGAGGGGAGACTGTTACTGGACGAGAACAGGAAGCGCTACCCGGCAGAGCATTATTTCAAATCCAGTGAGGAAATGAGGGCTTTGTTTGCTGAATTCCCCGGTGCTTGTGATGCCACCGTAGAGATTGCAGAGAAATGCAACGTTGAGCTCCAGCTTGACCCAACAAGTTCTGAGAAATACCCACAATTTGATGCCCCCGATGGCACCCCACGTGAGGAATACTTTCACAAGGTTTGCTATGAGGGATTAAAGTCTCGATACCCAGCCGATAAATTGGAGCAGCTTGCTACCCAGGAGGGTATTTCTGTCGCTGAGATGGAGAAGGTTCTTGATGATCGCCTTGATTACGAAATCAAGACCATCAACGATCTTGGTTTCGCCTCTTATTTCTTAATCACTGCTGATTTTATCCAGTGGGGTAGAGACCATGATATTCCCGTAGGTCCCGGTCGTGGATCGGCCGCTGGTTCTTTGGTGGCATACACGATGGGCATCACTGACATTTGCCCGATGCGCTTTGGTTTGCTCTTTGAGCGATTTCTCAACCCAGAGCGAGTCAGCCCTCCCGATGTTGATATCGATTTTTGTCAAAGTCGTCGCCCCGAAGTCATCGACTATGTGCGCAGAAAGTATGGGGAACGATCAGTCTCACACATCATTACCTACGGCACCTTGGGGGCGAAAAGTGTGATCCGCGATGTGGCGCGAGTCATGGGGATTAGCTACGGCGATGCCGACATGCTCGCGAAGATGATCGAGACCAAGCCAGGCATCAAGCTTCAGGATGAATATGACGAGAAGCAAGAGCTTCGTGATGTCATTGAAAACAGCTCCACGTGGCAAGAATTATGGAGCCATGCGACCAAGCTCGAGGGTCTCAATCGGAACACAGGAGTGCACGCCGCGGGGGTGGTTATTGGTGACCGTAATCTCGATGAGCACTGCGCACTGACCAGGGGCAACGAGGGCGAGGTTGTCACCCAGTGTGATATGAATGCGATCACCGAGGTGGGCTTGCTGAAGATGGACTTCCTCGGCCTGAAAAACCTGACCGTGATCCAAGATGCCGTGCAGCACATCAGAACGCACACGCCAGAATTTGATATCAACAATATCCCGCTAGACGATAAGCCGACACTTGAGCTGCTCAATCGTGGTGAGACCATGGGTGTGTTTCAGCTGGAATCAGGAGGCATGGTAGAGACCTGCCGAAAATATGGCATCCAGAAAATTGATGATATCATTGACCTGCTCGCACTCTATCGCCCGGGAGCGATGGATTACATCGATCAGATGATCGAGGTCAAAAAAGGCATTAAGCCAGTGTCTTATGAGCACCCACTATTGGAAGAGATATGTGGTGATACCTATGGCGTGATGATCTATCAGGAGCAGGTGCAAAATGCGGCCAAACGACTTGCAGGCTACACGCTTGGTGGTGCTGATATTCTCCGGCGAGCCATGGGTAAGAAGAAGCCCTCTGAAATGGCAAAACAGCGTGAGATCTTTGTTGAGGGCTGCAAGACAACCAACGACATCGATGCGGGGCTGGCGAATAAGATCTTTGATAAAATCGCAGGATTTGCGGGCTATGGATTCAACAAATCGCACTCAGCTTGTTATGGGCATATTTCATACTGGACGGCCTACCTGAAGGCGAATCACCCCGTTGAGTTTATGTCTGGCTTGCTCTCAAACGAGCTCAACAATACTGACAAAATAGGAGTCTTTATATCGGAGTCCCATCGCATGGATATAGAAGTATTGCCTCCTGACATCAACCGATCAAAGTTGCGTTTTGCGCCTGAGCTCACTCCCTCTGGTAAAATGGCAATCCGCTATGGCTTGGCGGCTATTAAAAACGTCGGTGAGGGAGCGATGGCTACGGCCATTGAAGAGCGTGAGCAAAATGAGCCTTTTGAGTCGTTGGATGATTTTTCCAATCGATTAGATTCTCGCAGTGTCAACAAGCGCATCCTTGAGAACCTCGTCAAAGCAGGAGCGCTGGACTGGACCGGTGAGACCCGCGCGGGCATGTTTGCGCGTGTCGAGCAGGTAGTGGCCTCCGCAAGCTCAGCGCAGCGAGATAGGGCTCAAGGACAAGACTCATTGTTTGATACGATGGACTTTGCCGGCGCCGCTCAAGATACAGATCACGGCCATTCAGTATCTGAAACAGCGGAATGGCCAAAGGACGAACGCTTAAGTAATGAGAAAGAGCTACTGGGCTATTACACTAGCGGCCATCCTCTGGATAAATACCGTGCAGCTATTGACGCAGGTCACTTTGAAAAAATTGGACTGCTCGATGAGCTTGATACTAAGGATAAACGTGCACGCCACTCGTTTGCAGGCATGATTCGCTACGTCGAACACAAGGTCACGCGAGCGGGTAAACCTTTTGGAGTGATTCATATTGAAGACTTCACAGGTAGCTGCGAAGTAGTCTGCTGGTCTGAGAGCTATAGCCCTGCGCGAGAGGCTGGTTTCTTGATGTCAGGTAAAGTGATTCGTCTCAAGGCTAGTATTAAAGTCGATGACCGGACCGAGACATTGAGCCTCACTGGCTCGCAGCTGAAAGAACTTAAGCCGAGGAAAAGTAGCCAAAATGCCTCCGTTCAAGTGAACTTGTGGTTGGCGAGGCATACCAAAGTCGATTTGGAATCGATACGTGATATCCTCGCTGAGCATCCCGGCGAGACACCGGTTGAAATCCACCTGCAGAGCGGAACCGGTAAACGAGCCACGGTGCAAGCAGGGGAGAGCTTCAGAGTGAAGAAATCAGCGGCGCTGGAAAAAGCGCTAGCGAAGTGGTCAGAGTAACAAGACTCAAAAAACAAGACCCAAGAAATCGCAGCTAGCGTGTGTAATGGGCCACCGTGTTCATGCCGCTGTATCGATACAGGCCTACGATTTGGTATTCGATTAGCTTGTTCTCCCATTGTGGGCCTGAGCCTATGTTGTGCACAATCCACTTCTCGTGCTTACGGTTACCTGGTCCGGGAACCACAATGCCTGCGTGAGTATCACCATGGGGCAGTCGCCAAACGATGACATCTCCGTAGTGACAACTCTCTGAGGCAATCTGGTTGTCCTTCAGAGATGCTTCCTCACCGTATCTGGCGAAAAAGCGTTGGAGATTGGGAACGCGTCGGTGGTCGATGTTGGCATCAGGCTGGTTGGCACCCCAGAGCTGCGGATATAGCCTGAAGTTCACCTGCATGTCCTCATGCACAAGTTGTTGTAAGTCAATGTTGAGTGCTCGGTAACTACGAATCACCAGATCTGTACAAGTTCCCTTATCTGCAGGGATATCACCCATGGGGTAGCTTATATTGTAGTATGCATTGTCGTAGGTGATTGCCTCGTGCGTGCGATTCAGGGCCGCTGCGGCGAGCCGATTACCAAATCCGTTATTCTGCTCGAGCCATGATACGGTCTCGTCCACCGTGGGCTCAGTGACTGGAGCTCTGTCGGCTAAAGCTTTGTTGATGAGGGGGCGAGAGGCAATGCCTACACCAATCACAACGAGTAAAACCATTAACCATCCGCCGCCCCGTGATTTGCGCACGGGTTTCCGTGGGCGAGGACCGATATATTCGATGGTGTGCATGTAAGGTGATCTTAAAAATGCTGCGGATTTGCGACTTTCGATGTGCCTAACCAAAGACAAACTCTTCACAACATATTTAAGCAATATTTACCAGTTTATTTCATCAATGTCGAATAAATGTCACACTTTCTTTGTTTGTCTTCATGCTGGGTCTACAAAAAACTTCTCGGGGCCTAGCTCAGGGGCATATGCCAAGTAGCCTCGGCAGCCATGGGAAGGTAAAGATATCTCGTTTTAGCTTTAGAAAAGGAGACAGAGGGGCAAAGATCAACTCATGCTTGTTGAGCGAACAAAGGATCGCCTCTCGTGGGACACACTGGATCTCTCATGGTCGAGTATTGAGCGTGATTGGTATGGGCAACAAATAGGCGTGCCGGCGTCCTTTGCGCTCATTATGGATCCCGCCAGCTTGTGGTTTGTGGCCAAGAGAGATCAGCGACCAAGGGTGCTGCCCGGCGCTCTCCCCTGTGAGTTCACTCCAGAATTGTGGCGTTTTGACGTCGCTGAGTTATTTATCAGAGATGTATGCTCCAGTCGCTACCTTGAGCTCAACCTCGCCCCCAATGGTGCGTGGTGGAGTGCCGAGTTTGATCAAGCACGGCAGAGAAGCTCGACCGATGATCAGCCTATCCAAGACCTAGAGACTCATGCCCTCATGACTTCCAGTGGTGGTTGGCAAGCGGCGGCATGTATTCCATTGTCATATCTCGAGGCAGCATTTGGATTTGGCGCACACAGCGCAGTCAATGTGGCATTCATTGTCGATTCTCCCGAGCAAGTCTTCACATCCAAAGCAAAGCTGCCGGGATCTCAGCCGGATTTTCACCAGCCAGATTATTTTGAGCGCATTGAGTTGAGTGGTAAAACTTAGCCTTTAGGGTATCAATTTTTGTTGTGCCTTGAGATTCAATGTTCCCGTGATCAATAAGACGTCTTACAAGTTGAATGTCTATGATAGTTTGTTAACGTATCGACTGCGATGGCATCTGAACTACACGACAGACTTGAGCTTGCATTGCTAGCATCCAACGAAGGAGTTTGGGACTGGTATGTCGGTGAGCGAGAAATCTATTACTCTGAGCGCGTATTGGATTTCTTGGGTTACCCCGCCGACAAGGCGCCTAACATTATATTACAAGCGAGGAAATATTTTCACGACAATGACCTGCCAGAGCTAAGAGCAGCCTTTCGGAAAATTGTCATAAAAGATGGCGATGATACATTGGCCAATGATTGCCGATACTTGCACCCGAATGGCTCCTGGAGGTGGTTGCGAATTCGAGGTGTCGTCGTCAGGGATGACGAAGGCATGGCGCATCGTATCGTCGGCTCTATCATTGATATTTCGCAGCGTAAGAATGCTGAGGTGGCACTGCAAGAAGAGCGGCATAGGCTGCGTGAGCTGATCGAAAACATTCCCATCAATGTGTATTACAAAGATAAAGAGTCTCGATTCGTACTCGCCAACAGCTCCACGGCCGAGAAGCTAGGAGCAGGCAGAGAAAAAGATATCCTTGGCAAAACAGACCGCGATTTTTTTGACAAAAGACACGCTGATATGGGTCGTAAGGATGAGCTTGAAATCATGGAAACGCGTGTTCCCATGCTCAAAGCTCTTCAAAAAGAAACCTATGACAAAGGGAAAACGACCTGGGCAGAAACGTCAAAACTACCCTGGCTTGATCGTAAGGGAGAGCTCTGCGGGACCTTCGGCATCACCACCGATATCACCGCACTATTTACCGCACAGCAAGAGCTGGGAGCCCTCGCGAAAGAGCTACAAAAGCGTAACGTCGCCATTGAGGAAGAGCTTCAATTGGCGCGTGAAATCCAGCAGGCATTACTGCCTCAAGAATTAGACGGTCTCGTGCTACAGGATAACCAGCTTGAGGTGACCGTAGGTTGTCGCTACTGCCCAGCGTCAGAAATGGCGGGAGACTTTTTCGAAGTCATACCAATCTCACAACACAGCATGGGAATTTTGATTTGTGACGTCATGGGGCATGGCGTTAGAGCCTCCTTAGTCGTGTCCATGCTGCGGGGATTGATGGAGAAAGAACGTGAGTCGGCCACCAGCCCCGAATGGTTTCTCTATGGTGTCAACGAAGGCTTGGTTTCTATCTTCGAGCGCGCTGGAGTCACACTTTTTGCCACTGCCATCTACTGTGTGATCGACCTTCAGGAGCGCACCTTGACCTACTCCTGTGCTGGTCACCCTGCTCCCATAATCGTGCGCTTGGGACAAGGTAAACTACTTAAGGCCAATGATGGTAAGGCAAGCCCTGCATTGGGTCTCATTCCACAAGCTGTCTACAGCTCCCACACCGTATCACTTGACGAGATTGATCGACTATTGATGTATACCGATGGACTGCATGAAGTCGAGGACGCCTCAGGGCAGGAGCTTGGCATCGAGCATGTCATAGCCAGTATGGAGCAATGTTCGGAGAAAGGCCTCGAGGAGTGCTTAGATACACTGCTAGACGAGTCACGTCGCCACTCTGTTGAGGGCGAGTTCGCCGATGATGTCTGCCTGTTCGGTTTGGAAGTTGGCTCAGGACTTTAGAGCCCTGATCAATAATTTAGTCCAGCGAGTGACTTGGGAAGGAAGATGCCGTCCTTGCGGATCAGCTTGCCGTCGAACCACACCTCGCCTCCACTTCCATCGCCGTAGTCTTTGCGCTGGATGGTGACCATGTCCCAGTGGACCTGAGAGCGGTTACCATTGTCTGCTTCCTCGTAGGCCTGGCCCGGAGTGAAGTGAAACGAGCCCGCGATTTTTTCATCAAACAGAATATCACGCATCGGCTCCTTGATGCCAGGGTGAAAGCCAAGCGCAAACTCGCCAATGTAGCGTGCTCCCGGATCGGCATCGAGGATCTTGTTAAGCTCCTTGGTCTTGGGGCCGGCTTCGGCTTTGATGATTTTGCCCTGCTTGAATTCTAGCCGGATATTATCAAAGGGGATTCCCTGATACACGGTGGGAGCATTGTGGGTGATGTAGCCTTCGACACTATTCTTCACAGGAGCGGTGAACACCTCTCCGTCGGGGATATTATAGTTACCACCACAGACAATAGCGGGAATGTCCCTGATCGAGAAGCGCAGGTCCGTGCCTTTGTTTTTGATGTGCACCTGATCGGTTTTCTCCATCAGCCGCTTCAGCGCACGCATTGCAGGTAGCATCGATTGGTAGTCGGCCAGGCAGACATCAAAGTAGAAGTCCTCAAAGGCCTCCGTGCTCATGCCTGCTTGTTGGGCCATGGCAGGGTGAGGCCAGCGCAGCACGCACCACTTGGTGTGATCCACGCGCCGGTTCATCACCTTGCGCATGTGGCTCATCATGGTTTTCATCCTAGCAGCAGGAACGTCACTGGATTCGCATATGTTGTGCGAGCCACGTATGGCGATGTAGGCATCCATATCCTTCATCTCAGCAAGCTGGTGCTTGGCGATGGTTTGATACTGCTCGTCTGAGGCGCCAAGCAGCATCTCACGTCCGAGTAGGCCGTGCTCCACCTTCAGGATGGGAATGGCTTTCTTGGCACGCACCTCTCGTATCAAGGCAATACCGAGCTCATCGGGTACATCACAGAGATGGAGCATGACCTTCTCGCCTTTTTTGATACTGGTGGAGTAGCGGACTAGCTGGCGAGCGAGCTGTGAAATGCGCGGATCTTTCATACCTAGTACACTCAGCCATCTCTGCACAGTAGTCAAGAGAAGCAATCTTTGGTTTGGCCTTTTTGATTTCTAGCGAAGCCTATCTGTTTGCATTTTTATTGTATCAGCTAATGGAATACTTAGTTTGGCTGCATGAACCTCACACAACGTCTGTTCTGCAGCGCTGGCCCGATACTCATGGGCTGTAGTCTGTTCGCAGCTCAGCCGCCCAACATTATCTATATCAATACGGATAGCTGACGAACTTAGCACCGGCGTCCGCAGCAGCGTTACCCGTGCGGAAAAAAATCTGACCGAGAAGATGAAACATGATAAAAAGCCACGGAAACAATGGGAGAACCTCAAAATGCAACAAATCTCTCCCTGTCTCTTTCCAAAGTTACAATTCACGGACTGACCCTTTTCTGCTTCTCTGTGGTTCTGCTTTGAGGTTGTTTTTCTGCTTTCCTCATTCGTTGAAATAATCCACAGTTCAAATACTTTGGTATTGCATTGCCTTTGTGTTAGAAAACAACGCTCAACGTATTTCCTCTGTGTCCACTACATCTCATTCGACCATATCTAGCCTACGTTATCGACCGGAGATTGATGGGCTGCGTGCAATCGCCGTGATTGGAGTCGTTTTGTATCATATTGGGCTCGGCTTTCCCGGTGGTTATGTTGGAGTGGATGTATTCTTTGTAATATCAGGCTATTTGATCACTGGGATCATTGTTAAAGATCTTTACAATGGAACTTTTTCTATGCTTGATTTTTGGGTTCGTCGAATTAGGCGCATCCTACCGGCTGTAATTGTCACAGTCGTTGCCAGCCTAGTAATTGGATACTTGCTTCTTCCATCTTTTGAGGGACTCGCCAAGTCGTCGATCGCCACCACCCTAATGGTCTCGAATATGTATTTTTGGAGAAGCCCAGGGTATTTTGATGCGGCCTCAGATATGCAGCCCTTACTTCATACGTGGTCATTAGCAATAGAGGAGCAGTTCTATGTTATTTTTCCGTTGATATTGCTGATTCTATTCAGGTACATCAATAAACATACCTTTTCTGTAGTTTGTTTAGTCGCCGGTGGGTCACTTGCCCTTAGTTGTTGGGCGCTAGTTTACAAGCCTCAATCGTGCTTCTACCTCTTGCCTACGCGTGCGTGGGAATTAATGGCTGGAGCTGGTATAGCATTAATGAGTCAGCCGAAAAAAACATCGCGAATCGTGGATGAGGTGTGTGCATGCTTGGGAGTCATGATGATAGTTGCCACGATGACTTTTTATGATGCTCTAACACCATTCCCGGGATGGATGGCGATTCCTCCCGTGGCAGGTTCCGCAATCTTTATTTGGGCCAATCTGAATCGCCAGACTTATGCGGGAAAATTGCTGTCGATGCGACCTCTCGTATTCATTGGTCTTGTATCTTATTCGTTTTATCTGTGGCATTGGCCTATTTTAGTTTTTCTCAAGCATATCGTCATTGATGTAAATTTAGCTTGGAAAATGGCCGTCTTGATTGGCTCAATGTTATTGTCGGTATTGTCATGGAAATACGTGGAAACACCCTTCAGAAGGAAAGGAGTTCTTTCAAAACGGTCATCAGCATTTGCATTTGCTGCATTATCATCCGTAGCCGTATTGCTTATGATCACAATACTAGATAAAAAGAGAGTTAAAGCAGATCGATTTAACGACGGCCTTACAATGCTCAGAACTGATCTAACACGCGCTGATTATCAGGATAATGAGACAATATTTATTGTCTCTGATTTGAATGAAGATGTTGCGGAAAAGATGCCTATTTTCTTTGTTTGGGGTGACAGTCATGCTGACATGTTACTCCATACCATAGGAAGGTCTGCCAGACGCCATGGCTTACGTGGCTTGGCTCATATGAGTCACAAGCTTCCTGTTACTGGGTTAATGAGGAGGTGGAAGTCAGATGATATCGCTCATAATAAAGATATGCTACGCCTTGTCATAAATAGCGGCACAAAAAATCTGATACTCATTGCGAGATGGTCTTTATATATCGATGGAGATCCTTCTACTGAGAAACCCAATGCTTTTTATTCTGAGGGCCTTATGAAAAAAAATGATAATGAGTCCGAAATTCATTTGTCAAGATCAGTGGACTTATTGGCCGAGCACTTGGAAATGATGGCGCGACAATTACAGAGTCATGGGGTTACTATTTGGCTTATCGAGCAAATTCCTGAGTCAAACAATGTTCTGCACGCACATCATTTTTATATGGCAAATAAATATTCACATCTGAATAGCATGCCCGAGCAATATACAATATCAGAGAGGGATCATAACCAAAGGCAGGCCAACGTAAA
>JAQXBQ010000101.1 GCA_029252325.1 Akkermansiaceae bacterium
CCTTATCCGATTGCAAAAGCTCTGGTAGAAATAGCCTAGCATAAGGTAACGGCCCCCTTGTACCGGGAAACTTATAATCATCTAGCTTCTCTCGAGAGAAAATTGTGCGGATCAGCTGAGGCGGCTTAGGATGCTGACTCACAGCGTCAGATAACCTCAGCCATGATTCATCAATAATTCCTGAGTCTACCACATACAAGTTGATACTGCTCGCATCTTCAGACTTAGCTAACAAACTAAGAATGGTGACCCACAAGCCCGGAAAATAATTTTCGTCACTAACTAATGCTATATCCATTATAAATTGATACCTTTCTTTTTATTATTAAGCTTCACACTAGCGATAAACACTAATCACGAGGCTGTATACTTGGCGAGCTCTCATAGAGAGCACTTTGTCGCTTTCCGATAACATCTGGAGCAAAGCGCGCTTTGGTCCAGTCACGACAAACTCGCCAACCTCGTTCACTTGCTACGGATTTGGCAGCGATGGATTCAATTGCATCCAAAAGAAGCTCCATATCACCATTCGGCACTATAAAATCCCGACACTCATCAGATACGGCATCACGAACTCCCCCCACATCAAATGCAGCTACTGGAGTACCACAAGCCTGAGCCTCTGCTAATGCCATACCAAAAGTCTCCATCACTGAAGGGGATACAAACACATCACTCGCGGAGTAGACCTTAGCAATTTCACTGGCTGAATTTAGCCTCCCCAATATTCTCACATCGAGTGCCTCTTGAAAATCAAGATGGCCCTCTCCAAATAGCAATATAACACATCGCTCTGCAAGTCTTGGGCGATTGGCTATGGCCGTCAAAAACTCTGGAATACCTTTATACCGATCTGTGATGGCACGCGCACCCATAGACACTACAATTTTTTCATCAGAAATCTGCAGATCGTGGCGGATATCAGGGATATTCGACTCAAAGTAAACGGGGTCAATAATAGGCGGAACAATGGGCACCTCATCTACCCCGTCAAATACCCGAGAATGCCGTATCTGATCTGCTATCCAGCTACTATTGGCAATCGGTTGCACTCCGTATTTAGCTATGAAATTTTCTTTGTGACTCAACTCCATCTTCGCCAAATTTTTAAACCCATAATTCAAGACCGGGCAATTATCACAGCGGCTACGAAAAGCATCACATCCTGAGTAGAGAATACAGCCGCCACTCAAAGGCCACAGGTCATGCACTGTCCAAAACACTTTCACACCATCAGGAATCAGAGCCTTCAAGCCTCTCAACCCCATCCAGCCTGTCAAGCTATGAAGATGAATAACATCACCAGGCTGAGGCATTTCCTCGCCACTGTACGTATTCATATTAGCCAGTGTATGAAAGGGCGCCGAAGTTAACCTGTGTGACAAAGAGCGAGTAACCCTGGTAGAAAAACTCGCCAAGCTAGACTGACTCTCGTCAAGGCTGCGAGCTCCATACGCTGCGCATTCATCAGAACTTAGAGTCCAGCTATCAACCCCAGCATTACGTAATGCCTCACTCAAACGCTGCGCATAAATGCCCGCACCTCCGTATAGTGTGCGAGTAACATGCCAGACTTTCATACTAAAATATTTTGCGCTGCAATTTAAAATCTAATTATTTCAGCGAAAATTCATCTCTCAGTTTTTGACCGATTCTAGATTT
>JAQXBQ010000118.1 GCA_029252325.1 Akkermansiaceae bacterium
AAACTAAAGGAAAAAAAAAAAAAAAACCTTCTGGAAATTAAGGAAGATCTCACCGAGAAGGGACTAAAAAATCAAATCCCTACAGTCGATTTAGAAATAGATGCCAGCCGTGCATCAGAGCAGGACTTTATAGACCATATACTGAGTGGGAACTAGAACAAGGCATCAGCAATCATCCTAGGATGACCAGCTGGAGAAATTGGCGAATGAACCAACTCTTCATTGGCAAAATAGTGTATTAGCACCATATTGCCTCCGTGCCACATAACAAGAGTTCCAAATCACTTCCTAAGGATAGGAATGCCATCCGCATCCTTGGAGCTCGGCAACACAATCTGAAGAATATCAGCCTTGATATTCCGCTTGGTCAATTTTCAGTAATCACAGGTCCCTCTGGTTCTGGGAAATCCTCCCTTGCCTTCCACACATTGTATGCAGAAGGACAAAGACGTTATGTAGAGACATTCTCACCTTATGTGCGCCAGTTTCTCGATCGCATGGATAAACCTGCGGTCGATCGCATCGATGGCATTCCACCAGCGATTGCCATTGAGCAGAAAAACACCATTCGTTCAACTCGCTCGACCGTTGGCACACTGACTGAGCTCAATGACTACCTGAAGCTTCTATTCCCCCACCTTGCAGAGGCATATGACCCACAAACGGGCGAACGCATCCAGCCAGACACACCAGACTCAATCGTTACATGGTGTCAATCTAAGCAGCACAACCAGACTGTTATGGTGGCATTTCCTGCAGCTGTAGCATCTGGAACCCCCAGCGCAGATGTCCTCCCCATTCTCAACCAACAAGGCTACACCCGCATCTGTCATCGCGGCAAGGTATACCGAACAGATGAAGCACATCCAAAGCTCAAGCTAGATACTTCGGTGCTCGTCATTCAAGATCGCCTCAAACTTACCACACGCAACAAAGCTCGACTGACTGAAGCCGTCGATCATGCACTCACCCTAGGAAAAGGCAAACTTGAGATTCTTACATCAGATGATGCTAAGCCATTCTCAACCACTTGGACCAATCCATCCACAGGATTCACACTTCGCCCCCCTAGCCCATCCTTATTCTCATTCAATTCCCCACTGGGGGCATGCCCTCACTGCAGGGGGTTTGGGCGCAACATTGGCATCGATCTTAGCAAAGCTATTCCAGATCCATCTCTCAGTATCAAACAAGGATGCGTTACACCTTTTACCACAGCTCGTGGTGCGGAATGCCAGCGAGACCTTTTACGTGCAGCCCGTGTATCCGGGATTGATATCCACTCACCCTACCAGGACCTCGAACACCATGAACGCCAATGGCTCCTTTATGGTGAACGAGATGACTCAGAGGATGCATGGGTAAACAGTGAATGGTATGGAGTGAAAGGTTTTTTTGATTGGCTTGAAACCAAGTCTTACAAAATGCACGTCCGTGTCTTCCTGTCTCGTTACCGTGCATATACCGAGTGTAAGGACTGTCAGGGATCACGCCTTCAGCCTGAGGCTCTGTGCTTCAAGATTCATGGAAAAACACTTCCGGAACTGTGGCAAATGCCCGTAAAGGATTTATCCGCTTGGTTTTCAGATAAGCTCAAGGGCAACACCTCAAAGTCCATTTCTCACGCCCTTGTTGAAATCAATTCACGGCTTCATTACCTTTGCGAGGTAGGCCTCACCTACCTTACCTTAGATCGACCAGCCAACACACTCTCAGGTGGTGAAATTGAACGTGTCAACCTTACTACCTGCCTCGGCGCAGCACTCACTAATACCCTCTTCGTTCTTGATGAGCCCACCGTAGGACTCCACCAACGGGATATCAACCAGCTCGTCAATGTCATGCATGACCTCAGAGACAAGGGTAACACCGTAGTTGTCGTCGAGCATGAGGAGACCGTCATGAGATCTTGTGATCACCTTATTGATCTCGGTCCTGCTGCAGGGGAACATGGCGGAAGTATTGTTGCAGAGGTTTCTGGGCGCCAAGCCCAACAAAAATCAGTGGCTAAAAAATTCCCTGACTCTCAAACATTACCCTACCTCTCGGGGGCAACTAAAATAGCCCCCCCTACCACCCGTCGCAGCTCCAAGAAAAACCTCAGCATTACAGGAGCAAACAAACATAACATCAACAACCTAACGTTTAAATTACCCCTTGGTGTCTTCACCTGCCTCACAGGTGTCTCGGGCTCTGGAAAATCGACACTGGCCCACGACGTTCTCTACCTCAACCTCGCCAAGCAGCTTGGCATCATTAATTCAGAGGAAGCAGCACCCATCAAATCTATTACGGGACACCAGCATCTGAGTTCGGTCGAACAAGTCGATCAATCCCCTCTTACCCGCACACCCCGATCTACCCCTGCAGTCCATACAGGTGCTTTTGACGCTATTCGCCAGCTCTTCACCCTAAGCCATGAAGCACAGAATCAACAGCTCACCCCCGGTTATTTCTCATTCAACTCTGGTATTGGTCGCTGCCAACGATGCCTCGGCAACGGCTTCGAGAAAGTCGAAATGCAATTTCTCTCTGACCTCTATATCACCTGCCCTGAATGCGACGGCAAACGCTACACTAGCAGAGCACTCCAATACACATACCAAGGACGTAGTATTGCAGAGACACTTGAGCTCACCATCACCGAAGCGATTGCTTCAGTAAAAACGCACATCAAGAGTAGCTCGGGCAAAGAAACTCGACTACTCAAGAAAATCATCACCAGCCTTCGGCCTCTCATCGATGTTGGCTTGGGCTATCTGCGCCTCGGGCAACCTCTCAATACGCTCTCTGGGGGAGAATCTCAACGCCTCAAGCTCTGCAAGATCCTCACCGAGGCGCACAAATCAAACTCCAAACTTTTGATTCTCGATGAGCCCACTACTGGACTTCATTTTACTGACATCGAAAAGCTTCTAGAAGTCTTCCAACGCCTGACCGATGCTGGCCACACATTACTCGTCATTGAGCACAACCTTGACGTCATCAGGTGCGCCGATCACATCATTGACCTCGGCCCCGGACCAGGTGCCGACGGGGGCAAAATTACCTTCAATGGCACTCCAGAAGAAATCCTCTCCGAAAAATCCGCCACTGCTGAAGCTCTTCGAATGTCCCTACTTGGCGGTTCAGAAAAAAAATCGTCATCAACAAAAACCACCAAGCAAAATAACAGAAAGGCAAAGGCTTCGAATGCCATTGAGATATCAGGCGCTCGTGAGCACAACCTCAAAAACATATCAGTTAATATTCCTCGAGACGAGCTCGTTGTTGTCACAGGTCTCTCTGGATCGGGGAAGTCTACTCTCGCCTTTGATATCGTTTTTGCCGAGGGCCAGCGCCGTTTCTTAGATTCCATGTCTCCATACGCTCGGCAATTTGCTGGCCAACTTGAGAAACCTGATGTCGACCGTATCACAGGTTTACCGCCGACCGTGGCGATTGAGCAACGGGTCTCCCGAGGAGGAGGCAAATCAACCACCGGCACAGTCACAGAAATTTACCACTTCCTGCGCCTGCTCTACGCAAAGCTCGGCATCCAGCACTGCCCAGAATCTGGTGAGGCCGTGATCTCGCAAACGACCGATACCATTGAGAAAAAAATCCGCCAGCTTCGTAAAAAGCACAGCCAACTTCTCGTCCTCGCACCACTTATACGAGCACGTAAAGGCTACCACACCGACATCGCCATCGCCGCTGCCAAACGAGGCATTAGCCAGCTCCTAGTCGATGGCGAGCTAATGGACACCGAGGGCTTCCAGCCACTCAAGCGCTATCAGCCCCATGACATCTATGCGGTCTGTGATTCCACAGAACAGGCACTAAAAATCGGCAAAGGCACCTGCACAATTCTTACCAACGCACCAACCAAAACAAAACCAGCCGAATTACAAACATTCAGCTCATCCCGAGTCTCTCCTGTTACCGGCCGGTCTTTTGAGGAGCCTGACCCCCATCACTTTTCATTCAACTCACACCGTGGCTGGTGCCCGAGCTGCAGGGGCTATGGCATGATCTCATCGTCTATAAACCGCAGCACTAAAGCCAACCAATACAACTCTGAACTCGAGGCAGAAATTCATGAAAACCTCAGCTCATCCGACCCTGAGTCGCGCTATCTATGCCCTGACTGCCATGGTGCACGGCTGAGAGAAGACTCACGACATGTCCTGATTCACGGACAAGCGATACAACATATCAATACCCTCTCTGTCATTGAGGCAATCAATGTATTAGCTCAGTGGCAATTCAAGGGGAGGGAAAAACTCATCTCTCGAGACATCGTTCCTGAAATCATTCAACGCCTTCACTTTCTTGATCACGTTGGACTCGGCTACCTTCAGCTTGATCGCTCAGCCGACACTTTATCAGGAGGTGAATCTCAGCGTATCAGGCTAGCAGCCCAGCTCGGATCAAACCTACGAGGAGTGCTTTACGTATTAGATGAACCCACCATCGGCTTGCATCCGAGAGATAATGTCAAACTTCTCGACACCCTGGAATCTCTTCGCCAACGAGGTAACTCCCTGCTTGTCGTCGAGCACGATGACGAGACGATCTCACGTGCCAACACCCTCATCGAGCTAGGCCCGGGAGCAGGTGTCGAAGGAGGCGAACTTACTCCACCTACTTCAACAACCAAGCAGGCGCCAACCAATTACCAGCGCAGAAGCCTACCCAAAGCTGGCGCAAAAACAGGTTGGTTACGGGTCAAGGGATGCACAGCTAACAACCTCAAAGAAGTTGACGCCCGCATACCTCTGTCGAGGCTTACTGTGCTGACGGGTGTCTCTGGCTGTGGCAAATCTTCCCTCATGCGGGGATGTCTATCTCATGCAGCAGGTAATCACTCATCACAAACAGCCAGCTACAGCTCAAAGTCAGGCTTCGACTCAATTAAGTCATGCTTTGAAGTCGACCAGTCTCCGATCGGTAAAAACTCCCGCTCCTGTCCCGCTACTTATGTGAAGATTCTCGATACCATCCGCCAGCTGTTTGCCCAATTACCTGAAGCCCGTGCACGCGGATTCACCGCATCACGCTTTTCTTTCAATAACAAAGAAGGCCAATGTCCTGAATGCAAGGGCAATGGTCGTATCAAGCTGGAGATGGACTTTCTACCCACCACATGGGTTCATTGTGAGGCATGTCATGAAATGCGCTACAATGCCGCCACACTGGATATCCGCTACAACGGGAAAAACATGGGCGAAGTGCTGCGGATGAACATTCGCCAAGCCGCTGAATTTTTCAGTGCCGTGCCCAAACTTCATCGCACACTCAGCTTACTCTCCGATACTGGTCTTGGATATCTTCAGCTTGGCCAGCCAAGCCCAACACTCTCTGGAGGTGAGGCCCAACGCATCAAACTCGTCGCAGAGCTCACCAAAGGGCGAGCTCGCATCAAGGGAAGCAAAGCCTACCATGCCAATCTCTATCTCATTGAGGAACCTTCGATTGGCTTGCATCAGCAGGATGTCGACAAGCTGATCGATGTGCTTCACCGTCTCGTCGAAGAAGGCCACACCGTCGTTGTTATCGAACACCACACAGCAATCATGGCAGAAGCCGACTACCTTATCGACATCGGCCCTGAAGCTGGCGACCAAGGCGGCCGTATTATCAGCCAAGGTAATCCGGAACATGTCGCCCGCTCGAAAACATCAAAAACAGCTCCCTTTCTCAAGGACGCCCTGGCCAGCCACTAAAATAGCCGAGCCCTGAGCTTATTGCCCACTTTCACCTAATTGGTCACCGATACTTATGGGCTTACCCATGAGAAAATCCGCGCTGCTCATCCTGCGTGAGCCATCAGGCTGGAGCGACTTCACCAACAGGGCTCCCTCGCCACAGGCAACAGTCAACAGCTCATCCGTAGAGAGCACCTGCCCAGGCTTACCCGATTGATCACTCAACTCTACCTGTGGGAAAATCTTCAACCTGCGTTTACGTCCCTTGTTGTCGACAAAGCTAGTGGACGTTCCCGGCCAAGGGTCATAAGCCCGAATCCGGCGCTCCAGAGCTTCGGCCGATTGTGACCAGTCGATCTCACCATTCTCTCGCATCAGCTTGGAAATATAACTCACCTGCTCAGGGTCCTGAGGCGTTCGTTCGGCATCGCCACTGACCAACTGGTTCAGCACTTGCCTCAATGCATCGGGAGCTATTTCTGCAAGTCGGTCATGAAGCTCACCTCCAGTCTCATGCAGGCCAATCGGGGTCTCCACCTTGAGGATGATATCGCCCGCATCGAGAGCCTTGACCACATGCATCACGGTAATGCCCGTATGACTATCCCCCGCATCAATAGCGGCTTGAATACAGGCT
>JAQXBQ010000257.1 GCA_029252325.1 Akkermansiaceae bacterium
TGCAAAATCAGGCTTTTGAGAGGCTTTGTAGAATTATTCTTGAGGGTGAAGTGAGGTTTTGCTAACTTAAGGGCATGTCTGAAGCCGATATTATGCAGAAGTTAGCAAGCGGTGTCTCAAAAATGAGTGATCAAATGAGCATTGAACAGATGCGCCTGTATCAAACCTATGTGACAAAGTCTCTTGAAGCACGTGAGGCTGAGGAGGCATTTATGATGGCTGTGGACGAGGAGGCGGGCGGTGATCATCATACCTCACAGTCTCTACAAGACACTCGCGAGGTCTTGGCCGATTTGACATGCCGCCTATCTGGAAGCGAGAGTGTGCTGATTGCTTGTCTCGCTAAAGCCTTAGAAGGCGAGGAGCATATGGACACGAAAAGGCTCAATATTTTGCTGCACAGCTATGATCGTAAACCTGCTAACACCACTAAAATTGTCGATGCTCTCGAGAAGAAAGCATGGATGGAAATAAGAAGTGACGGTTTACATTCACACAAACTCTATCGATTGACCCGTAGAGGCGAAGATCGAGCTCGCGAATTAATTGACCAATTAGTTCACGCGGGTGGAGGTGATCGATTGGCGATCGTTGATTGATAAATCTGATCATTGATCAGGGGACGTGTGTCTCCCAGTCGGCTCTCCCGGCCGACTTTTGCGGCGCGCGAGTGATTTGAAACTTAGCTCGTTACTGCGAGGAAGTTTTTCAACAGTTGCAGTCCGTTGTGCTGGCTTTTCTCGGGGTGGAATTGTGTGGCGATAAGATTACCACGTCTGACCGCGGCCGCAAAGGGTAGTGCGTAATCACAACGAGCGGCGACATGCTGATCATTACTGGGCTCAGGGTAGTAGGAATGAACAAAGTAGAAAAAAGGCTCTGCTGGCATGTTCTCCCAGAGGGCGTCGCCGTGATTGATTGGGCTAATAGAATTCCAGCCCATGTGTGGGATTTTGAGCCCGACATCGGGGAAGCGCTTTACTGTTCCCGGTAGGATGGAGAGCCCCTCGGCATCAGGTGATTCATCGCTTGAATCAAAAATGAGCTGATAGCCTACGCATATACCAAGGTAGGGTTTGTCCTCAGCGGTCCATTTCTGAATGGCGTCGAACATACCTTGGTTTTTAAGGTTAGCCGCACAGTCCCCAAATTCTCCCTGCCCGGGTAAGACCAGGTGCGTAATATCGAGTAGCTGCTCTGGAGATGTGACAAGAACGGTGTCGGCACCAATCGCAACAAATGCATTCTCAACACTGCGAATATTTCCCCTGCCGTAGTCTACAATACCAACTTTCATAAAAGGTGCTTTCTGAGAAGGTTGTGAAGACTTGATGATGGTGGCGCTTGGATGCCCTCAGTGTCAGTATGATTAAAGGGCTTCCTTGGTGCTTGGAATACCAGTTTCACGTGGATCTATCTCGATAGCTTGTCGAAGAGCACGAGCCAGAGCCTTGAAGATGGATTCTGAAATGTGGTGGCCATCACGTCCATAGAGGAGTTCTACATGAAGGTTTGCTCTCAAGTTGTTGGTAATGGCCCTGCAAAATTCTTCAGTGAGTGTGAATGGGAAATTGGGTGCATCAGGTGTCGATGTTGGTGCGCGAAACTCAAGATGTGGGCGATTGCTCAGATCGATGACGCATCGGCTCAGAGTCTCGTCCATAGGCAAGTAGGCAGAGCCGTAACGGCGGATACCTTTTTTGTCGCCGAGCGCTTGGCGAATGCAATCACCCAACACAATACCTGTATCCTCAACAGTGTGATGGGCATCGACCTCGATATCGCCAACAGCTTTGACCGTGAGGTCGATTAGACTGTGTTTACTCAACAGTGTGAGCATATGATCGAAGAAGGGTATACCTGTGGAAATATTACTTACACCACTGCCATCGAGATCGATAGCAACATTGATGTTGGTTTCCGCTGTTTTGCGGTCTTGGCTTGCGGTGCGTGCATTCATAGCTTGCTTGATTGAACATTGCCTTCACTGAGCGCGATTTGCAATGGCTATTTTATTCAACAGAGAGATGGAACAGGCTAAGTGGTCACCCTACTGTTTTATTGTAATCTGTCTGCTAGGGCTTTGTTGTAAGCAGCAACTTGAGTTGCTTCTGTGATGATGCTTGGCCAATGCGCTCACCGTTAATGAATAAAATACAACTGCCAGACTTTATCTCGGAGGGCTCGATGCCGAGCTCGGGATATGTGCCTGAGTTGTTGACTACTACTACTTGGCACGGGTGACTTAATGTGAGAGCTAGCATGGCATCATCCATAGGTGGCTTTAAGTATACTCTCGCAGACTGGAATATGGATTCCTGCGTCAAATAATCAATCATGGACAAGGGGTATAGTTGGCTGTTTTGAAGCATGATTGCACTGAGTTGCTGAATTTGTTCGGTAAGCGAAGCATCGACAATTTGAAGAGAAAGTCGTTTTGCATTCGAATTTACAATGGCCCATGTACTTTCATTGTCGCTTTCGTTGATTGTGTAATAATTGTATACTCGATAATCTTTTGGGTAGCCCTTGCCGTTAAATTCCCTGATGAAACCTGTTTTGGGTTCTCGTAATTGTTTGTTCATCTGTGTGTGAATGTCATGAGCAAAGGTTAGCCATTCAGGGTTGAGGGTTACCTCATTCAAGTTCAGAGCGGCTTGGCAGACGAGGGCGTAATCAATGGCTTTGGCTGGTATGCCAACAACTTGGCTTTTGTAACTTGCTCGCTGTAGTTGTTTATCAGGAGTGATGAATTGCTCCTTTATGTAACGCATTGTTTCTTCAGCTGTGCTCAAGTGTGAGGCATCCGCGGTCGCGCGGTATCCCGATATGTGAGCACATGCGTATGTTGCGAGAGAACCAGACGTCGATAGTTTTTCTACGATCGAGTTGCTTGGTTTTCTGGAGCGTGAGGACAGCAGCTTAGCTGAAATGGATTCGATTACTTGTGATAGGGCTTTGGCGCTAATGGATTTACTTTTGGCTAAATCTTCCGCGGTGGTCTTCCATGTCAGAATATTTTGTCGGAAGTAGAATCTCTTCGGGTCATCCGTGAGACTAATGTTGCCTATATCGCTGAGCCCGTATGCATCTATTGCAATGTCTAATTCTTCAGCGCTTAGTAGCTTGCTTATTTCTTCAAGTGTCCAGAATTTAGGATGATTATTGGGAGCGTCGGATAAATACGCTACCCCCATGGCAAGGCTGCCATCATCTTGGGCAAGATATTGTTTGGTGAAGGCAGCTATGCGATCAGCGGCAATGCGGTATTTCTCGTCTCTTGTACTTTGATAGAGCTGATAAAGCGCCAACATGGAGAGTGATTGAACGCGAAGTGTCTTTGAAAACTTAGGTAGGTTTTGGCCTACTCCATTGTAGCCGCTATAAACTCCACCATCAAGTGGGTCAATGAGACCGTTGATAAGCATTTTATCAGTCACTTTCTGAGCGGTTCCTAGTAATTGCTCTTGTTGGTTGGCTGATTGTTGTGAAAGTCGTGATGCCAGAATCATCAGGTTAACATAGCGTGCAGCGGTAAAGTTATCGAGCTTATCTACTGTATTTGAAATAGGGTTAAATAAGGATTTTATACGCGAGATCGGCTTGATGACAGAGATAGTGCCGTCTTGAGCTGGGTCGACAGGTTTTGGGATGCCCATTTTTGAGCGTGATTCGCTATCTCTACGGCTGTTAGCTAAGGTGTATTCAGGAGATTCAAGCCACAAATTATGTACGGTGTTACTTGTCCGTTGGATTAGCGTTTTAATGCTTGATAAGTTACTGGTGCTGACTGGAGTCCATGAAACAAGATTCCCCTCGTAGGAAAACCACGCCAGCATGGGGTTGCTCGGCGGCAATCGGGAGCTCAAGGATAGTTGCGTCATGTAAAGTTCCATATCTGGGTGTAGATTGGTATCAATGATGGTATTGATGTGATTCTTTCTGAGCGTCTCCTTGAGAGATGAAGACTGGTTGATGCTGGCAAGTGTATTTAACATGTTAGGATCAGTGCCGGATCCGATGATTGCGAAAATAATACGCCTCTCGTTGTTGGCTTGTCTAAACAGGTCTTGGTGCCAGCTTTGCCACTCGGCAGCAGAGTCAACTTGGCTATCCAGTAACAGGCTTTGTCCCTCAGCAAGTGGAGCTTTCTCATAGGCTTGTTCTTGGTCAGCTTCACTCGTATTGTCTTCACTGTCATCACCAGCTGATCGGCAGCTATTTAGAATAAGTAATGAACAAAGAAGTGTGATCGTTGCGACCACTTTGAAAAGTTCCGAGTATGTTGTGTGAGTTGGCATTAGTAAAGAAAGCTGTAATTTCCTCTTAAACATAGTTTCAATCCCGAAAGAATGCACTTATAAAATCATGGTAAGTTGAGTCTTTTTTGATGTATAATTATCTCGTGCAGAGGCAAAAAAATGCTTTTGTCTGTTTGTAGATTCGCTAGGTTCCAAAGAAGATTTCTATTGTTTTGATAACTATTGCCATAACTAGTCAAAAAGGAGGGGTAGGTAAAACTACCGTATCAATCAACCTTGCCCACGCCTATGCGCGGATGGGTAAGCGAACATTGCTTGTTGATGCTGACCCTCAAGGTTCGGTGGGCTTGTCTCTGACCAGGCAATCTCGATCTCTGAGTGGTTTCTATGATGCTATAGCTGATTCTGATTTTCCCCTCGAGCAGCTTATCATACCGACGCGCCTTGAGACCTTGAGTATTGTGCCGGCAGGGCGTTGCAGTGACTATGAGTTGGGAGGAGGAGCGATGGGGGTGTCTCTGCACCGAGTTCGCACCTTTTTCAAGATGGCTGAGGATCAAGGTTTTGATATTTGTATCATAGACACTGCAGCTGGACTCTTTGGAGCCACCGCCGATGTGCTTTCCGCCTGCACCGCAGTTGTAGTGCCACAGCAAGCAGAGCCATTAGGTGTGCGATCAGTGCCTAAGATGCTAGAGGCTCTGACGCGTATGCAGATAGTGAATCCCCGCTTGAAAGTTTGTGGTGTGCTTATGACGATGGTCCAGAATCGACTTGTTGAAAGTGTCGAAGCGGTGCAGGCGTTACGTAATCTTCTGCCTGATAAAATGGTGATGCGTAATGTTGTGCCACGAGATGATCTTTTCGTACGTGCCAGCGCGAAGGGTTTACCTGTTGGAGTGATGGAGGAGGGCGCTGGCGTACTGGCTGTTTTTGAAAGTCTGCGCGCAGAAATAGATGCGACCATCAATCAATAGATAACACCGCTGAAATTTAATGGATCCATTGCAACCATGGTTAGATGCTAAGGAAGTTCGCCGTTTGGCGGAGGGCCTGTTGGCGGCACCTCCTGAGGTAGAGGAAGCCGCTGTCGATGCAGCTTATGGTGAAGTCTTTGAGGGTTTTGCTGGTGAGGGTGATGCTCCAGATTTGAGTAAGCTTGAGCTGAATACAAAACGCCAAGCTGCCACAAGTGAAGCTACAAAAAAATCAGAGGCCCCTATATCTGCAAATTCTAATGCGCCAGAGCAAGGTAGTTCAGGAAGCATTACTGATCAGCCATCAAGTAAGGTAAACGAAGTGGTTGCTACTGTGGCAAAAGCTCAAGAAGAGCCACCATCGAAAAAAGCGTCTCCAAACAGTGCCGGAGATTCTCCATTTAAGGTTTCAGTGAGCCAAGAGCATCGTGCGACAGATGTTATCGCTGTCAAAGCTCGTCTGAGAGAGGGGGCCGCTGAGGTTTACGAGCTGCCATCTGCTGATCCAGAGACGACAACCAAAACATTGTTGGTCACAGCTGAGCGCGATGAGCCTATTCGCAAGTTGCAGGCCAAAGGTCCGTTTTTGTCTCGAATTCGTCAGTTCAGTCAGGTGATCAGAGAAGATCTTGGTGCCAAGGCTATGTTTCTTATAGATGTCAATGGCCAGATTCTTTTGGATGAGGTGGAGAACGCAAAGCTTATCCAGGTCGCTAGAACCTTGGCAAATGCATCTCAGCGAGCTAACAGGCAATCTGCTGGTGCTGCAGCAGTAGGTAATCTCCATGTTAAGATTGGTGCAAGCTCTACACTGGAAGTGATTCCAGTGGACAGTCGCTATGGTTTATTGATTCTAGGGGTTGTTTTCCCAGGACCTATTGGAGCTGTTCGTGTTATGCAGGTTGCGGATGAGCTCCACAGGACGATCGAGCCCAGCCAATAAGATGCTAGCTCATAAGTAAGTCGCTAAAATCGATACAGCATTCAATCATCGATTCTCATGCCCGTCTTTGATCATTTGTTATACTGGAATGATGTGCTGGCCCGCACGGGGTCTGAAAATATGGCTGTTGATCAGTGCTTATTAGAGCAGGCACGAGAGTATCCCGTTTTGAGGGTCTATGATTGGAGCGATCCATCTGTCAGCTTTGGCTATTTTCATAAGCTTGGTGAGGTTAAGCGTGCTTACCCATCGGCGGATAGCGAATCGATCAGCTACGTAAGAAGGTGGACAGGGGGAGGCATTGTTGATCACCGTCTCGATGTAACTTACACATTGGTCGTTCCTCGAGATTTTGTCCTCGGCCACACGCGAGGTGCGTCAAGTTACCAGCTAATCCACCAGCGGCTCTGTGAGACCCTTAAAAAATTAGGGCAGAAGGTAGAGCTAAGTCATGATGACCAAGGGGGAGGCCCTTTATGTTTTAATAGCCCAGTAGCCTATGATTTAATTAATCAAGCTGGTCACAAGGTGGCCGGGGCAGGACAGCGACGCACGAGGCATGGCCTGCTTCACCAAGGCAGTGTTCTTGCTAAGCTGAATGCTAGTGCATTTGGGCAGGAGTTCGCCACTCAATTAGCGGCAAGCCAAGAAACGTGGCAAGCCAATGACCGCTTTGATGAGCGAGTTACTGAAATTGAGGCTGAGCGATATGCCACTAAAAACTGGCTGAATAAGAGATGATCACGCCAAGGTGGATATGACTTTTCTATTTCTCTCGCGTTCAACGCATGCTGTCTAATTTTCAGCTTCAGAGGGGTCAGCAGCTTTCTCGGGCGCACCTGAATTATCTGCTGCAGGAGTTCTCTTTAGGTAGTCGATGAGTTTGGTGGGGAGGGAATTGCCAGTGCGCATTTTATGGCTGACACTTATGCCAGTAAAGATGGCAACTACGACTAGGATAAAAATAAGCAGCGGTTTCATGGAACTGCTGCTGGATTGAATCATTGGTTGTCCATGCGCGGGAGGAGCAGGAGCAGAGTTGTTTGATGGGCTCTCCGCTGGATCTGTTCTAACATCCTCAATATCTGATATAGTACTTTCTTTGAGTGCGGGTAGACCTTGGTCAGATATGGGGGCTTCACTCTCAGGTGGAGAAGCTGGCTGTTTTTCTAATTCGTGGGGATGGAAAGATTCTTCCGACAAGGTCTTTATTTCCTCCTCGGTGAGTTGGAAGCTCAAGTTGACATCCCCCATGCTGATGTTCATCCCGTCTTTGAGATCGATGATTTGCATCAGAGACTTACCTTTTTTGATGCCATTGGTTGAACCTTGGTCGCGCAGAATAAATCCGCCGTCGATGCGTTCCATCGTGCAGTGGTCGCTGGAACTGGAGCGACATTTCAATACGATGTTATTACTTTCTCTCCGCCCAATACGAACAAGCTCACGATCAAGTTCGAACCGGTAAGGTTGGCCTGGTTGATCTAGTTCGGTGATGACGATTCTGGGCATGTTGTTATTTAAGGTTGGTGGCCTGTGGAGGCGACTTTTTTAATCAGATAGTATCTGGACAGTTTTTAGCAAAATTGAAAGCCGCTGTCAATTGGCGGCCATCAGTCAGTGGCTTGCAGTCGCTGCATCTTGCTGATGCGTCCTGTGGCATTCCAGTCTTGAACGTAAAGATTGCCGTCTTTATCGAAGCTGAGTCCGTGGGGTGCGGTGAAAATGCCGGGTTTCTGGTCCTCAGGTTTGACGGGAAACTTGGCCCATTGCTCCTTGTTGGGATTATCGCCTACTAGGGAAATGATGCTGCCTTGTTTATCAAGAACGGCGACACGAGCTTCGAGTTCTGCTACAGCGGCATAATCACCATGAAAAGTCACTGCACATGGTCGGCGAAGTCCAGTGGCATGAACGCCAATCCAGTTACCTTCAAGATCGAGGTGAACAAGCCGGCGATTTTCGCGATCACACACGAGTAGACGAGGCTGACCAAAGCGAGTGTCAATACCAAGACCATGACATGATTTAAACTGATTATCGCCACTGCCTGCGCCACCAAATGATTTGAGAAGTTTGCCTGTCTGGTCAAATTTATGAATCATTTGTGATCCATAACCCATACTGACAAAAATGGAATGGTCTGGAGCTACTGCAATACCGGTGACGCCGCCTATGCCGCCCGGTATTTGGGTCGTTTCTTTGTTTGGAATGGTCATGAGGATGTTGCCGTCGAGATCGATTTTGACCACTTGCTTATTTTTTCCACGTTTGGCGCCATAAATAAATTGTTTGTCGCCTTCTGTATGAATCTGCATGCCGTGAATTGCTGCAGCTTCTGGAGCCATTGACTTCACAAAAATGCCGTCAGGCTTAAAAACACAGATAGACTTAGGGCCATCCGTGCTAACATAGATGAGCCCTTGATTGTCGACAGCTACGCCCCCGTGAGTCGGGCCAAGCTTTGATCCATCTGGGATTTTACCAAATCCAGGAACTGTTTGATAACGGTAGGCTCCTTGGCCTGTGTTCACGACGGTCATGAATGCTCCGCTGTCGGGTGTTTCATGGTGGCTACCGGATTTAGAATCTGAGGCGGGCTGGTGTGCGAGAGCTGTCGAGGCGAGAGACAAGACAATGATGGAGTTAATGGCGGATATTTTCATGAGCGATGACTGTTTAAGTTGGATTTTTGGGTGATAGATTGGTGATCTTTATTCCAAAAATAAGATCATGACAAGCATACGAAAAGGTGATGTGCTTTGTTTCAGATATTAAGATAGCAGCTAAACAAATCAAAAATGAGCACGAGTTCCTATGGCTCAGCTGTAACCGGCGGGGGACTTTGTATCGTCTTTTTTTCTGCGGTGCCTGCTGCCGGCAGTTTAGCCGGAGGTGGCGCTGGCGGGTCGAGGATGTTCAAGAGTGCTACAATAGTTTTAGATTCTGGAATAGCCGGAATCATTTGGCTGACTTGCCTCAGTATTGCAATGGCTGTTCGCTTATTGCCCGTCTCTCGATGAATATCAGCGGTGTAGAGCCATTGACGTAGTTGGTCCGACTCTTTGATGTGTTTCTTACTTGCGGAATCAAAGAAGGCGATCGCAACTTTGTGATCTTTTTGTTGGCGATGCCATAGTCCTAAATACTCGTATAATTTACCGTTGTTTTTGGCCGCTGCAGCTGTGCGCAGTTTTTGCACGAGGGTGTCGGGTTGCTTGCCCCAGTTTTCATGAGCCAGTCTTATAGCGCGGTAATCGCGGTCCTGTTGAGCTAGCTCGCCACTACCATTGAGATGAAGAAATGGTCGGTAAAGAGGGTCACCCAGCACCACGTGTTGCCATGAAAGAACAGGGGCGGCCATGTAGGCGGCTTCGACTAGTGAGAATCCTTTTATTAAGCGGTCATGAAAAACATCTAAATGGTGTGTCAGATGCAAGTAAGGCTCGTAAACATTGCCTAGAGTAGCTGCAGCTCCCTTGGCGAGGATGGGTCCTGACCAGTGGCTATTGCTGTCTCTCAGGTTGCTCGCGCTGAATGAGTGTAAGTGTGTTGCTACTGCTCCTTGTCGAAATTGGAACTGCTCGTTGAGTAATGATCCATTACGATGTTTTGTGTACCAGCCATAATACAGGGCGGCATCGTTCATAGGGTAGTTGGTGGTGAAGGTTTGCTTGTTCCTATCAATCACAGTCGGAATACCAGTGAAAAAATTAAGTTCTGCAATATTTTCTAGCCATTCATCTCCGCTAGCGTAGCCACCTCCTTTTTTGGCGATATCCACATAACACATGCCCCATAGACCTCGGGATTCAGTGGCGACGGCGTCGTTGATCATGCGTTTACAGATTTCATAACTCGGCCCATCGATACGCCCAACCAGGAGCATTATTGGTAGTTTTGAGCTTGCGAATGACTGGTCTTTTTTGAAGTAAGGGTTATTCAACGGGCCCTCCGTGGGTATTCCTTGTATGCCCATCATCGCTAGCTCAGAATCAACGGAGGCTTCATTGGATTGGGCGAACGGAGTCTTTGGTTTGGGCGAAGGCTCTGTTGGGTTCGGTGCAATGACCTCACGTGCGATCTTGAATGGAATGCCACGCATGCATACTAGAGTGCTTATTTTGCATGTTGCAGGCATGATCATGCCCTCCGCGGTTCGACCCAATGTCCACCATCCGCGGGCACTGAAAGCATTCCTTAGGGGGTCACGTAATGATGTGTTGTAGGCGCTTCGCGAGATTTGACCACGCTCAGTAAGCTGGATGCCAATGAGGTTTTCCATTGGAATCTTTCTCATTTGGGCATAGTGAGCCGCCAAGTCCATGGACTGTGGAATATTGCTATTATATAGAACGGCAACACTTTCAGGAGCAATGGGGCTAGCCTTTGCAGCAAGAATAGAGAGTGTTAATATAACAATGATATTTTTCATAACGTAAGTCAGAACTAATGACCAAAAATAGTTACAGCCTATGGCTCAACCGATAGCAGGAAACGTAAGTTTTAGGCCGTCGTAAGCAAATTGAAATGGCTCATCAAGCTCACCCAAAGTCTCATCAACGTCAAGCTCATGTGAGAGATGGGTCAGATATACATGTTTCGCTTTTAGCTTCGTAGCCATTGCTACGGATTCGCTGAGATTCATGTGCGTGGGATGGTCGCGTTTATGAAGAGCGTCGATGATAAGAACTGACACGTCTTGGAGTAGTTGTTGGCTTGCTTCAGGGATTGTTTTTACATCAGGGAGATAGGCGATTGATGGGGCTCCTGGGTAATCAAAGCGGTAGCCGTGGGTGTCGATATTACCATGTTCTACGCTAATGGGAGTGATGGTGAGCTCTCCCAGCGAAAATGCAGCAGTGACTTCGATAGGTTCTGGCCTTACATATCCCCGATTAGTATTGGCGGGTTGAAAGGCCCATTCGTAGATTCGCTTTATTTCGTTGAGGCATTTGGGAGAGCCATAAATGGGTAGGGGAGAATCTCGGTGCCAACAAAATGCTCTCAACTCATCAAAGCCAGTGACATGATCAAGGTGAGCGTGGGTATAGAGCACGCTATCTACCGATACTAGGTTTTCGCGCAATGCCTGTTCACGCAAATCTGGTCCTGTATCAACGAGAATAGAATATTCAGGCGTTTTTAGATGAATTGAGGAGCGGGTGCGTTTGAGCTTGGGATCATCAGATGTGCATACGGAACAGCTGCATCCAATGACGGGAACACCAGTGGATGTACTGGTGCCGAGGAAAGTGAGGCAAATTTCAGGTTTCAACTTGGGCTCAGCTTTGCATAATCACCCCTATCGAGCCAAGGAGATTGGTTCACGAAGATTATGTTGAGTTTGCTAAAAGTAAAAAACCTCGCGCTCGTTGATGAGTTGGAGTGGCATTTGGATACTGGCCTCATAGGCGTAACGGGGGAGACAGGAGCAGGGAAATCTGTGATTGTAGGTGCCCTAAAGCTGGTTTTGGGTGAACGGGCTGATAAGGCATTGATTCGAACCGGTGAGAGTAGTTGTGTGGTTGAGGCTGTTTTTGACTTGGTCAACGTCCCGCTTTTTAATGCGGTGCTGACGGAGTCAGGATTAGAGCCGTGTGAGGAGGGGCAACTCATTATCAAACGTGTCATCGGTCAGTCTTCGAATAAGCAATTTGTTAATAATTCACCGGCAACGCTGAACCTTCTGAAAAGCTTAGGTGCGCATCTCGTTGATTTACACGGCCCGCATGATCACCAGGGGTTGTTGTCTACGGATCGACAGCTTGCTATGCTAGATGCCTACGCAGGCATTACCGAGCTATGCACTCAGTATCGTGCTAAATGGCGCGGCTGGAGAGATAAACTGCAAGCCTTGGAAGATTTCCAAACGCAGGGTATGGCTGATGCAAGAGAGTTAGACCTGCTCTCACACCAGCTTGGGGAGATCGATGCTGCAGATATCAATATCGACGAAGCAAGTGAATTAGAATCTACCTACCAGCGTGCATCAAATAGCTCACATTTATCCGAGTTGCTAGGCGCGGCTCTATCCTTACTGGGGGGCGGAGATGATTCACTTAATTTACAAATAGGACATCTGCAGAGAGTGAGTCGTGATTTGGAAAAGCTAGATCCAGAGCTTCGAGCTACTCTGGAGGGTGTCGATAAAACCGCGCTTGAGCTTCAGGAGATGGAATATGGGTTAGCTCAATACCTCGAGGAGCTCAATACCGATCCAGCTGAATTACTACGCCTCGAAGAGCGAATCAACATGTTGGAGTCGTTGAAGAGAAAGTATGGACCATCACTGGAGGATGTGTTGGCGCACAGGGAGGATGTCGCTCAGCGACTCGATCAAGTAGAGAATCGCACTGAGCATTTGAAATCTCTCGAGGCAGAAGTTGATATTGCTCGTGTTGATATAGACAAGTTAGGCGATCAATTGAGTGATCAGCGACGTCGCTTTGCGCCTAAGTTAGGCAAGGATATTGCCCATCACTTAAAAGAGCTTGGTTTTAAACAAGCAGCTTTTGACGTGCGCTTGATGCCACATGCAAAGCCGAGCATGAGCGGGCTCGAAGATGTCGAATTTGAATTTGGCCCTAACCCAGGTGAGCCGATGAAGCCATTGAGACAAATTGCATCGAGTGGTGAGATTTCGCGAGTGATGTTGTCTGTGAAAAGTGCTTTGGCTAAACAGGACGCAACTCCTCTCATGGTGTTCGATGAAATCGACGCTAATGTGGGTGGAGAAATTGCACGGGCGGTTGGCCGTAAGATGGCACGCTTAGGCGAACAACATCAGGTGGTCTCAATCACCCATTTCCCTCAAGTAGCGGCTGTTGCGGCCCATCATTTTGTAGTTAGCAAAGAAGTAGAATCGGGCAGGACATGTTCTCGTTTGGTGCCGGTCAGTGGAGAGGGCCGCATTGAGGAGTTAGTTCGCATGCTTGGTGGTGGTGGTGAGCAAGCTAGAGCGATGGCAGAAAGCTTGTTGGAATAGCTACACTGCGAAGACAGGCTGTTAGCGTAAGCTGGGGGAAATGTCCGATTGAAAAAGAAGCGAAAAATTTGCTCTCGGCTCCATCTCGCCTTTTGCCTCAAGAATTTCGACGCTCCATGTGCCAAGGTCGCCCAACTGGTAGGTATCAAAATCTACGACATTGTGAAAACCGTCAGACGCAGTGATTGTGATCGTATCACTACCATTCAGAAACATACCGTTCTGAAAGCTTATGGTGACGGGGTCTCCCACACTCTTCTTCTTGGAATCGAAAAAGTAGAGGCGAAGTGCTCCTGACGAAGAATCCTTCCTCAGTGTGATCGTGGCAGTAGGAATAGCCACAGCTCCTATTTTAATACCGGGGGTATTAGTGTGTCTTTGCCAATAGCTGGAGAAATGAGAGATCGTGGCATAGGCTCCTTTGGATGATAACTTTGCCACCTCGTTGCCACTGGCGATGTGATTTTTTTGTTTCAGCCAGAAGCCAGCCCATATGCCGAGGCTCAAGAAAATTAACGCTATCGATAAAAGACTGATTTTTTCTGGCTTACTCAGCGAGAGCTTACTTTGAGTAGCAGTAAACAATTGAGACAAGGCGGTGAAACCGTGACGCCTCGTCGCATTATGGCTATGTCTGGGTCCAAGATCCAGCCATGCCCCTTTATGAGCGTCCCCCATCTCAATATCTTCAACGCATGCTGGATCCTTTTTTGGGTTACTCATGGTCGTATGCTTATTAAAGGGGGGATACGGGTTATGATTCAATCTACTCTGATAAAAACGTATCTGACCTGCATGTCTCTTGTCGAGTCTGTTGATGACATGCTTAGCAACCGAAATATCATCAAGCTTGGCGGCTTGAATAAGGCTGAGTTATCTTGAAAGAGGTAAATTCGGGCTTGATTTTAGCGTGGTCTTGGGCGAAGCAGGCGCTGACAACATCACCCAATTTAGGAACATGGCAGATAAAGAAGATATCAATCCAGAAAATATTAAAGGCACTTTCTATGTAGATAGCCAGTGCATCGACTGTGACCTCTGCCGTGAGACGGCTCCCAATAACTTCCGCCGTGAGGAAGACGAAGGTTATTCCTATGTTTATAAGCAGCCAGAAAATGATGAGGAGCGCGAACAGTGCGTGGAAGCGATGGATGGTTGCCCGGTAGAGGCAATCGGCGATGATGGCGGCGAATAATTCGAATGTGGATAGCAATGAGGGTTCTGATTCAGAGCCTGATATGCGCACGCCTCAAGCTAAACAGGCTAAGCGAGGTAAACAAAGTAAACGAGTTGGCTCTGCGAGCGATCAGCAGAGAAAAGCCCGTGCACGTATTTTAATTGAGTGGTTAGGAGGGCTCAACCCACCTAACCCAGCCAGAAACATTCACCAGCCGAGTGAATTTGTTGATGGGTTATTGAAGAGTATTGGCGTTGCTGATGGTGTCGATGAGCAGCATCTGAAAGAAGTTTG